>JBIOTT010000137.1:0-42106 GCA_044866195.1 Gemmatimonadales bacterium
GACGACCACGGGAAGGAGCCGGCCGTAGTACAAGCCGCCGAGCCGGAAGAGGGCGCCCAGTAGCAAGGGGTTGACCGGCTCCTGCCAGGCCGTGGGAGAATAGGTGTTTCGGTCGGCGGGAGGGAGAAGCCAGCGCTGATCGCCGCGGAAGGAAAACCCGTGTCCGCGCGCCAGACTGCGTCCAATCCACTCGGGCTCGAGACCCTTTGCTGTCCGCCAATCGTACCGATGCCCCCACGCGAAGGGCAGCAGCACGACGGCGAGCAGGCCGGCCCAGAGCAAGGTACGACGGGCACCTGCCGAATCAGCGACCCGCTGGGACGCGGCCCCGGGGGGCCCTTGCAGCAACGACCCGACACCCATCGGTTGCCCCCGGGGGCGAGTCTACTTCCCGACCGGAATACGAAGTCTCGTCTTCTCCCACTCGAGCACCAGCGCGGGCGACTGGCCGGTCGGTTCGGCCTTGATCGTGAAGGTTTCGACCGGCCGATCGAGGGCCTCGGGCTTGAGCTTTGCCCGGCCGACCTCCTGCGCCTTCACCGCCGCAGTGTAGTTGGACTCCTCGCCCCACTGGGTGATCGAGCGATTCACGATCACCTCCCACTGGGCGGGGCCGGGGACGGTGTACAGAGAGTAGCTCCCCGCGGCGACCTTGATTCCCGCGATCGAGATGGGTCCACTGGTGTGGATCATGGTCGGCTCGTTCGCTCCGGTGCGCCACAGCTTGCCGTAGGGAACGGCCTCGCCCCCCAGCATGTGGCGGCCGCGGAGCGAGGGACGTCCGTAGCACACCTTGATCCGGCTCCCGGCCGCGGTGAACGCCAGCGAGTCGAGCGGACTCTTTCGGGTGGCGAGGGGAAGGTTCTTGGTGTTCATCGTAACGCAGGCCGGATCGGCCGGCTGCAAGCGAGCCCAGAGGGCTGCGCTATTCGACATGAGGGTGAGCGCCAACGCTAGGAGCATAGACGGGTCCTCGGTGCGATTGTCACGCTGGGTCGGGGAGGGTGAGCTGTTGCACTCGTTCCGCCTGTCCCCGGCGGAACTCGGCCAGCCGGCGGGCCAGGTTCGGGTCGGTGCCCGCCAAGATTGCGACGGCGAACAGAGCCGCATTGGCGGCTCCCGCCTCGCCGATCGCGAAGGTGGCCACGGGAATGCCGCCCGGCATCTGGACGGTGGAGAGCAAGGAATCGAGGCCTTGCAGATGCTTGCTCGGCATGGGCACGCCCAGCACCGGCAGGGTCGTTTTGGCTGCGAGCACGCCGGCCAGGTGGGCCGCTCCCCCCGCGCCCGCAATGAGGCACCGGAGCCCGCGCCCGCCGGCCTCCTCGGCGTACCTGGCGGCGAGATCGGGGGTGCGGTGAGCCGAGAGCACCCGGGCCTCCCAAGGCACCTCGAATTCCTTGAGCCGCCTGGCGGCGTGCTGCATCACGGGCCAGTCCGAATCGCTGCCGATAATAATGCCGACCAGTGGTTGGGGCATGCAAAACTCCGCTATCAGCTATCTGCTGTCCGCCATCCGCTGCTATCCGCGTCCGCTTCCCGCTGCGGGCTGCCAGCCCCTGCCTGCATCAGCGATGCCCACCTTCAGGACGGGCAGCGGATAGCGGATAGCTGATAGCGTCTAGCGCGCGCTTTGCGCGCTAGACGGTCGCTCTCGTCCGATCCATCGTCCCCCGCGCCGCCAAGGTCGCCTGGGCGGCTGCGAGGCGGGCGATCGGAACCCGGAACGGTGAGCACGATACATAGTTCACCCCCAACCGGTCACAGAATGCGACCGCGTTGGGCTCGCCCCCGTGCTCGCCGCAAATGCCGAGCTTGAGGTCGGCACGGGTCTTTCGCCCCAGCTCGCAGGCCATCTGGATGAGCCTGCCGACGCCGGGCAGATCGAGCTCCTGGAACGGGTCGCTCGGGATCACACCCTGGTCGATATACTGGGGCAGGAAGCGTCCGGCGTCGTCGCGGGAGAGGCCCCAGGTGGTCTGGGTGAGATCGTTGGTGCCGAAAGAGAAGAACTGCGCCTCGAGCGCCATCTCGTCGGCCGTCACAGCCGCGCGCGGCAGCTCGATCATGGTGCCCAGCAGATACGGCACGGTGATCTGGCGCTCGTTGAAGACATCCTCCGCCACCCGGCGGACCACCAGCGCCTGCTTGCGGAACTCGACCACCGACGCGGTAAGCGGGATCATGATCTCCGGCATGACGAGGCCGCGCCGGGCGGCGACCGCGCAGGCGGCCTCGAAGATCGCCCGGGTCTGCATCTGGGTGATTTCGGGATGCACGATGCCGAGACGACAGCCGCGCAGCCCGAGCATCGGGTTGACCTCCTGCAGCTCCTGCACGGTACGCCGGATCTCGTCTGCCGGCCGGCCGAGCTGGCGGGCCAGGGCCTCGATTTCGGCGTCCTCCTTGGGCAGGAACTCGTGCAGCGGAGGGTCGAGCAGGCGGATCGTGACGGGAAACCCTTCCATCGCGCGGAAGATCGCTTCGAAGTCTCCCCGTTGCATGGGGAGCAGCCGCTCGAGCGCCCGGCGGCGGCCGGCCTCGTCCTGTGCGAGAATCATTTCGCGCATGACGACCAGGCGATCGCCCTCGAAGAACATGTGCTCGGTGCGGCAGAGGCCGATGCCCTCGGCGCCGAAGTCCCGGCCCCGGTGGGCATCGGCCGGGGTGTCCGCGTTGACCCGGACCCGAAGCTGCCGCACGCCGTCGGCCCACCCCATGAGCAGCTTGAAGTGCTCGCCGAGCGCCGGTTCGATGAGCCGTGCCTGCCCGGCGAATACCTTGCCGGTTCCGCCGTCCAGGCTGATCCACTCTCCCTCGCGCACTAGTCGTCCGTCCGCATTGAACTGGCGGCTGGGCTCGTCTACTTCGATGGCGGACGCTCCGACGACGCAGGGCTTCCCCATGCCACGAGCAACCACGGCTGCGTGCGAGGTCATCCCGCCGCGGGCGGTGAGGACGGCCTTTGCTACCACCATGCCATGGAAGTCCTCGGGCGATGTCTCCCGCCGGACCAGAATCACCGGCTGGCCGCCCCGGCCCAGCCGCTCGGCGTGGTCAGCATCGAAGACCACGGTGCCGCAGGCCGCACCGGGGGAGGCCGGCAGCCCCACGGCGAGCAGGTCCAGCCGGCTGGCCTGGTCGATGGTCGGGTGGAGCAGCTGGTCGAGGTCCCGGGGCGGAATCCGGGCAACCGCCTCTTCCTGGCTGATCAGCCGTTCGTCCACCATGTCGCAGGCGATCCGTACGGCTGCGGGGCCCGAGCGCTGGGCCCGGCGGGTCTGCAGCATGTAGAGGTGGCCGCGCTCGATGGTGAACTCGAGGTCCTGCACGTCGCGAAAGTGCCGCTCGAGGATCCGGGCGGTGCGCTCGAGCTCCTGGTATGCGTGGGGCAGGCGGTCGTTGAGCGAGGCGATCGGCTCCGGCGTGCGGGCGCCGGACACGACATCTTCGCCCTGCGCGTTCAGCAGATACTCGCCATACAAGCCCGGCTCGCCGGTGGACGGATTGCGGGTGAAGGCGACCCCGGTGCCCGAATCCTCGCCCAGGTTGCCGAAGACCATGGCGACAACGTTGACGGCGGTCCCCATCGTGTCGGGGACGCTGTGCAGCTTCCGGTAGTCGATGGCGCGACGGGTGTTCCAGCTGGCGAATACCGCCGCGATCGCGCCCCAGAGCTGGGCCAGGGGGTCGTCGGGGAAGGGCTTCCCCGCCTGTTGCCTGACCAGCTCCTTGAACTCGCGCACCAGCGCCTGCAGCGTGGGAACCGGCAGGTCGATGTCACGGCTCACCCCGCACTCCCGCTTGCGCGCTTCCAGCCGCTGCTCGAACAGCTGTTTGGGGACCTCGAACACCACGCTGCCGTACATCTGCACGAAGCGACGGTAGGAGTCCCAAGCGAACGATGGGTTGCCGCTCAGGCTGGCTAAGCCGTCGACCGTGGTCTCGTTCAGTCCCAGATTGAGGATCGTCTCCATCATCCCGGGCATCGAGACTGGCGCGCCCGAGCGGACCGAGACCAGCAGGGGGTGCTCGCCGCCCCCGAACTGCTTGCCCGTGGCGGCCTCGAGCCGCTGGAGATGGTGTTCGACCTGGTTGCGAAGGCGGGAGGAGAACTGGCGGCTCTCGAGGTAACTGTGGCAAACGGTGGTGGCGATGGTGAAGCCGGGAGGGACCGGGATGCCGAGCGTGGTCATCTCGGCCAGGCCAGCGCCCTTGCCGCCGAGCACGTCTTTCATGGCCGCTGTTCCGTCGGCGCGGCCCTGCCCGAAGAAGTAGACCAGCGGCTGGGTGAACGAACCGCTCATGCCGGCGTGGCGACGAGCGGCGAGGCGTGGCGCAGCCGAACGAGCTCGTCGGGCACCGGTGTCGGGTACTGTCCCGAGAAGCAGGCATGGCAGAACCCCGCCGGGCCTCCCGCCGCGCGGAGCATGCCGTCCAGCGAGAGGTAGCCCAGGGAGTCGACGCCCAGGAACTGACGGATCTTCTCGATCGAGTGGGTCCCCGCGATGAGCTCTTCACGGGTGGGCGTATCGATCCCGTAGTGGCACGGCCCGGTGATGGGGGGTGAGCCGAGGCGCAGGTGCACCTCGCGCGCCCCGGCGCCGCGGATCATCTGGACCAGCCCCTTGCTGGTGTTGCCGCGCACGAGGCTGTCGTCCACCACGACGACCGACTTGCCAGCGATCACGTCGCGCACCGGGTTGAACTTGATCCGCACCTTGGCCACCCGGAGCGCCTGCGTCGGGTTGATGAAGGTGCGCCCGACGTAGTGGTTCCGGATGAGCCCGTACTCCAGCTTGATGCCCGAGACCTCCGAGAAACCGAGCGCCATGGCGTTGGAGCTGTCGGGCACGCTGAACACGACATCGCCTCCAGGTGCGGGCCGCTCCCGGGCGAGCTGGCGTCCCAGCTCGCGCCGCACCCGGTCCACCGACTCGCCGAAGATGCGACTGTCGGGACGGGCGAAATAGATGAGCTCGAAGACGCAGCGGCTGACCGGCCGAGGAGAAAGTCGCGGCAGCTCGACGATCTCTCCGTCCTCGATCCGGAGAAAGTCTCCCGGCTGTAGCTCCCGGACGAGGGTGGCGCCAACCAGATCCAGGGCACAGGTCTCCGAGGCCGCGATCACGCCGCCATTCAGCCGCCCGAGCACGAGTGGCCGGAATCCGCGGCTATCCACCACGGCGTACATGGTGCGCCCGACCGTGAGGACCAGGCTATACGCCCCGTCCACCTGCTCCAGGGCATCCCGGATCCGATCGTCCACCGTCCCCGCCTCCGAGCGGGCGATCAGGTGGACCAGGACCTCGGTGTCGGTGGAGGTGGTGAAGATCGCGCCGTGCTCCACCAGATCGTGCTTGAGCTCTGCGGCGTTGGTGAGATTTCCGTTATGGGCGATCACCAGCGGACCGGAGCGGGTGCTGACGCTGCAGGGCTGCGCGTTCGCCAGCACCGTGCTCCCGGTGGTGGAGTAACGGGTATGGCCCACGGCGACATCGCCCGGCAGCTTGGCCAGGATGGTTTCGTCGAACGTCTCGTTCACCAGGCCCATGCCCCGGTAGGACCGGGGCCGGCCCTCAGCGTCGATCGCGACGATACCGGCGCTCTCCTGCCCCCGATGCTGCAGGGCATAGAGACCGAGGTAGGCCAGCTTGGCCGCGTCGGACAGGCCCGAGACTCCGATGATACCGCACATGAATAGACTCTCCTAGCGATCCTGCTCCGCGTGCGCCATGCGCCGGGGAATCGCATCGTAGTAGATGCGCCGGAGCGCGCCCGTATCCCAGGACAACACCCGACCCGCCACGCGCAGCTCGAACGCACCGCCAGCCGCCCCAACGGCCCCCGCGTGGAACACCGGTACGCCGTGCTCTCTGGCGAGCGCCACGACGCCGGCCACCGCGGCCGGAGCACAAGAGACCACCGCGCGGGCGCCGTCTTCGCCATAGAGCAGGCCGTCGAGCGGTACTCCCCCGGCGTACTCCCCGAAATCTAGACTGGTTCCCAAGGGCCCCGAGGCGTACGGCCCGCCAAGCGCCGCTTCGGCCAGCGCGACCGCGAGACCCCCCTCGGAGCAATCGTGGGCGGAGCGGAGCAGCCCCGCGCGGGCCGCTGCGACCAGCAGGAGCTGCAGCTTCCGTTCGGACTCGAGATCGACCGGGGCGGGCTGCCCGCCGACGAACCCAAGCACTTCGGCCCAGTACGCCGAGCCGCCCAGCTCGCCGCGAGTGATGCCCAGGATCAGGATGGCGTCTCCCGGCTCGGCAAAGGCACTGGCGACCCGGGCGGTGACCGGCTCGAGCAGGCCGACCATCCCGATCACGGGGGTGGGATCGACCGCGCCGCTGGGGCTCTCATTGTAGAACGAGACATTGCCGCCGGTGACCGGCGTCTCGAACGCCCGGCAGGCGTCGGCTATGCCGCGGCACGCCTCCCGAAACTGGAAGAAGACCTCGGGCTTCTCTGGGTTGCCGAAATTCAGGCAGTCGGTGATGCCCAGCGGCAGCGCGCCGGTGCAGGCGATGTTGCGTGCGGCCTCGGCCACGGCAGCCTTGCCGCCCTCATACGGGTCGAGCGCGACCAGTCTGGCGTTGCAGTCGGTCGTGACCGCGAGGCCGAAGCCGGTCCCGGGCACCTGCAGCACGCCGGCATCGCCGCCCGGTCCGAGCACCGTGGCGGATTGAACGGTGGAGTCGTACTGCTCGTACACCCATCGCTTGCTGGCGATGCTCGGGCTGTCGAGCAATGCTTCGAGTGCCGGTTCGGGGTCGGGGAGGTGGGCAGGTGCGCGGGCGGCGCGCCGGGCTCTGGCCTGCTCGGCCTCGCGTGCCTCCGGATGATAAATCGGGCAGTCATCCACCAGCGGCCGGCCGGGGATCGCAGCGACCATCCGGCCGTGGTGCCGAACCCGGAAGAGCCCATCGTCGGTGACCCGCCCGATGGGCGTGGCCGTGAGCTCCCACTTGGCGCACACGCCCTGAATCTCGGCAACCCGGCGGGGCTCGGCCACGACCAGCATCCGCTCTTGCGACTCCGAGAGCAGGATCTCGTACGGCGTCATCCCGTCTTCCCGGGTGGGGACCAGTCCGGTGTCGATCTCGACCCCGACGCCGCCGCGCGCCGCCATTTCCGCGGAGGAGCTGGTGAGGCCGGCCGCACCCATGTCCTGAACGGCGACGATGAGATCGGAGGTGATGAGCTCGAGCGTGGCCTCGAGCAGGAGCTTCTCGGTGAACGGGTCGCCTACCTGCACCTGGGGACGCCGAGCCTCGCTCTTCTCGGAGAGCTCTTCCGAGGCGAAGCTCGCGCCGTGGATTCCGTCTCGCCCGGTGCTGGACCCGACCACGAGCAGCACGTTACCCACGCCGTGGGCCCGCGCCCGGATCAGGTCCTGCTCGCGCAGCAGGCCCACGCACATCGCGTTGACCAGCGGATTCCCGGTGTAGCCGGCGGCGAAACCGACTTCGCCGCCCAGGGTCGGAACTCCGACGCAGTTGCCGTAGTCCCCGACGCCCCGGACCACCCCGCCGAAGAGGTAGCGATTCCGGGGGACGTCCAGCGGGCCGAAGCGCAAGCTGTTCAGCACTGCCACCGGCCGGGCGCCCATGGTGAACACGTCCCGGAGGATCCCGCCGACTCCGGTCGCCGCGCCCTGATAGGGCTCCACCGCCGAGGGGTGATTGTGCGACTCGATCTTGAACGCCACGGCCCAACCGGCGGGAAGCCGCAGCACACCAGCGTTTTCCCCGGGGCCTTGCAGGACCCGGGGACCCTCGGTGGGAAAAAGCCGGAGGATCGGCTTGGAGTGCTTGTAGGAGCAGTGCTCCGACCAGAGGGCGGAGAAGATCCCCAGCTCGGTCAGGGTCGGCGTGCGGCCCAGCAGGCCCACGATCCGGTCGTCCTCGAGATCGTTGAGATTGTGCTCGCGAATCAGCTCAGGCGTGATCGGCCGTTCCCCGGGGAACGGTTCGGCGGGCGGGCTCGGCTCGCGGGGGGGTGCGGTCGCGACCCGCGACTCAGCCACGCTTGGCCTTTCGGCGGTCACCGCCCAGGGTCACCAGCACGTCGTTCACGATGCGGCCGAGCAGACCGGTGTGGTCTTCGTGGGCCCGAATTGCCTCGAGCTCGCCGGCGTCCAGCCAGATCCCGCCGCACTGGGAGCACCGCTCGATCTGCACGCCGTGAAATTCGTGGCTCTCGAGGTCGTATCCGTCCTTGGGGCATTTCATGAAGTGCGAGCGCCGCTCGGCGGCCAGCTGAGCGGCCTCGGCCAGCTCCCGTTGCTTCTTCAGCAGCTCCTGGTCGAGCAGGGTGAAGTACTCGTCTTCGTTCTTGCTGGGCTTCTCGGTGGTCATAGGCTCCTCTGAGCGGAATCGCTCGGCGGAGTGTAGTGGGGCGCCCGGTCGGCTGGGGACGACGAGACGCCATCGTAGTGATGATCCTTCCCGCGCGCGATCGCATCGACGACTTGTCCGCCCTGGAGGATCACGACGTCGTAGGTGCCGCATGACCGCAGACAGCCGTTCTCGTAGAACAGGTAGGCGTAGTCGCCCGCAGTCCGGCTGGCCACCGGCTCGCCCCAGGTGGTGCGCACCTCCGCTTCGCTCATCCCCGGCCGGATCGTCTTCACCTGCTGCGCGGCGGCGCTGGGCGCCAGCGCGAGCAGCAGCAGCGGAATCATTCGCATCAGCGCCTCCCTGCCACGGAGTGCCAAGCGGCCATCGAGTCGAAGAAGCCGCGCCCATCCTGGGTGCCCTGCAGCGGCTCGATCGCGTTCTCGGGATGCGGCATCAAGCCCACGATGTTGCCGGCAGGATTACAGATGCCCGCGATGTCACGGTCCGAGCCATTGGGATTGGCTTCGACGCCGGGGGCGGCCGCCATATAGCGAACCAGCACGCAGTCCTCGGCCTCGAGGCGATCGAGGGTTGCGGCGTCGGCGACGAATCGTCCATCGCCGTGTGCCACTGGAATCCGGATCCGGTCGCCGCGGCTGAATGCGTTGGTGAGCACGGTGCCGGTGCGCTCGACCAGCAGATCCACCGGCTTTGCAACGAAGGACAGCCGGGCGTTGCGCACCAGCGCGCCCGGCAGCAGCCCCGCCTCGCACAGGATCTGGAAGCCGTTGCAGATGCCGATCACTGCGCCGCCGGCGGCGGCGTGGCGCTGGATGGCGCCCATCACCGGGCTGAAGCGGGCAATGGCTCCGGACCGGAGGTAGTCTCCGTAACTGAAGCCGCCCGGAAGGATGACCACGTCGGCGTCACGGAGATCGGTGTCGCGGTGCCAGACGAAGTAGGCCTCGCTGCCCACCCGCTCCGCTGCGCGAAGCGCGTCGAGATCGCGATTGCTGCCGGGAAACCGGACGATCGCCGTCCGCTGCATTAGTCCTCCACCTCCACGCTGTAGTCTTCGGTCACCGGATTGGCGAGGAGCCGGTCGCACATCTGCCGGGCGCGGGCCTCGGCCTCGTCGCGCGACGCCGCCGAAAGGTTGAGCTCGATCGCCCGCCCGACCCGCACCCCGGTGCTGCCGCCAAAACCCAGCGCGGCGAGCGCGTGCTCCACGGCCAGGCCCTGCGGGTCGAGCAGCCCCGCGCGGGGCATCACCCGGACGTGCACCCGGAAGCTCATGGCGTGGGTCCTTGCCGGCGCTCGCTCCACGGTCGGCGACGCTCGCGGGCGTCTACTTCGTCCGGCTCTGCGGCGGTGAGGGGCTCGCCGCCAGGCAGCTCGGCTTCGCCCCGCTCCATCAGGCCCAGCACGAGGGCCCGGGTCGCGCCGAACACCATGTACACCAGCCCGAGCGGAAACAGGAAATGTTCCGGCGCCAGCAATCCGCCCAGCAGGATGCCCAGGTGCACCACCAGGCCGAAGATGCCCCGTGCGCTCTTGAGCCCGATGGCCGGAAAGCGCGGATATTTGACGTTGCTCACCATCAGCACCGACAGGAGCAGGATCAGAACGACGAGGCCCTGGTGCTGGAGATCGAGATAGGCCAGCGATGCCCGGTACCACTCGGTCTGGCTGAAGGGGTAGTACACGGCGAGAGTGCATCCGGCCGCTGGCGATGGCATGCCGGTGAACCAGCCGGGCGTGGGCTTGGTATCGGCGAGCACGTTGTAGCGGGCCAGCCGGAGTGCGACCGCGACTACATAGATGTAGCACAGCACCCACGCGAACCGCCCGCCCGAGGCGAAGTCGAGGAAGTACATCAGCAGCGCGGGGGCCACGCCGAAGGAGATTACGTCCACCAGCGAGTCGAGCTCGGCCCCGAACCGGCTGTTGGTCTTCGACAATCGGGCGACCCGCCCGTCCAGCATATCCAGGATCGCCGCGAAGACGATGAACCATCCGGCCCAGCGGAAATTGCCGTTGAACGCCGAGACGATCGACCAGAAGCCGAAGAACAAATTGCCGAGGGTGAAAGCACTCGGCATGACCACCACGACGCGCCGCATGTCGGGGCGGCGGAGATGGGGACGGCGGGGAATCAGCTCCATTGGGCCACCAGGGTGAGGCCGACGCGGGTCTTGTCGCCCTCGCGCACCAGGACGCGGACTCCGCGGGGCAGGAAGAGATCCACGCGCGAACCGAACCGGATCATGCCGAGCCGCTGGCCCTGCTGCACCTCCGCGCCGACCGGGTGGTCGGTGACGATGCGGCGCGCGATGAGGCCGGCGATCTGGCGGACCAGCACTTTCCCGTGCGGCGTCGTAAGGCCGATCGACGACTGCTCGTTGTCCAGGCTGGCCTTCTCGCCGGCAGCATGGAGGAACCGTCCCGCGTTGTAGTGCCGGTAGGCGATGACGCCGTCGGTAGGATATCGGTTCACGTGGCAGTCGAACACGTTCATGAAAATCGAGACCCGGGTCGCCGTTCCGCCGAAGAAGGCCGGCTCATCCACCTCGCCGACTGCGACGACCCGGCCGTCGGCCGGCGCGAGCACCAGGTCGTTGCCCCGTGGGCCGGCCCGCTCCGGATCGCGAAAGAACGCCACGACCCATACGGCCACGGGCAGCGCGATCGCGAGCGCCACCCACCAGCCTCTGATCGCGAAGAGCGCCACGATCGCCCAGGCGCCGAGAATGAACCAGCGTCCCTCGGGCGCGGTGCGAATCACGCGACCTCCAAATCGCGCCCGGTGATCCGGCGGAACGCCTCGAGGTAGCGTTGGCTGGTAGCCTCGACCACATCCGGCGGCAGTGGGGGCGGCGGTGCTTCGCCGTTCCAGCCGCCCAAGGCTCTCACCGAGGCAAGGTAGTCCCGCAGCGGTTGCTTGTCGAAGCTGGGTTGGGGGCCACCCGGCTGGTACCGATCCGCGGGCCAGAAGCGGGAGCTGTCCGGGGTCAGCACCTCGTCGATCAGCCGAAGTGTCCCGGCGGGATCGAACCCGAACTCGAACTTGGTATCGGCGATGATGATCCCCCGGCCGGCGGCGTGGTCACGCCCGGCTTGGTAGACTGCGAAGCTGGCCGCGCGCAGGCGGGCCGCGACATCCTTCCCGAGCGCATGGGCAACGGCCGAGAACGTCACGTTCTCGTCGTGCCCGGTTTCCGCCTTGGTTGCCGGGGAGAAGATCGGCTCCGGCAGTCGTCCGCTCTCGACCAGATCTGCGGGCAGCCGCTCCCCGGCGAGGGTGCCCTGCTTCCGGTATTCGGCCCACGCCGAGCCCGAGATGTAGCCGCGGACCACGCACTCGAACGGGACCGGCTGGGTGCGGCGGACCAGCATTGCCCGGCCGCGCATGTCGTCGCCATTGGCGGACAGCCCCGGCACGCGCCCGAGAATTTCGTCGGCAGCGGCGGTGACGTAGTGCGACGGGACTACCGAGGCGAGCCGCTCGAACCAGAACGCGCTGATCTGGGTCAGCACCGCGCCCTTGTGGGGAATGGCCTCGTGCATGACGACGTCGAACGCGCTCACCCGATCGCTCGCGACCAGGAGCAGGTGCTCCGGATCGACTTCGTACACTTCCCGAACCTTGCCTCGCCGCAGCAACGGGAGCGGCAACGCGCTCTGAGCCAGCGTCTTGGTCACACTCGCACCTCTGCGGTCTCGGTATCGGCGGCCAGCGGGCGGGCGCGGGCCAGAAGGGGGCCGAGATAATCGACCAGGAATTCCTCTACCTGCGCTTCCGAGCGACCGGTGTAGCGCGATGGGTCGAGCTCGGCCTTGAGCGCCGCGGCGGGCACGCACTGGAAGCAAGGGTCGGCGGCCAGGCGCTCCAGCAGGTCGTTGTCACAACCGCGACTCACCCTCTCCGCCACGACCAGGCTGTGCTGGCGGATCACCTCGTGCAGCGCCTGCCGGTCGCCGCCGGCGGCCACGCCGAGCATGAGCCAGCGCTCGGTGGCCATGAAAGGCATCTGGGCCGCTACGTGGGCGGCGATTACCGGCTCGCGCACCTCGAGCCCCGCCGCGATGTTGGTGGCGAGAATGAGGATCGCGTCGGTCGCCAGGAACGCCTCCGGCAGGGTGAGCCGCCGATTGGCGCTGTCGTCCAGGGTTCGCTCGAGCCACTGAGTGGCAGCGGTATGGGCCCCGTTGGCCTGGAGCGAAATGACGAATCGGGCGAGCCCGGTAATCCGCTCTGCCCGCATCGGGTTCCGCTTGTAGGCCATCGCGCTGGACCCGATCTGCTCGGCCTCGAACGGCTCGAGCAGCTCACCCTCGTGCTGCAGCAGCCGCAGGTCGCTCGCCAACTTGGCCGCCGACTGGGCGACACCGCTCAGGACGTCGAGCACCCCGCTGTCCGCCTTGCGCGGGTAGGTCTGCCCGGTCACCGCGAACGCGTGGGCGAACCCCATGCGTGTCGTCACCAGCCGATCCAGCTCCCGCACCTTGTCGTTGTCGCCGGCGAACAGTTCGAGGAACGACGCCTGGGTGCCGGTCGTGCCCTTGCATCCCCGGAACCGCAGCGTCTCGATGCGATGGCAGAGGTCTTCGACGTCGGCCGCGAAATCCTGCATCCAGAGGGTGGCGCGCTTGCCGACCGTGGTCAGCTGGGCCGGCTGGAAGTGAGTGTAGGCAAGGCAGGGAAGCGCTGCGTGCCGGCGGGCAAAGGTCTCGAGCGCGGCCAGTACGGCCAGGAGGCGGCCCAGCAGCAGCCGGAGCCCCTCCCGCATGATCACGAGGTCGGCGTTATCGGTGACGAACGCGCTGGTGGCGCCGAGGTGGATGTAGGGGCGCGCGGCCGGAGCCTGATCGCCGAAGGCGTGGATGTGCGCCATGACGTCGTGCCGGAACCGGCGCTCGTAGCGGGCCGCCGCGGCAAGGTCGGCGTCATCCAGATGGGCTCGCATCTCGGACAAAGCCTGCTCGGGAATGGGAAGCCCGAGCTCGCGCTGGCTTTCCGCCAGCGCGAGCCAAAGCCGCCGCCAGAGGCCGATCCGGCGGGGTTCGCCCCAGAGCGCTTGCATCGCGGGCGATGCGTACCGGGTGCCGAGCGGAGACCGGTAGCCCTCGTCGCTCATCGGAACACCAGGTCGGTAAAGTTGATCTGGCCCTCGCGCTCGAAATAGACCCGTAGCACGCCCGAGCGGCTCTGCAGCAACTCCCCCACCTGCGAAGCGCTGCGGACCGGGGTCCGGTTGATCGCCAGGATGACGTCACCTTCCTGCAGACCCGTCGCCTGACTCACCTCGGGCGATATCCGGAAGATGAGCGCTCCTCGTTCGCTCTTCACCCCCCGCTCGGCTTGCACGCCCGGGGTGACGTCGATGAGCTGCAGGTCCCGCAGCACCGTCACCTTCTCGGCAGTGACGGTCGGGAGATCGCCCGTCACCAGCCGGCGCCCGCTGGTCCGGCCTCCCTGTCGTATCGTGAGCTCGACCGGGTCTCCGACCTTGAGGTCGAGCTTCACCGCCTCCCAATCGAGGAAGTTGCGAATGGTGCGTCCGTTGGCCTGGACCAACACGTCGCCCGGTTTGAGTCCCGCGCGCTCAGCAGGCCCGCCGGGCGCGACGGTCGAGATGGTGACCCCGCCCAGGTTGCGCCAGCTCCGCATGCCGGACGGACCCTCGACCTCGAGCCCGGTCCAGGCTCGGCGCACCGCCCCGGTACGCATGATGGCATCGGTGACTGCCAGGACGCGCTCGATGGGGATGGCAAACCCCAGCCCGATGGAGCCGCCGCTGCTGGAGAGGATCGATGAGTTCACACCTACCACCTGTCCCAGCGCGTTGGTCAACGGCCCGCCGGAATTTCCCGGATTGATGGCTGCGTCGGTCTGAATCATGTCCAGATACAGACCGGGTTGATCACCCGACGGAAGGATGTTGCGACCGGTCGCGCTGACGACACCCACCGTGACGGTCGGCTCGGCATTGCCGAGCATGTAGGCGAACGGGTTCCCCAAGGCCACCACCCATTCGCCGATCATGAGATCGGTGCTCTTTCCCAGCGGGGGGATGGGCAACTGGCTCCGATTCACCTTCACGACGGCAATGTCGGTCACCGGGTCCTCGCCCACCACCTTGCCGTCCAACTCGGATCCGTCGCTCAGGGTGACCACCACGCGTTGGGCATTGGCCACCACGTGCTGATTGGTGACCACCACGCCGTTGGCCCGGATGACGAAGCCGGTGCCATAGCCCTCGACCAGGCGCTCGGCGCCCTGGGGCACGAAGAAGAAATCCCACGGTGACCGGGGGGTCACCCGCTCCCGGGAGAAGACGTGGATGGAGACAACGGCAGGCGCTACCCGCTCGGTGGCAGCGACCAGGGCGGTGCGGCGCGAACCGTCGACGCCGTTTTGCGCGGCCACGCGGGCGGGCTCCTGCGCGACCGCGAGCGCATTGCCCGACGCGGGCGATCGGGGTTGCTCGCTGCAGCCCGCGAGCGCCAGGGCGAGCCCGCCGAGGGTGAGAAGGCGCCTCATGTCGGCGGCACCGCCGACGCTGGACGCAGCAACTGCGGCTCCGGCTCCAGCTCGAGATAGCAGTCCGCGGGATAAGTGGCCGCGACGAAGTAGAGGCCTTCGGCCGGCGCGGGTGGACTGGTCTCCAGGTTGTCTCCTCGCAGCAGCAGGGCGGCCATGTCGGCCACCGGCCGGCGTCCCAGCCCGATGTCGACCATGGTGCCGACCAGCATCCGCACCATGTGGTGGAGAAAGCGGTCGGCCTCGACTTCGTAGCTTACGCCCTGGCCCGCGGGACGCTCCCGCCAGTGGGACAGGCCGACGCAACAGCGCCAATGCGGCTTCTCCTGGCCCCGAACGGAGAACGGTTGGAAATCGTGCTCGCCGCGCACCACGGCTGCCGCTGCTTGGAGCGCTGCGAGATCGAGCGCGCGACCGAGGGCCCACTCGTACGGTCGCCGGAAGGGCGACGCACTGCCGTCGTCAGTGCCGATGTCGTAGCGGTAGCGGCGGGACACCGCACTCTTGCGGGCGTGAAACCCGGGGCGCATCGGCGCGACGGATTCGATCCAGCAGTCGGACGGGAGGAGGGCATTGAGGGCCCGGCGCAGCGCGGCGGACTCCCAGCGGCGGGACAGCGAAAAGCTCACCCCGAGCCCGCTCGCGTGCACTCCTGCGTCGGTCCGCCCTGCCGCATGTGCCACCACGCGACCGCCGCTCAGGCGTTCGAGAACCCGCTCGAGCTCGGCCTGGACCGACCGGCCTTCGCGTTGGCGCTGCCAGCCGACGAAACGACCGCCGTCGAAGTGCGCCAGCGCGAGGAAGGTCTGAAGCATCGGCCCGAAATTTAGCCCCGCGCGCGGGGTTCCGGCAAGCTACGCAACTCCTTGTCATGATTGACAAAAGGCCACCTTTGCGGGTAGCATTTCTTGGGGCGTTGCCGCCGCCTGCCAACCACCGGATTCCGAGTGACCAACACCGCCCCTTCCGACTCCCTCAGCCTGTCCCAAGCACTGCGCCGGCTCGCGGCCGGCGACTCGCTTTCGGCCCTGGAGACAGCTGCCGCGTTCGGAGTGGTGATGCGGGGTGAGGCCACCCGGGCCGAGATCGCGGCCCTCCTGCTCGGGCTCAGGAGCAAGGGCGAATCGGCGGAGGAGATCGCGGGCGCCGCGGCTGCGCTGCGCGAGGCAATGGTCTCGGTGCTGACCGAGCAGACCGACCGGCTGGTCGACACCTGCGGGACCGGAGGCGGGGCGGTCACCACGCTCAACATCTCCACTGCCGCCGCATTCGTGGTAGCGGGCTCCGGCGTCCCGGTGGCCAAGCATGGGAACCGGAGCTACACCTCCCGCTCAGGCTCGGCCGACGTGCTGGAGGCGCTTGGGATCGACATCGCGACTGCCCCGGAGCGTGCGCCCCGTCTTCTTCGCGAGGTCGGGCTCGTGTTTCTGTTTGCTCCCGACTATCACCCCGCGATGCGGCACGTGGGTCCGACCCGGCGGGAGCTGGGTGTTCCCACGATCATGAACCTGCTGGGGCCGCTGGCGAACCCGGCGGGGGTTCGGCGGCAGGTGGTGGGGGTGGCAGACCGCGCGCGAGCGCCGCACCTCGCCCACGCGCTCCGCCGATTGGGAACGGCGCACGCGCTGGTGGTGCACGGCGCGGTCGGCATGGACGAGATCAGTCCGGTAGGCGAGACGATGGTGTGGGAGATTCGGGATGGGTGTGTCAGCGATTGGACCCTCGATGCAGCGGCGTTCGGTTTGGGCTCGGAGGGTCTCGACGGCCTGGCCGGCGGAGAACCGGCGGAGAACGCGGCGCGGATCGAGCGGCTGCTGCGCACAGGGGAGGGCGGCGCAGTGCGGGCTGCGGTGCTGCTCAACGCTGCGGCGGCCCTCTATGTTTCGGGTGCAGGCTGGTCGTTTCCGGAGGCGGCGAGACGAGCGCAGGTGGCGCTGGACAGCGGGGCCGGGGCCGGGGTGTTGGACCGGCTGCGGGGCGCGGCGCCAAAACAGCGGTGAATGGGAGAAAGGGAGAATGGGAGAATAGGATGGGGAGTCGGCTCGCTGCCGTCCCTTTCCTCCCTTTCCCGCTTTCTCCCTTTCCCCGCAGTTCAGTACTTCCGGATCACCCCGACCACCACCCCCTGGATCAGGACGTCCCGCTCCTGGAAGCGCATTGGCTGCATGGTGCTGTTGGCCGGCTGCAAACGAATCCAGCCTCCGGCCTCGCGGTAGAACTTCTTCACGGTGGCTTCCGAGCCGTTGACCAGGGCGATGACCATCTCGCCGTTTTCCGCGGTTTGTTTGCCATGTACCACCACGAAATCGCCGTCGACGATGTGCTCCTCGATCATCGAGTTGCCGGCCACCTTGAGGGCATAGTTGGGGCCCCGTCGGGGGAGCATCGAATCGGGCACGGCCAGCGATTCCTGCTGCATCAGCGCTTCGATCGGGGTGCCGGCCGCCACCTTTCCCAGCAGCGGGATCTCCGTAGCCATGGCCGTCCCTCGGGGCGGCAACACCTCGATGGCACGGCTCTCGTTGTAGGAGCGGCGGATGTATCCCTTGCGCTCCAGATTGGTGAGATGCTCATGCACTGTGGCAAGCGACTGGAAGCCGAACTGCTCGGCGATCTCCTCGAAACTGGGTGCGTATCCCTGGTCTTGGATGTGGCGCTGGAGATACGAGAGGATCTCGCTCTGGCGTCTGGTGAGCGGCATGCCGGCGTCTCCGATGGCACAAGTGTGACCGAATAGAGCCCGAACAAGATTACCCGAAGACGGGCCGAAGGGCAAGAGTGGCCACAACCCTCGCACAAATCCTCGAGAGCACCCGCGCCGCTCTGCCCGAGCTGCGCAGCCGTACCGCGCAGCTCGAGCGGGCCGCCGCGGCCGTCCCGGCGCCTCCCGTCTTCGCGCGGGCGTTCGGAGGCGATCGGATCGCGCTCGTCGCCGAAGTGAAGCGCCGTTCACCGTCGGCGGGAATCATTCGGGATCAGCTCGACCCGGCGGAGCGAGCGGAGTGCTATGCCCGGCACGGCGCGGCCGCGGTTTCGGTACTGACCGATGGTCCCTATTTCGGCGGCTCCGTCGCTGATCTCGCGGCGGTGGCCGGCCGGCTCGCGATCCCGGTCCTGCGGAAGGATTTCATTCTCGATGAGGCGCAGATCCTGGAGGCGCGCGGGGCCGGCGCGGCCGCTGTTCTGCTCATCGTCCGGGCTCTCCCGCCGGATCGGTTGCGCGAGCTGCTCGGCTTCGCCCGCGCCAGCGGGCTCGACGCCCTGGTCGAAGTCCACACCCGGCCGGAGCTCGACCGGGCGCTCGATTCCGGCGCACGCATCGTGGGCGTCAACAGCCGCGACCTGGACACCTTTCGGATCGACGTCGCCGCGGCGTGGGAGCTGGTCGCGGCGGTCCCGCGAGACTGCACCGCGGTGGCCGAGAGCGGCATGACGACCGCGACCGACATCGAGCACGCCGCAGCCGCTGGGGCCGACGGGGTGCTGGTCGGAACAGCGCTCTCGGCCACGGCGGATCCTGCCGCGCAGGTGCGCGCCTTCGCAGAGGTGAAGCGGCGTGGCCGTTGAAGTGAAGATCTGCGGGCTCACCCGGCCCGAAGATGCCGCCGCAGCCGTGGCCGGCGGCGCGGACTATCTCGGCGTCGTCTTCGCTGGGGGGCCGAGGCTGGTAGACCCGGCCCGGGCCGCCGCCCTGGTAGCGGCTGCCGGCGGCCGGCCGGTGCTGGGCGTGTTCGGCAGTCAGCCGGTGGACGAGATCCTGCGAACCTGCGATGCCTGCGGGCTCGCCGGGGCTCAGCTGCATGGCGTCTACTCGGCGGAGGACGCAGTCCGGCTCCGGCGGGAAGGGCTGCTGGTGTGGCGAGTGGTCCGGCTGGCAGGTGCGGAGGACCTCGCGCAAGTGCCGCCTGCGGCGGTGGGAGCGGACGCAGTGCTGGTGGAGCCCCGGGTGGCTCACGCGGCCGGAGGGGCCGGGGTGGCGCTCCCGCCGGCCCTCGCGCGGGAGGTGCGGCAGATGGTTCGGTGCCGCCTGGTCCTCGCGGGCGGGCTCCGGCCGGGCACGGTTGCGCAAGCCGTAGGGCTCGTGAGGCCCGATGTGGTGGATGTAAGTTCCGGGGTGGAAATCCTGCCTGGTATCAAGGATTCGCGAAAGATCGAGCAGTTCGTGGAGGCTGTCCGTGCCCTTAGCCCTGTCGCCTGAGCGCGCCGTGCACGGCCGGTTCGGTCCCTATGGGGGCCGCTACGTGCCGGAGACGTTGATCGCCGCGCTCGATGATTTGGCCGCGCTTTACGACGGCGTGCGGGCCGATCCAGCGTTCTGGGCCGAGTTCGATACCATCCTGCGCGACTACGTCGGTCGTCCGACCCCGCTTACCCATGCGGTCCGGCTCAGCACCGAGGTCGGTGCCCAGGTCCTGCTCAAGCGGGAGGACCTGAACCACACCGGCGCCCACAAGATCAACAACACGGTGGGACAGGCGCTGCTCGCGCTCCGGATGGGCAAGCGGCGCATCATCGCGGAGACCGGTGCCGGCCAGCACGGCGTCGCCACCGCGACGGTCTGCGCCCGCTTCGGGCTCGAATGCGCCGTGTACATGGGCGCCGAGGACGTGGAGCGGCAGGCGCTCAACGTGTACCGGATGCGTCTGCTGGGGGCGACTGTCGTGCCGGTCGAGTCGGGGACCCGGACGCTCAAAGACGCCACCAACGAGGCGCTGCGGGATTGGGTGACCAGCGTACCGACGACGCACTACATCATCGGCTCCGTGGTGGGACCCGATCCCTACCCTCGCATGGTGCGCGACTTCCAGTCGGTGATCGGCCGCGAGGCGCGGGCCCAGGTGCTCGACCACCATGGCCGGCTTCCTCGCACGGTCGTCGCCTGCGTGGGCGGCGGCTCCAACGCAATGGGCATGTTCAGTGGCTTCCTGGACGATGCCGAGGTCGAGCTGGTGGGAGTAGAGGGCGCCGGCGAGGGCATCGCGAGCGGTCACCACAGCGCAACCCTTGGGGCGGGGCGGCCCGGCGTGCTGCACGGGAGCCTGAGCTACCTCCTCCAGGACGCCGACGGGCAGGTTGCGCCGGCCCACTCGGTCTCGGCGGGACTGGACTATCCCGGCGTTGGGCCGGAGCACAGCTGGCTCCGCGACACCGGCCGGGTGCGCTACGAGAACGTGACCGACGCCGATGCCCTCGCGGCCTTCCAGCAGGTTTCTCGTCTCGAGGGAATCATTCCCGCGCTCGAGACCGCGCACGCGCTGGCATGGGTCAGCCGCTCCCAGGGCCGCTGGGCGGCCCGGGATCTGATACTGGTGTGCCTGAGCGGGCGGGGCGACAAGGACGTCGCTCACGTCGCCGCGCTGCTGGGGGCCGGGGCGTGACGACAGGGGCCCCGTCGCCGGTGCTGCTCCTGCCGAGCCAGGTTGCGGAGCTGCTGCAGACCCTGATGAAGGCTCTCCGCGCGTTTCAGATGTACCTCCCCAACAATCCGGTCCATCAGCGTGCGGCCCAGAACGTCAAAAGCGCCTTCGACCCGATCTGGAGTGCAGTGGACGAGCTGGTGCTGACCGTGGGCGAGACCGAGCTCCGGTGGGAAGAGGAGGTCGTCTACAGTCAGCTGAACAAGTCCGACTGCCTGGCCTGGGTGCTGTACAAGGATGGAATGCGGGTGCTGACCATCCGGAAGGGGGCCGAACAAGACGAGCTGGTCCGTTTCCTCGAGCTGCTGAACCAGGCGCGGTTCCTCCCGGCCGATGCCGGTGACGACCTGATGACGCTGCTGTGGGAGCAGGACTTTCAGCTGATCCACTACCATTTCATCGACTTCCTCGGCGACGCGGAGTCGATCGAGGGGACCGCTACCGTGGTGGGCGGCCCGGAGGCTCCGGCCGCACTTGAGCAGCGCCGCGCGCAGGTCGAAGAGGAGGCGCCGCCCCGACCCAAGGGGATCGTGGATCTCGAGGATTTCGACTCCACGCTGTACTTCCTCGAGGAAGAAGAGATCAACTATGTTGTCGGGCAGGTGCAGGAGGAGTATCGCCGCGACGTGCGCCAGGCCGCGCTGAACGGGCTGTTCGATCTGGTGGAGCTGCAGACCGACGACCGGATTCGGATCGAGATCCTCGGCATCCTCGACATGCTGTTCCCCAACCTGCTCAATAAAGGCGAGTTCCGGACGGTAGCGACCGTCATGCGCGAGACCCGGCTGATCGCCGCGCGCGCGCCGGCGCTCACCCCGGAGCAGCAGCGGCGGCTGCAGGATCTCGAGGCCCAGCTGAGCCAGCCGGCGATCGTGGTGCAACTGGTTCAGTCGCTCGACGAATCCGGCGCGCTGGCCAGCGATGAAGACGTGACCGAAGTGCTCAGGGAACTTCGCCCCACGGCGCTCGGACCCCTGATCGATGCCCTGCCGCGACTTACCAACCCGTCGGTCCGCGGGCTGCTCGAGGCCACGGTCGATCGACTGGCCACCAAGCATCCGGCCGAGGTCATGCGGCTCTTGCGAGACCCGCCGGGGGACTCGCTCGCGTCGGTGGTGGCGCTGTCGGGGCGCCTGGGTCTGCAGCAGGCGGTGCCCGGCCTGGGTGAGCTGCTGGGGCACACCGAATCCGCGGTGCGCCTCGCGACGGTGCAGGCGCTCGAGAAGATCGCCACGCCGGGAGCGCTCACCCACCTCGACCGGGCGATCGAAGACGACGACCGGGCCGTCCGGCTCCTGGCGGTCCGTGCAGTGGGCGCGCGGGGCTACAAGGGCGCGCTGCGACGGATCGAGGCCGTGGTCATGGGCAAGGGTGTGAAGGAGCTCGACCTGACCGAGAAGATGGCCTTCTTCGAGGCGTACGGGTCCATCGCCGGGCCGCCGGCGCTCAAGACGCTGAGCGACATGCTGCTGCCTCGCGGTCTGCTCAAGCTCCGCCAGGCCTCGGACACCCGAGCCTGCGCGGCTATCGCGCTCGGCAAAATCCGGACGCCCGAAGCGCGCGAGATTCTCACCCGGGCGGCTGACGACAAGGACCTGGTCGTGCGCAACGCCGTCAACCGCGCGCTGCGCGACTCCGCGGCGTGAGCTCGTCTCCTGATGCCACCCGGACCCAGGCGGACAGCGCCGCCGCGCAGGATGCACGGCTGCGCCAAGCCGGCCGCGGCTTGCTGCTCGAGCTCTACGCCGCGCTCCGCAGCCTCAAGCTCTACCCGGTCGAGAACGCCACGGTACAGAAGGCGCTCTACGACCTGGAGGCCGCGGCCGAAGGGTTGATGCAGGGCGAGGGAGACATCGAAGTGCGGCTGGCCGGCGACTTCATCTTCGTCAACGCGACCCGGCTCCGCCTCGAGCTCGACAATTACGCCTCGTTCAGCCACATCCTGACGATGTTCCGCGCCTTCGAGATCGGGACCCTGCGGGTGCTGCCCGGTGCGGATCGTCGGGAGTGGCAGATCTTCCTGAGCCTATTGCTCAGCCTCTCGTCCCGGCCGACCAACGACGATCTGCTGACTGAGCTCCAGCAACGGCTCACCGACGGCGGCGTCCGGCATCTCGAGCTCGACCGGTCCCAGCCGCAGCAGGAGGGCTTGCGCGAGTCGGAGGAGGCGCGCGAAGTCGCCAAGCGTACCTACAGCCAGGGCGTCGCGGTCACCAAGGACGTGATCACGGGTATTCGTCTGGGGCGAGCGACCAGCGTCAAGCGGGTGAAACGGGCGGTTCAGATGATCGTGGACCAGGTGCTCAACAACGAGACGTCGTTGATGGGACTGACCACGATCCGCGACTACGACGAGTACACCTTCACCCACTCGGTCAACGTCTGCATCTTTGCCGTGGCGCTGGGCAAGAAGCTGGGATTCTCCAAGCTCCAGCTCTACGATCTGGGCATGACTGCCCTGTTGCACGACGTGGGCAAGGCCCGGGTGCCGCTCGAGATTCTGAACAAGACGACCGGGCTCGACGAAACCGAATGGAAGGTCATGCAGGCCCATCCGTGGCTGGGCGCCCTCGTCCTCTTCGGCCTCCGCGGCTACGACGAGATCCCCTACCGCTCCATTCTGGTGGCATACGAGCACCACATGAAGCAGGATCTCACGGGCTATCCCCGGAGCGTTCGCCCCCGGGCCCTGGGCATGTTCTCCCGCATCGTGTCGGTAGCCGACGGGTTCGATGCCGCGACGACGCGTCGCAGCTACCAGACGGTACCGATCGAGCCGGACCAGGTGCTGCGCGAAATGTGGGAGAACCCGAAGCGGGGCTACGACACCGTGCTGGTCAAGGCGCTGATCAGCCTGATTGGGGTATACCCGGTCGGCACCTGCGTCATCCTCGACACGTTCGAGGTGGCCATCGTGGCCGCGCCCAATCCGGAATCGGCCTACCTCAACCGGCCGCTGGTCCGAATCGTGATCGGCTCTGACGGCGGCGCAATCCCGCCGCCCGGCACGCCGGTGAACCTGGCCGAGCGGGACGGGGGCGGGGCCTACCTCCGCTCCATCGTGAAGGTGACCAACCCGACCCGCTACGGGCTGACGGTCGGCGACTACTTTGTCTGAGTCCGTCCTCGACAGCGCCTGGGCCCAGCTGCGCGCCGACGGGCGCACCGCGCTGATCCCCTACCTGACCGCCGGTTATCCGACCATCGAGACGAGCCTCGAGGCGCTTCGCGCGGTCGCCGAGGTGGCGGACGTGGTGGAAGTCGGGGTGCCGTTCAGCGATCCGCTGGCGGACGGGCCCACCATCCAGCGGTCGAGCTTCGAAGCGCTGCGCCAGGGTATGACGCTGCGGGGCACGCTTGACCTGGTCGCGCGGGCGGAGTTGGGGCGGCCGGTCGTGGTCTTCAGCTACCTCAACCCGGTGCTCCGCTACGGAGTCGAACGCTTTCTGCGCGATGCCGAGGGGCTGGGCGTGGCGGGACTCCTCCTCACCGACCTCCCGGCGGGCAGTGACCCGGCCATCGAGGCCGCGGTCGGCGGCAGCGGGCTCGATCTGATCCGGCTCATTGCTCCCACGACTCGGCCCGAACGCCTCGCCCAGGCGGTGACGGGCGCGGCCGGCTTCATCTACCTGGTTGCGCGGCTGGGCGTGACCGGGGCGAGCAGCGCGCTGGCGCCGGATCTGCCCGGTACCATTGCGACCGTCCGGGCGGCCACTCCCCTGCCGGTGGCGGTCGGATTTGGGATCTCGACGCCGGCGCAGGCAGCCACGGTCGCGGGGCTGGCCGACGGGGTCGTCGTTGGCAGCGCGCTGGTGGACGTGCTGGGCGCTAGCGGCGCAGGCGCCGCGGCCGGGTTCCTTCGGACCTTGCGCGAAGCGATGGACGGCGCCGAGGTGCGGCGGTGAGCATCCTGATCTCGCGGCTGCTGCCGCGCTACGCCCAGATCCTCTTGATCGGCGGCATCCTGCTGGGCGCGATCGTGCTGGCGCTCGACCGGCGATGGCTGGCGCTCCCGATTCCCACCCTGGTGCTCGTCGCAATGGTAGCCGCGCTCCGCATCGCGCCGGTGCGGCTCAGCAAGTACTCCTATCTCACCCAGAGCGGCATACCGGCGCTGGTCGGTGCCGTCACCGTGGGGCCTGCGCCGGTCGTCATGGCACTGGGCGCCGGGACCGTCCTGGCCGATGTGTTCTGGGTGCGGCGCCCCTGGCGGGCCGCCTGGATCAACGCGGGCCGCGAGATCATCGCGTTTGTGGCTGCGTATGGCTTCTATGCGCTCGTGCTCCGGCTGACCGGCGTCTCGGAGCTGACGATCGACGTCCTGCCGGCCGCATTCGCCCTGGTGGGGCTCTACTTTCTCGCGACGCGGGGCCTCTTCTATTTCACGTTGATGGTCCGGGACAAGCTCGAGTCGGCGGAGCAGATCCTGATCCTCCGGTGGGAGATCATCTCCTACCTGCTCACCCTGATCGGCGCCGTCGTCGTCGTCGCCGCCGTTCACCTGCTCGCGCCCGCCGGCTGGGTCGCGGTCATGCTGGTCCTGGGCGGGCTGGGACTCCTGACCAAGCGGATCCTGGAAGAAGCCATCGCGGCCGAGGACCTGAACAAGGTGCATCAGCTCGAGAGCACCGTGTTGGGCAATGCCCAGCTGAGCGAATCGTTCACGCAGATCGAACGGCTGGCGCACCGTCTGCTCGACTGGGGCGACTTCCGGATCTATCGGGTGACCGAGGCGGCCCCGGTGCTGGCGTATCGGGGCGCGTTCGGCCGGCCCGACCGGGGAGAGCCGCCACCGGTGCTCGAGCCGGTGCGGCGGCAGGTCGTGATCGACGTCGTCCCCGCACTGATGAAGGACACGGCGCGGGACCCGCGCATCGATGAGCCCATCCCGCAGGTCCGGAGCCTCCTGATCTATCCCATTCGGTTCGGGGACGAGGTCCTGGGAACGATCGAGCTGGAGCATCACAAGCGACAGACTTACGGCGGCCGCGACCTGGTCACCATGGCGACCATCACGACCCATGTGGCCACGGCGATCCACATCGCCGAGCTGCGGCGGCCGCTGGTCAGCACCGTCGACCAGATCGGCGCGCAGGTCGGTGGGCTCGCCCGGGTTACCGAGGCGCTCCGCACCACGGCGGCCGCCCTGGCGGACGCCTCGCTCGCCATGCGGGACGGCATGGCCCAACAGAGCACGGCGGCTGCCCAGGGACTCGAGGCGACCACCGCGCTGGCCAGACTCTCGCGCACCATGGCGGTCGAAGGGCGGAAATCGGCCGACGCGAGTCAGCGCGCCTCCGAAGTCGCGGACCGGAACCGCGCCGTCATCGCCGGCGCGGTGGGCCGTCTCGTCGAGCTCAAGCAGTTCGTGGGAGACAGCTCGAGCCAGGTCACCGCCCTGGGCGGCGTCACCCGCCGCATCACCGGCTTCATGGGGACGATCCGGGAGATCGCGGACCTGACCAACCTGATCGCCCTCAACGCGGCCATCGAGGCGGCGCGGGCCGGGCGCGAGGGACGGGGCTTCGCCGTCGTGGCCGACGAGGTGCGCGCGCTGGCGGTGCAGGCGCTCGAGGTGACCCGGGAGAGCTCCGCCTTGCTGGGCGAGATCGCGAGCCAGATGGCAACCATCGGCCACCAGATGGCCCGAGGCCAGGAGGCGGTGGCCGACGTCGAAGAGCTGAGTGCGGCCGCGGCCACGGCCCTGGAGGCTATTCTCCAGGCGACCGGGGAGGCTGGCAGCCGGGCACAGCAAATCGCCGACGCCGCGGCGGCGCAACAGAGCGCCTTCGAGCAGTTGACCGGCCGGATCGAGCAGGTAGCGGCGGTGACTGCACGGACCCAGGCCCAGACCGACACGCTGGCAGACCAGGCCACGGAAGCGGCCCGGGGACAAGCCGACCTCGAACGCGCCATTCGGGAGCTGGAGGGGGTGGCGACACATCTCCAGCGGATCGCGCGACACTTCGCAGTGGGCGCGTGACCGAGGCGAGGCCCGAGCGGGTGTTCGTGGCGCTGGGAAGCAACCTGGGCGATCGGCAGGGGCATCTCGCGGCGGCCCGCGACGCGCTCGGCCGGCTTCCGGGCACCCGGCTGGTCGCCGCCTCGCGGGTCGAGGAAACCGCCCCCCTCGGCGGCAGGGAGCAACCGGCGTATCTCAACCAGATGGTGCTGCTGGAGACCAATCTCGATCCCCACGGCCTGCTGGTGGCGCTGCAGACTATCGAGCGGGACCGCGGGCGAGTCCGGACCGAGCGCTGGGGCCCGCGCACGCTCGATCTCGATATCGTCGCCTTCGGCGACCGGCAGATTCGGGATCCGGACCTCGTTGTCCCTCACCCCGAGCTTCCCAACCGCGACTTCTGGCAGCGGGAGCTCTCGGAGCTGACCCACGCATGAGTCCCGATGCACCGCCCCGCAGCGTGCTGGATCTCGCGACCATGAAAGCGGCCGGCCGGAAGATCGTGATGTTGACCTGCTACGACGCCACCTTCGCCCGCCTGATCGCGCCCCTGGTCGACGTGCTTCTGGTGGGCGACTCGGTGAATCAGGTGGTGGCCGGGCACGAGACCACGCTGAGCGCAACCCTCGACCAGCTGATCTATCACGCGCGGGCGGTACGCCGCGGCGCACCCGACGCTCTGCTGCTGGTGGACCTTCCGTTTCTCTCCTACCAGGTGTCGGTGGAGGAAGCCATCCGGAACGCTGGACGGGTTCTGCAGGAGACCGGGGCGCAAGGCGTAAAGCTGGAGGGCGGCAGGCCGATGCTCGACACAGTGCGGGCATTGGTCGAGCGGGGAATACCGGTAATGGCGCACATCGGTCTCACGCCCCAGTCGGTACACGCGCTGGGGGGCTACCGGGTCCAGGGGCGCGACCGCGGCGCGCCGGAGCGGATGCGAGAGGACGCGCGGGAGTTGGAAGATGCGGGCGCGTTCGGGCTTCTGCTCGAGCTGGTCCCGGCCGCGCTGGCGGCGAGCATCAGCCAGATGCTGCGAGTCCCGACCGTGGGCATCGGCGCCGGGCCGGGGTGTGACGGGCAGGTGCTCGTGCTGTACGACATGCTGGGACTCAACGAGACCTTCAGCCCGAAGTTCCTCAAGCGCTTTGCAGCCCTGACGGGCGCGGTCCGCGAGGCGGCCAAGGCCTACGCCGAGGAGGTGCGGGCGGGGAAGTACCCCGGGGTGGAGCACAGCTTTGACTAACGCGCTATCCGCGATGCTGCACGTCTCCAGCATCGCTGATCTCCGGCGCTGGCGCGCCGGCCAGCGCGCGGCCGGACGTCGAGTGGGTCTGGTGCCCACCATGGGCTACTTGCACGAGGGTCATCTCGCGCTGGTAGACGAGGCGCGCCGGCGGGCGGATGTGGTGGTCGTCAGTGTGTTCGTGAATCCGCTCCAGTTCGGGCCCGACGAGGATCTGGCCCGGTATCCCCGGGATCTATCGCGGGACCGGAATCTCGCTGCCGCGCGCGGGGTGGATCTCCTGTTCGCGCCCGAAACGGACGCGATGTACCCGGCCGGGTCGGAGATCCGCGTGGTGGCGGGGGAGACCGCCGAGCGGTGGGAAGGCAGCGCCCGGCCGGGCCATTTTGCCGGCGTCCTCACGGTCGTGGCCAAGCTATTTAACCTGGTCGAGCCGGACGTCGCCTGCTTCGGGCAAAAGGACATTCAACAGGTCATCCTGATTCGGCACTTGATCCGGGACCTCGACTGGCCCATCGAGCTGGCCGTGGTCCCCACGGTGCGGGAGGCGGACGGGCTGGCGATGAGCAGCCGGAACGTCTACCTGAGCCCAGCCGAGCGGGAGAAGGCACTATCGCTGAGCCGGGGACTTCGGGCGGCAGCGGAGGCCTGGCAGGGTGGCGAACGCTCGGGGAGCGTGCTCACGCGGATCGTGCAAGCCAGCCTCCGCGGTGCTGCAGGGGTTCGTGCCGAGTATATTGCCGTGGTTGAGCCGGATCATCTGCGCCCCGTCACGGTCGCGCCGGCGGGCACGATCCTCGCTGTTGCCGCCCGGGTGGGGAGCACCCGGCTCATCGACAATGTCATCCTGGCTTAGGGGACGCGATGCAGCGCCACCTCATGAAATCGAAGATCCACCGCGCCACGATCACCGCGGCAGATCTGCACTACGAAGGCTCGTTGACGGTAGACGAGGATCTCATGGACGCGGCGGACCTGATCACCTACGAAGAGGTGCAGGTCGTCAACGTGAACAACGGATCTCGCTTCACCACCTACGTGATTCCGGGTCCCCGGGGGTCGGGCGTCATGCAGCTCAACGGTGCCGCTGCGCGACTGGGACATCCCGGCGACGTGGTCATTCTCATCTCCTACGGTCTGTTCACCGAGCCCGAGACCAAGCGGCACGTGCCCCGGGTGGTCTTCGTCGACGAGCGGAACCGGCTGGTGCGGACGCCGTTGCGGGCGGAAAGCTGAGCGCGCAGCCCGGGTCCGAGATCGGATTCCCCGTGTCATCTGTTCGTCACACACCGCCCGGCCTTCGGCCGACGCTGCCGACCTGGGCGATTCTTTCCTCGGAGCGTCTGGGGCACGTGCAGCGGGTGGCTGAGCTCGCCGCGGAGTGGGCCGAGGCGATGGGGGTGCCGGACAACGAGCGGCATCGCTGGCTCCGGGCGGTGTGGCTACACGACGCCCTCCGCGATGCTCCGGCCGAAGAGCTGGAGCGCTGGGCCTCATCGGCGCCGGCGCCGGTCGGCCTCAAGCACGGCCCCGCGGCGGCGGCTCGAGCCAAGGCGGACGGCGAACTCGATCGCGGGGTGCTCGACGCCGTGCGTTATCACTCGGTCGGTCTCGCCGAGTGGGATATGGTCGGCCGCGTGCTGTACGCGGCCGATTTTCTGGAGCCGGGCCGCCCCTTCGAGCCGGAGCAACGGGCGGAGCTGGCCCGCCGCTTTCCGGCCGATTCACGGACCGTGCTGCGTGAGGTCGCCCGGCGACGGCTGGCGCACATTGTGGCTTCCGGCTGGCCGCTGCTCGAACCGACCGTCCGGTTTTGGAACTCTCTCGTCACCCCGTCACCGTCGCGCTGATCGCCCTGGGCGCGGTGGGCGGGACGGTCGCCGCCGTGGCGCTCCGTCCTCGTCCGGCGGCCCCTCCCATCGAGCATGCCTATCCCATCCCGTCCGCCGACCAGCGCATCCTGGTCGAGGTCCTGAACGGAACGGCCCGGCCCGGATTGGCCCGCGCGGCGGCCCGCGCGCTCCGGCGGCGGGGTCTCGACGTCATCTTCTTCGGGAATGGCGATGCAGGGGGCGAGGGGGACTCGACCCGGATCATCGCCCGGCGCGGCAACCGGGCCGCGGCCGAGCGGGTCGCCCGGGCCCTGGGGCAGGGGACGGTGAAGGTTCAGACCGACACGCTGCGGCGGGTGGATGTGTCGGTACTACTGGGTAAAGACTACCGGCCGCCGCCGGACGGGCATCCCTGAACTACAAGAGCGTGAACAGTGAACGGTGAACGGTGAACGGGGGCTCCGATGCAGATCGGAGCTCCCTTCCCGTTTACCGTTTACCGTTCACGCTTTTCCTCGTAGACCACTTCGCCTCCGATCACCGTCATCACGCACCTCGTCTTCAAAATCTCCTTCTCGGGGATTCGCATGATGTCGGCTGACAGGACCGTCAGATCGGCCCACTTCCCCACTTCGATCGAACCTCGGCGCTCCTCCTCGAACGCCCCGTAAGCCGGCCACAGCGTCAGCATCCTGAGCGCCTCCTCGCGGCTCACGGCTTGTTCCGGATGCCAGTCGGGTCCCTGAAAGCCGCTGGTGTCCTTGCGGGCGACCGCGGCATAGAACTCGATCATCGGCTCGCCCCGCTCCACCGGAGCGTCGGATCCGCCCGCAATCCGAACGCCGGTATGGAGCAGGCTCTGCCAGGCGTAGGCACCCTTCACGCGCTCGGCGCCGAGCCGGCTGGGGGCGAAGAAGAGATCGCTGATGGCGTGGGAGGGCTGCATCGAAGGGATCACGCCCAGCTGGGCGAATCGAGGGATGTCCCGCGGTGAGACCACCTGGGTGTGCTCGTCGCGCCAGCGGGGATTCCTGACCACGCGGTCCGACTCGGGTACGGCAGCGAACGCTTGGGCGTAAAGATCGAGCAGCAACCGATTCGCGCTGTCCCCGATCGCATGAGTCTCGACCTGAATGCCTCGCCGGAGCGCCGCGGCCAGCATCGGGCGAAGCGCCTCCAGCCGGGTTATCAGGAGGCCACGGGTGGATGGCGCATCGGTATAAGGCGCCAGCAGCACGGCGCCGCGCGATCCCAGAGCTCCGTCGAGGTAGGTTTTGATGGTGCGCACGGTGAGGCGTCCGCCGAACTCCCCGACGCTGGCGCCCCGTGCGATAAGGCGGTCAGCGTCCGGGCCGGGGCCACCGATGGCCTGGTAAATCCGGAGCTTGATCTTGCCCGCTCGAAAGAGCCGCCGCAGCCGGTCCACATGGGCCCAGGTTTGTCCCGCGTCCTGGATCTCGGTCCAGCCCAGCCGCACGCTCCGGTCGACCGCAAGGACGACGAAGCGATCGAGCTCCGCGGACGAGGGCGGCGGAATCCGGCTCTCGACCAGTTGCTGGGCGTGATCGATCAGCATGCCGGTCGGCTCCCCCTGCGCGTCGCGCAGAACGTCACCGCCGAACGGCGGCTTGGTGTCCCGAGTCACACCGGCGATTCGGAGCGCTGCGCTGTTGGCGATGGCGGCATGACCATCGGCCCGGGTGAGGAAGACGGGGTTCCGCGTCGACACCCGGTCCAGATCGACGCGGCTGGGGAACCGGCGCGGCGTCCAGTGGGTCTCGATCCAGCCCCGGCCGGTGACCCACTGTCCGGGCCGAGCCTCTGAGACGCGTGCCTTCACCCGGCTCAGCAGCTCGTCCAGGCTGCGAGCCCCCTCGAGGTTGAGAGTCACCTCCCTTTCCCCCACGCCGAGCAGGTGATAGTGGGCGTCGGTCAGTCCAGGCACGACCACCCGGCCGCCGAGCTCGACCAGCCGGGTGCGGGGCCCGACGAAGCGGGCCACCTCGGCGCTCGAGCCCGCAAATACGATCCGCGTGCCGGTTACTGCGATCGCCTCGGCAGTCGGGTGCCCATCGGAGACGGTGTAGACCGTGCCGCCCCGGAGCACCAGATCGGCGGGTGCCTGGGCCGTCCCTCGGGCGGCCAGAAGGCAGACCAGCAGTCCCCCAAGCCAGGGGCGCATCGCTCAGCCGAGTCCGAACACGACGTCCATCACGTTGGTGCCGGTGAGTCCCGGGCGCATCAGGGCCGCGACCGCGTCGAGCGCGGGGTAGGCGTTGTGGCCCAAAAGATCCTCGGCGGGGTCGCGCCCCGCACGCCGGATGGCGTCCCAGGTCGACCGGTCCACGATCGCACCCGCCGCATCGGTCGGCCCGTCGCGGCCATCGGTGCCCGCCGCGAGAATGGTCGGGGAGCTTTCGGCGGGCGCCTGGGCCAGCACCTGCGCCGCCGCGAGAGCCAACTCCTGGGAGCGTCCGCCAAGCCCGTTGCCTGCGCCGAGCGTGACGGTGGTTTCGCCCCCCCAGATGAGGCACGGCCGTGATCTCGCTGGTTGCGAACCGGAACCTTGGCGGTACCTTAGGACGGTATTGGCAATCTGGCGGCCGGCTTCCGCCGCCTCGCCCGACAGGACGGGCTGCATCAGGCGCGGCTCCAGTCCGAGCGCAGTGGCCCGCGCGGCGGCCGCCTCGAGTGCAAGACGATTGCTGGCGATGAGCCGGGTTTCTACCTGCGCGAAGGCGGGGTCACCCGGCTTCGGCGTCTCTGGCGCCCGGCCCTCGGCGGCGGCCAGGACGTGGTCCCGCAGAGGGGCGGGCAGGCGGGCCCAGAGGCCGGCCTGCTCCAACGCGGTCCGCACCTCTCTGGCTGTGGCGGGGTCCGGCTCGCAGGGGCCCGAGGCTATGGAGGCAAGGTCGTCTCCAATCACGTCGGACACGACCAACACCCGGACCAGCGCCGGCGCGAGCGCTGCGGCAAGCCGGCCGCCTCCCCAGCGAGAGAAGCGCTTCCGGATCCGGTTCATGGCCGTTATGTCGAGGCCGGATCCGAGCAGCAGGGCATAGAGGGCCGTGAGCTGCTCGGGGCGCACACCATTGACCGGTGCGCCCAGCAAGCTGGTGGCCCCGCCTGAGAGGAGCACCCAGGCCTCATCGCTTGCTCCCACCCGGGCGGCAGCTCGCGCAAGCGCTTCCGCGGCGGCAAGGGAGCGTGGGCCCGGCTCGGGATGGTCGCCCACGGCGAGCTCTAGAGAGGGGTGCGGCAGTGGAGCCGGGGCGGGCGACACGATGAGGCCGCCGGCCGGAGCGCGGTCGCGTCGTCGGAGCGACGCTACCGCTGCCGCCGCCATCGGGTGCGCGGCTTTGCCCAGCGCGAAGAGCCAGACCGGCCGGTCACGCAAGTCGCTCAAATCACCCAGCGCCCGGTCTACGGCAGCGCCCGGCTCGGCGGCGGCAATGGCGGCGGCATAGAGCTCTTCGAGGAGCGCCCGGCGGGTCGCTCCGGCGGCATGAGTCATGGGTCAGGGGTGTAGGCTGGTGTACCGCGCGGCGGTGCTGTTAGAATATACGGCTGGAAGCAACTTCAAACATGCGCCGCGTCGGGCGAGAGCCGTCGGCTCCCGCGCGGCTTTCTTTTCCTTTTGAGTCGAGAGGTAGCGATGCCCGGTCGTAATTTCCTCTTCGTTCCGGGTCCGACGAACACGCCGGACCGGATCCTCCGCGCGATGCACATCGCGATGGAGGACCACCGCTCGTCAGCTTTCCCCGGCCTCGCGGCCCCGCTGTTCCGGGACCTCAAGAAGGTCTTCAAGACCGAGACCGGCCAGCCTTTCATCTTCCCGGCGAGCGGAACGGGAGCCTGGGAGGCATCGCTCAGCAACACCCTTTCGCCGGGCGACCGGGTGATCGCGGCGCGGTTCGGTCAGTTCAGCCATCTGTGGATCGACATGGCCCAACGGCTCGGCCTCCAGGTCGAAATCCTCGACACCGAGTGGGGCGAGGGCGCACCGGTCGAGCGCTATCACCAGGCGCTCGTGGCCGACAAAGCCCACTCCATCAAGGCCATCCTGTTCACCCACAACGAAACTGCGACCGGGGTGACCAGCGATGTCGCCGCCATGCGGCGCGCACTCAACGACGCCAAGCACCCTGCTTTGCTCATGGTCGACGGCGTGAGCTCCATCGCGAGCATCGACTTCCGGATGGACGAGTGGGGCGTCGACCTGGCCGTCACCGGATCGCAGAAGGGGCTGATGCTCCCCGCCGGGCTCGGTATCGTCTGCGCCAGCCAGAAGGCACTCGCCTGCTACGACAAGGCCAAGCTGGCCCGGATTTTCTTCGACTTCGGCGACATGAGCAAGGCCAACGCGACCGGCTACTTCCCTTATACCCCGGCGTTGCCGCTGCTTTATGGCCTGCGGGAATCGTTGGCCGTGCTGTTCGAGGAGGGCCTCGAGAACGTCTTCGCACGGCATCATCGGCTGGCGGAAGGAACCCGGGCGGCGGTCAAGGCGTGGGGACTCACTCTCTGCGCCAAAGAACCCAGGTGGCATTCCGACACCGTGAGTGCCATCATGGTGCCGCCAGGATTCAACGGCGCCGAGGTGATCGACATCGCCTACCGCCGCTACAATCTGGCGCTGGGCGCCGGACTCGCCCGCATGGCCGGGAAGCTGTTCCGGATCGGCCACCTGGGTGATCTGAACGAACTCATGCTCCTGGGCGCCATCGCCGGGGCGGAGATGGCCATGCGGGACGTGGGGATCAAGGTAACTCCAGGCTCGGGCACGGCCGCAGCCGAGGAATACTGGCGCAGCACGGCGGCCCCGCTCGAGAAGCGAGAGCTACCGGCCCGGGCCCCGGATGCACAACCGACAGAGCCGGCTCCCCGGCCGGCCGCGGCCGCGGCACGATGAGCCATACTCGCTACGAGCCGGCGACCCCGCGCCTGCAGCGCAGCACGTTGGCGGTGCCGGGGTCGAGCCCGGCGATGTTTCAGAAGGCGCTGGGGAGCGAGGCGGACGTCGTCTTCCTCGATCTGGAAGACGCCGTCGCCCCGGGCGACAAGGAGCCGGCGCGGCGCAACGTCATCCAGGCCTTGCTAGAGCTCGACTGGCGGGGTCATGGTAAGACGATTTCGGTCCGGATCAACGGGATCGATACCCACTACATGTACCGGGACGTCGTGGACGTCGTCGAACAGGCCGGTCACCGGCTCGACACCATCCTGGTGCCCAAGGTCGGCGTCCCGGCAGACGTTTACCTGGTAGACGCATTGCTGACCCAGATCGAGGCCGCGAAACAGATCCCCCACCGGCTTGGGATCGAGGTGCTGATCGAGACCGCGCTGGGCATGGCTAACGTCGAGGCTATCGCGGCGGTTCGGGGGCGGCTCGAGGCCATGCATTTCGGCGTCGCCGATTACGCCGCGAGCAACCGTGCCCGCACGGTGAGCATCGGCGGGCTCAATCCGGACTATCCCGGAGACCAGTGGCATTTCGGCTTGAGCCGGATGACCGTCGCGTGCCGGGCCTATGGGCTTCGTCCCATCGACGGGCCGTTCGGGGATTTCAACGACGCGGACGGCTATCGTGCCGCCGCTCGGCGCGGAGCAGCGCTCGGCATCGAGGGCAAGTGGGCCATCCATCCCTCCCAGATCGCGCTGGCCAACGACGTCTTCACCCCACCTGAGGCCGAGGTCAACCGGGCGCGGCGGATCCTCGACGCCCTCGATGCAGCGGCCCGAGATGGAAAGGGCGCGGCGCAGCTGGATGGAAAGATGATCGACGCGGCATCGGCGCGGATGGCGGAGAGCGTCGTGCGGATGGCAGAGGCGATAGAAAAGAAAGCCGCTAGCCGCTAGCCGCTATCAGCTATCCGCCAGCTATCGGCTCGGTGGATCGCGGACAGCGTGCGGATAGCCGATAGCGGATAGCAGATAGCGCTCATCTAGGAGACTTTCCTTTGGATATCCACGAGTACCAGGCCAAAGAACTGCTCGCCGGTTTCGGCGTCGCCATCCCGCGGGGCGGTGTCGCGTACAGCCCGGAGCAGGCAGTCTATCGCGCCACGGAGATCGGGGGGACGCGCTGGGCGGTAAAGGCACAGATCCACTCCGGAGCCCGGGGCAAAGCCGGAGGCATCAAGGTCTGCACCAGTGAGGACGAGGTACGTCAGGCGGCCAAGGCGCTGCTGGGCAAGCGTCTCGTGACCCACCAGACCGGGCCGGAGGGGCGGGTGGTGCATCGGCTCTATGTCGAGGCCGCGGTGCCGATCGAGCGCGAGCTCTACGTCGGCTTCGTGCTCGACCGCAAGAGCGAGCGGGTCATGATCGTCGCCCATCCGCAGGGCGGCATGGAGATCGAGGAGATTACGGGAACCGCGCCGGAGACCATCATCCGCGCGGTGGTCGAGCCCGCGGTCGGGATGACGCCATTTCAGGCCCGCGAGATCGCGTTTGCGTTGGGCCTCGAGGCGGGGCTCGTCACCCGCGGGGTGACGACGCTGCTCGGCTGCTATCGCGCCTTTCGCGATCTCGACGCGACGATGGTGGAGATCAACCCGCTGGTACTGACCACGGATGGCCAGCTGCTGACTCTCGACGCGAAGATGACGTTCGACGACAACGCGCTCTTCCGGCGGCCCAACGTGAGCGAGCTGCGCGACTACGCCGAAGAAGACCCCAAGGAGTCGCAAGCCGGAGAATATGGGATCAACTATGTCGCGCTCGACGGCGAGATCGGCTGCATCGTGAACGGGGCCGGGCTCGCGATGGCTACGATGGACCTGATCCAGCACGCGGGAAGCTCCCCCGCCAACTTCCTCGATGTGGGCGGCGGCGCGTCGCCGGAGAAGGTCACCAACGCGTTTCGCCTGGTGTTGGCGGATCCCAAGGTGAAGGCCGTGCTGGTCAACATCTTCGCCGGGATCAACCGGTGCGACTGGGTGGCGCAGGGGGTGGTGCAGGCGGTGCGCGAGCTGCGGCCGCCGGTGCCCTTGGTGGTGCGCCTGGCGGGCACCAACGTCGAGGACGGCCGGCGGATCCTCAGGGACAGCGGGCTTCAGCTGGTCACGGCAGACACTCTCACCGAGGCGGCCGAGCGCGTGGTTGCCGCCCTCAAGGCCACGGGCCGGAAGACCGGGAACGGGAAAGCATGAGCATCCTCATCGACGAAAAGACCCGGGTCATCATCCAGGGGTTCACCGGCGACAAAGGCACCTTCCACGGTCGTGAGATGCTCGCCTACGGGACCAACCTCGTGGGCGGGGTCACGCCGGGCAAAGGTGGAAACCGGCATCTGGACCGCCCGGTCTTCAATACAGTGAAAGAAGCAGTCCGCGCGACCGGGGCGGAAGCGAGCCTCATCTTCGTCCCCGCCGCCTTCTGCGCCGACTCTATCATGGAAGCCGCCGACGCCGGCATTCGCCTAGTCGTGGCGATCACAGATGGGATCCCGGCGCAGGACATGATGATGGTGAAGCGCTACCTGTTCCGCTACGCCCGCGACCGGAAGACGATGCTGGTCGGACCCAACTGTGCCGGAATCATCAGCCCGGGGAAGGCGATGGTCGGCATCATGCCGCCCCATATCTACATGAAGGGCAAGGTCGGTCTGGTCACCCGATCGGGCACGCTCGGATACGAAGCGGCCTCCCAGATGAAGGCGTTGGGAATCGGCGTGTCCACCAGCGTCGGCATCGGCGGGGACCCGATCAACGGCAGCTCATTTGTGGACGTTCTTCGCCTCTTCGAGGAAGATGCCGAGACCGAGGCCGTGATGATGATCGGTGAGATCGGCGGCCCGCAGGAAGCGGAGGCGGCCCGCTTCTTCCGCGAGAATGGCCGGAAGCCGGTGATCGGCTACGTGGCGGGGCTTTCTGCGCCGAAGGGACGGCGAATGGGTCACGCCGGGGCCATCATCCGAGCCTTCGGCGAGAGCGCAGCGGAGAAGGTCGAGATCATGCGCGAGGCCGGCATCACCGTGGCGGCGAGCCCGGCCGAGCTGGGCTCTACCGTCGCCAAGGCGCTGAGCGCCGGACCCAAGCGGGTTGCGGTGCCCACGTGAGCCTGCCCGTCGTCGTCGTCACCCGCCGGCTGCCAGGTGCAGTCGAAGAGGCAGTGAAGCGGGAGTTCGACGCTCGCCTGAACCGCGAGGATCGTCCACTCACGTCGGCGGAGCTGCAGGAAGCCCTGCGGACGGCGGACGCCCTCCTACCCACCGTCACCGACAAGCTCACCGCGGAGGTTCTGAACGCCGAGCCGCTCCGCACCAAGATGATTGCGAACTTCGGCGTGGGCTTCAACAACATCGATGTCGAGGCGGCAAAGGCGCGCGGCATTGCGGTATCCAACACCCCCGATGTGCTCACCGATGCAACCGCCGACCTCGCGGTCACCCTGATGCTGATGATCGCCCGGCGCACCGGCGAGGGCGAGCGACACGTGCGCTCCTCCCACTGGACCGGGTGGCGTCCCACCCACATGCTGGGCCGGATGGTGAGCGGGAAGACCCTGGGGTTGATCGGGATGGGCCGGATCGCACGGGCCGTGGCCAAGCGGGTCCATCACGGATTCGGGATGCGAGTGCTCTACACCGACCCCTATCCCCCACCGCCGGATGTCGCCGCCGGGCTCGGCGCCGAGCAGCGGGCCACGATCGAGGAGGTCCTCGCGCAGAGCGATTTCGTCTCGCTCCATTGCCCGGCGACGCCGGAAACCCGCCATCTGATGAACAGCGTCCGGCTCGCGAAGATGAAACCCAGCGCCTGCCTGATCAACACCGCCCGGGGCGACGTCGTCGACGAGGCTGCGCTGGTCGAGGCGCTGCGCAAGGGCTGGATCGCCGGGGCAGGGCTGGATGTGTTCGAGCGTGAACCGCAGGTGACGCCCGCGCTGCTCACCATGGAGAACGTCGTGCTGCTGCCCCATCTTGGGAGCGCCACCGAGGAGACCAGGGTGGCAATGGGGATGCGGGCGCTGGAAAACCTCCGTCTGTACTTTTCCGGGTCTCCCCTGCGCGATCGCGTAGCGTGACCCAGGATTCGCTCCACTCCTATCTCGTCACCCAGCTTCCCGCCTCGGCCGACCCTCTGGCCGAGAGCGCGGCGGTCTATGCCACCGAAGTCGCCGACTTTCTCTTCAACCAGCTGCTGTCCGTGGTCGAGCGTCGAGCGCCGGAGCTGGCCCCGCTCCTGGCCGAGCAGGGCCAGGGCTGCCCGGCCGAGCTGGAAACGGGCACCCTTCAGATCCTGGGCATCTGGCTTCAGCTGCTGAGCATCGCCGAGCAGAACGCGGCGATGCGCCGGCGCCGCCAGATCGAGGCCGAGCGGGGCTACGAAGCTCTACGAGGCACCATGGTACAGGTGGTTGGGGCGGCGGCGCAGGCTGGCGTGCCGGCGGCGGAGCTGCAGGAACGGCTTCGCTCGCTCCGGATCCGTCCGGTGCTCACCGCCCACCCCACCGAAGCGAAGCGGGTCACGGTCCTCGAGAAGCACCGCCGGATCTATCGGCTTCTGGTCGAGCTCGAGTCGCCCCGCTGGACCCCGCGGGAGCGGGCCCAGCTGCAGCAGCAGGTCGGCCACGAGATCGAGCTCTTGTGGATGACCGGCGAGCTCCGCCTGGAGAAGCCCACGGTCGAGCAGGAAGTGTTCTGGGCGCTGCACTTCTTCAACGAGACTCTGTTCGAATCGGTCCCCCAGATTCACGATCGGCTGGAGCGAGCGCTGGAGCAGCATTACCCCGGCGAATCGTTCGAGGTCCCTGCCTTCTTCCAGTTCGGTTCATGGGTGGGGGGCGACCGCGACGGCAATCCCTTCGTCACCAACGAGGTCACCCGGCGCTCCCTGCTCCAGTACCGGCTGGCCGCACTGCGGCGCTACCGGCAGCGCCTGGGCGAGCTGATCCGGCAGCTGAGTATCAGCGAGCGGGCCATCAAGGTGCCGGAAGAGTTCCGCCGCTATCTGGACCGGCTGCTGGCCGCGAGCGGCGACGGGGCGGGGATCGCCGCGCGCAACCCGGGCGAGATTTTCCGGCAATTTCTCTCCTGCGTCCTGCGCCGCCTGGACCTGACGCTGGCATCGGCTGAGCGCTACGAGATCGGGCCGGAGGACGGCAGCCTCACCGCGGACGAGCTCGCGGCCGATCTGCGGATGCTGGAGCGGGGTCTCGCGGAGGCGGTGGACCGGTCGCTCGCGACGAGCCTGATCCGCCCGGTGCGGCGGGAAGTGGAGCTGTTCCGGCTCAGCACGGTGCGGCTCGACATCCGGGAGAACACCACCAAGCTGAACGAAGCGCTGCGAGCGCTCTGGCGGCTCCGGACCCGGGAACCGGCCGAAGCCGCGCCCGACCCGCAGTCGGCCGAATGGTGCCGCTGGGTGCAGGCCGAGCTGGTGCGGCCCCGCTACGAGGAGCTGCGGCTTGCGGTGCTGCCCGACGCGGCGGCCGAAACGCTCGGCATGTTCCGGCTGGTGGCCGAGCTGCGCAACCAGGTCGATCGGGACGCCTTCGGCAGCTTCGTCCTCAGCATGACCCACTCGGTGAGCGACGTGCTCGGGGCATACCTCCTTGCCAAGGAGGGCGGTCTGTTTCCCGACACGCTGGGGGTGGAGCGCTGCGTGCTCCCGATCGTTCCGCTGTTCGAGACGATCGACGACCTGCGCCAGGCTCCGGCCATCATGCGCGAGCTGCTCAACGTGCCGGTGGTCCGCCGCAGCCTCCGGGAGCAGGGCGGATTGCAGGAGGTGATGATCGGCTATTCCGACTCCAACAAGGACGGCGGCTACTTCGCCGCCAACTGGGAGCTCTACAAGGCCCAGGTGAAGCTCACTCGGCTGGGCCAGGAGTTGGGAGTTCCGATCGCGTTCTTCCACGGCCGGGGCGGGTCGGTGAGCCGGGGCGGCGCGCCCACCGGCCGGGCGATTGCTGCCCAGCCGGCGGCCTCGATTAACGGCCGGTTCCGCCTCACTGAGCAGGGTGAGGTGGTATCGTTCAAGTATGCCAACCGCGGGACGGCGGCGTACCAGATCGAGCTGCTCGCCTCCAGCGTGCTCGAGCATTCGCTCAAGTCGCAGCGGGAGCAGGCGCTGGTTCCGGTGGGCGAGTTCGACGAGGCCATGGAAGCGATCGCCGGTGCTTCGATGGCCGCGTACCGCCGGCTGATCGACCACCCGATGCTGCTGTCGTACTATCAGGTCGCGAGTCCGCTCGAGGAGATCTCGCTGCTCAACCTGGGCTCCCGGCCGGCCCGCCGCTTCGGGGCCAAGAGCATCGCCGATCTCCGGGCGATCCCCTGGGTGTTCGCCTGGACCCAGAACCGCCATTTCGTTCCCAGCTGGTTCGGAATGGGCAGCGGCCTCGAAACGTTCCTGGAAGTTCGGGGTGGCCGGGGCGAAGCCCTGCTGCGCCGGATGTTCCGTGATTCGCGGCTGTTCCGGCTTATCGTGGACGAGGTCGAGAAAACCTTGGCGCAGGTCGATCTGGAGATGGCACGGGAATTCGCCGGGCTGCATCCCGACCCGACCGTGCGGGAGACGATCTTCGGATTGATCGAGGAGGAATACCGGCGCACGGTCGAAACCGTGCTGCACGTGAGTGAGGGACAGGCGCTGGCCCAGCGCTTCCCCCGGTTCCTGCGGAAACTGGCCCGGCGGATGCCGACCATCAATCAGGCCGGCCTGCTTCAGATCGACCTGCTGCGGCGCTATCGAGCTGCCGAAACAGACGAGGAGCGCACCGAGGCGCTGCACCGGCTCCTGCTCTCGATCAACTGCGTGGCGGCGGGGTTTGGGGCCACTGGATAGAAAAGCGTGAACGGTGAACGGGAACTCCGTTCCTCATCGAAGCCCCCGTTCACCGTTCACCGTTTACCGTTCACGCTGTTTTGGATGGTTGTCGCCGCTTGCGTTCCACCTGGACTCGGAGCTGCCCGCACGCGGCGTCGATGTCGAGCCCACGGCTCCGCCGGACCGATGCTTCGACCCCCTGAGTCGCCAGGCGATCCCGGAACGCGCGGATCCGTGGCACCGGAGTCGGCGCCAGCCCCGGGGCGCCGCCTGGGTGCAGCGGCAGCAGGTTCACCAGCGCACCCAGCCGATGGGCCAGCGTGGCCAATGCGTCCGCGTCGGCATCGGTGTCGTTCCGGCCCGCGATGAGCACGTACTCGAACGTCACCCGCTTCCGGAACGCCCGGGCCGCGTCCAGCACTGCGGCCAGATCGTACTTCTTCTCGATCGGCATGAGGGCGAGCCGACGTTCGGGTGTGGGGGCATGGAGCGAGATTGCAAGACGAAACTGCTCCTTCCGCTTGGCCAATTCGACCATGCCGGGCAGGATTCCCACCGTCGACACCGTGATGTGGCGCGCCCCGATCCCCAATCCCTCCGGGTGGTTGAGGATGGTGAGGGCAGTGCTTACCGAGGCCCAGTTGAGGAGTGGCTCGCCCATGCCCATGAACACCACGTTGGTCGGCTTGTCGCCCGGATCCCGCAGCACCAGCTCCCGGGCCTGAGCGACGATCTCGAAGGGCGTGAGGTTCCGCCGGAACCCCATCTGGCCGGTCGCGCAGAATATGCATCCCAGGGCGCAGCCCGCCTGAGACGACACGCAGAGGGTCCGGCGGTTGCCGGACGGAATCAGCACCGACTCGATCGCCTCACCGTCGTCGAGCCGCCAGAGATACTTCCGGGTGCCGTCTCCGGATTGCTGTAGCGTGTCAATTGCCAGTCGGGGCAGCGGCAGGGCCGCGTCGAGCTCCACCCGGAGCGCGGCCGGCAGC
>JBIOTT010000138.1:0-4070 GCA_044866195.1 Gemmatimonadales bacterium
CACCACGACTTTCAGGCGCTCCGTCTCACGCCCGCGCAGGTGCGCGCCCGACTGGCGGCCACCGGTCACCGGAATGTGGTCGCGTTTCAGACCCGCAACCCGCTCCACCGGGTGCACGAGGAGCTGACCAAGCGCGCCATCCGTACGGTTGACGGGGTGCTGTTGCTCCACCCGTCGGTCGGGATGACCAAGCCAGGCGATGTCGATCACTATACCCGCGTGCGCACGTATCAGGCCCTGGCGCGACACCACTACGACCCGGACCGGATCCTGCTTTCACTGCTGCCGCTGGCGATGCGGATGGCAGGGCCGCGGGAAGCCTTGTGGCACGCGATCATCCGGCGGAACCACGGCGCCAACCATTTTATCGTGGGGCGCGACCATGCCGGGCCGGGAAACGACTCCAGTGGGAAGCCGTTCTACGGGCCTTACGATGCCCAGGAGCTGGTCAAGCAACACCAGACGGAGCTCGGTATCGCGATGGTGCCGTTTCATGAGCTGACCTACCTGCCGGACGAGGACCGCTACGAGGAGATCTCAAAGGTGGAGTCCGGCGTCCGCACCGCGAACATCTCGGGCACCCAGGTTCGCGACGACTACCTGAATCGCGGGCGCCCGCTGCCGGACTGGTTCACCCGCCCCGAGGTGGCGCGGATTCTGGGGGAGGCATACCCCCCACGGGTGCACCAGGGTGTGTGCGTGTGGTTCACCGGTCTGAGCGGGTCGGGCAAGTCCACCACGGCGGACGTGCTGACGGCGCTGCTCCTCGAGCGCGGACGCCAGGTGACGGTGCTGGATGGCGACGTGGTGCGCACCATGCTCTCCAAGGGCCTCGGCTTCAGCCGGGAAGACCGCGACATGAACATCCGGCGCATCGGATATGTCGCGGCTGAGATTGTGCGCCACGGCGGCCTGGTCATCTGCGCCGCAGTGAGCCCGTATCGGGCAACCCGGGACGAGGCGCGCGCGATGGCCGGCTCGGACCGATTCGTGGAGGTGTTCGTGGACACGCCGTTGGAGGAGTGCGAGCGACGGGACATCAAGGGGATCTATGCCCAGGCCCGCCGGGGCGAGATCAAGAATTTCACCGGGATCAGCGACCCCTACGAGCCGCCGCTCAAGCCCGAGCTCACGCTGACCACCGTCGGGCGGACCCCGGAGCAGAATGCTCGGGCGATTCTGGACTACCTGGTTCAGCAGGGATTGGTCGCACCGGATCCGGATGCCGACGCGGCGGATGCGGACGCGTAGCGTCCGCGCTAGCCGCCAGCCGCTATCCGCTATCCGCTATCCGCTATCCGCTATCGGCTATCAGTCCGCGCGGAACGAGCACCGCGGAAAGCGACGAGCGGATAGCGGCTAGCGGGTAGCGGATAGCGCACTTCGATTTGAACCGCAGAGGCGCAGAGGACGCAGAGAACACTACATATTTGTTGTCTCTGCGTTCTCTGCGCCTCTGCGGTTCGCAGTTGTGGTTGGGGTTCAGCCGCCGCGGCAAGCCAGCAGCGGCGGATTCAGGACGGACGGCGGATGCCGGATAGCGGGTAGCGGATGGCGGCGAGTCCGCCGCCCACGAACGAGACCGCCAGCGCCAGCAACGAGATGCGGCGGAGCAGCAGCGCGAGCCGCAGATGGTAGCCCAGCGCGTTGAAGTGGTCGAGCAGGTAGAACCAGTCGTGCTCCCCGCCATCCGGGCTGAAGCTGACCAGCGGAAGCTCCTGCGCCACGGCGTCAGCTACATACACGGCCAGATTGCTCAAGCTGAAGGACAGCCAGCACCCCGCGACGCTGGCTCCAAAGTAGTCTCGCCGGGCCAGCAGCAACCCCGCTGCCCCGGTGGGGACCAGCAGCTGCATCAGGCTCCCGCCCGCCACACCCATGAATTCGCCCATGAAGGCGAAGAACAGATGGCCGAACTCGTGCGAGCCGAAGATGATTCCGGAGAAGATGCTCCAGTAGTCGGGGTCGGCCAGGTGGCGCCATCCGGTCCAGCCGAGCCAGAGCAGCAGGGGTAGGCGCCAGGGCCAATGCCGGACCGCTGCGCGGCTGTCGCGGTCGGAGGCGAGAGGTGAAGCAGGTCCAGGGCCCATGCGGGCGCGACGGGCAAGGACGATGCCCCGCGTCCGGCCACCGAGCCGAGCCGCCGGCTCCGCCAGGCAAACCCGAGACGGCGCCGCCGCTTAGGTGACCGGCCGGCCGATCGGATCGCAGACCCGGTTGACATGCGCCCCCGGCACCCCGTATATAGATGCAGCATGATGCAAACCACCGCTTCTCTCGCCCGGATGTGTTGTTGTCGCTCGCGGAGCCTCGGGGTTCCCGCGCGCGGCGCTCGGAGTATTGGGCCAGCGTAGCGAACGGAACGATTCCGACGGGCTCCGGTGTTAGCACAGACGGAGCGGCGTCGGGAGCCAGAGAGGCCCGGGTGACTGCTCCCCGGGCCCTTTTCTTTTTTGTGGAGCACCAGGGCTAGTGGCAGAAGCGATCACCAGAGAACACGTCCTCCGGCGAAACTCGATCGAGCGGCTCAAGCTCGAGAAGTTTCCGTTGGACATCCTCGGGGAGCTGCCATTCCTCGCCACCCGCAGCTACGAGGCGGTCCCCGAGGAAGACATTGTCCGGCTCAAGTGGTACGGGTTGTATCACGACAAGCCCAAGACCGGGTTCTTCATGCTTCGGGTGAAGACTCCGGGCGGCCTGCTGACGCCGGCCAAGCTCCGCACCGTCGCGCGCCTCTCGGTGGAGCTCGGCCGCGAATACGCAGAGATCACCACCCGGGAAAACATTCAGCTCCACTGGCTCGAGCTGCGCCACCTGCCCGAGGTGTTCGCCCGGCTCACCACCGCCGGATTCAACCAAGCGGGGGCCTGCGGCGACACGGTGCGCAACATCACCGGCTGCCCGGTCGCGGGCCTCGATGCAGCGGAGGCATTCGACGCCACCCCGGTGCTGCGCGAGGCCGCTCGCTTCTTCGACGGCAATCCGGACTACGCCGATCTGCCGCGTAAGCTGAAAATCACGATCACTGCGTGCCCCCATCAGTGCACCCTGCCCGAGATCAACTGCATTGGCCTGGTGCCGGTGCGTCATGGCGGCCGAGACGGCTTCGCGGTTCGGGTAGGTGGCGGGCTCTCCAGCGTGCCCCGCCTCTCGAAGGGCCTCGGCGTATTCATCGAACCGGCGGACGCCGTTCCCGTGCTTCGGGCGATCCTCGACGTCTGGAAGGAGACGCTCAAGTACCGGATGTCGCGGGTGAAGGCGCGGATCAAGTTCATGATGGACGATGTCGGCCCCGAGGAGTTTCGCCGCCTGGTCGAAGAGCGCCTGGGCCGGCCGCTCGCGGATGGCCCCCTCCCTGAGCCGCTGCCGGGCGGCCACGGGCCGGGCGTCCATCCGCAGCGGCAACCAGGACTCAACTACATCGTGGTGCCGGTGACCGCGGGGTTGGTGCGGGGAAGCCAGCTGCTCCGCATCGCCGACCTGGCGGAACGGCTCGGCGGCGAGATCCGGTTGACCCGCGAGCAGAATTTCATCCTCACCCACGTACCGGCCGGCGCCCTCGCCGAGACGGTGGCTGAGCTGGAGGCCATCGGGTTCCCACTCGAGCTCAACCGGATGCGCGCAACCAGCATCGCGTGCACCGGGTCGCCGCTCTGCAACTTCGCGGTCGCGCTGACCAAGCCTCGCCTGGTCGAAATCATGGATCGGCTGGAGGCCAGCTTCGGCAAGCAGGTCGAGGATCTTCGGATCAATCTCGACGGCTGCCCCCATGCCTGCGCCCAGCATTGGATCGGCGACATCGGGCTCCAGGGCACCACCCTGCGGGAGCGGACCGCCGAGGGTGAGAAGCAGGAGGCATACGACATCTACCTCCGCGGAGGACAGGGCGCGAACGCGGCGGTGGGCGCGCCGCTGGTGCGGCGGGTGCCCGCGGGCGAAGTGAGCGCGCACGTCGAGCGACTGGTGCGCTTGTGGCTCGATGAGCGGTCCGGCTCCGAGCCGTTCAAGCGGTTCACTGACCGGCAGCCGGACGAGCGCCTGGTGGCGGTGGCGGCCGATGTTCCAATCGA
>JBIOTT010000139.1:0-20387 GCA_044866195.1 Gemmatimonadales bacterium
CTCGCCCCAACGGGAGCGGGTCCGGGGCTGGAACTTTACCGAGTGGGGCGAGGACGTGCCGGTCGACGTCGCGGTCAGTCAGGCAAGGCCGGAGGATTTCGATGCGCTGCTCTTGCCGGGCGGCGTGATGAATCCGGACCGTCTCCGGATGCAGCCCGGCGCGGTCGGCTTCGCGAAGCATTTTTTCGAGGCCGGCAAGCCGGTCGCCGTGATCTGTCACGGCCCGTGGACCCTGATAGAAGCCGGAGTAGCGAGAGGTCGCCGGATCGCATCATGGCCTTCGCTCAAGACCGACCTCCGCAACGCCGGGGCGGAGTGGGTCGATCAGACGGTCGTGGTCGACAACAATCTGGTCTCCAGTCGCAAGCCGGACGACATCCCGGCGTTCAACCGCGCCATGATCGAGGCCTTCAGTCGGGCGCCTCGGCGGGAACCGGTGTTGCGCGGAGGCCGGTAAGCCCTCAGCGGTCGTTCGCCCATAGCATCAGCCGGCGGTTTGACTCTCCTCTCGGCGAGCCCTAATCTCCGGCATCGTGTCCGGCGGTGCTCCCCGGCTGAAGGCTCGCATCGGCCTCGTGGTCGTCGTGGTGCTCGTGAGCGGCGCGGCAGTCCGTGGTTGGGATCTCGCCCGCCGGCCAGCGGCTCGCGCTGCTGGGCCAGTTTACCGGCGGGGTCGCTCACGACTTCAACAACCTGCTCACCGTGATCCTTGGCAACGCTTCCTTGCTCAAGATGGAAGTGGGAGCGGCGGAAGAGGTGAGACAGATCGAGCAGGCCGCATTGCGCGCCGCCGATCTCACTCGCAACCTGCTGGCGTTCGCCCGGCGGCAGCCGCTCCATCCGGCGTTGGAGGACCTCAATCGGCTGGTCGAGGGCGTTCGGCCGATGCTGAGGCGCCTGCTGGGCGAGGATGTCGCCCTCACGGTTCGGCTGACGGAGGCGCCGTGCCTCGCGATCGTCGACGCGACCCAACTGGAGACTGCGCTGGTGAATCTCTGCGTCAACGCCAGGGACGCCATGCGGCAGGGCGGGCTGCTCGTGATCGAGACCTCCCGGACCGTGCTGACGGACGAATATGCCCGCCAGCACGAGGAGGGCGACCGGCCAGGCGGCCGAACCGGCGCCGCCGGCGACAGCGGCAGAGCCCGGCAATGGGGAAGTAATCCTGCTGGTAGAGGACGAGCCACCGGTGCGAAGCCTGGCGAGGCGATTGCTGGAGGACCTGGGCTACACAGTGGAGGCCGCGCACGACGGCCAGTCGGCGCTCGCGCTCGGTCGCGCCCTCCCCCGGGTGGACCTGCTCCTCACCGACGTCATGCTGCCGGGCGGGATGTCTGGGCGCGAGGTCGCCGAGACCCTCGCGCAGGAGCGACCCGGGTTACCGGTGGTGTATACCTCGGGCTACTCCGAGGAGATCCTGTCGCACCGCGCCCAGGTGGGGCCCGAGCCGCGGTTGGTCTCGAAGCCGTACGACCGGCAGCAGCTCGCGGCCGCGGTGCGGGCGGGCCTGCGCGATCGCCGAGGCGACGGAGCCGGGTAATCACCCGGCCGACTCGTTCAGGACGGCTGGAGCGCGCCCCCGACCGGCCGGCTCGAGGTTCGGCAGGAAGGCCGCCAGCAGACCCATCGCCGGCAGGAACGAGCAGACCTGGTACACGAAATGGATGTCGGTATGATCGGCCAGCTCGCCGAGCACTGCGGCGCCCACGCCAGCCATGCCGAACGCGAACCCAAAGAATAGACCGGAGATCATGCCTACTCTGCCCGGCACCAGCTCCTGCGCGTAGACCAGAATCGCGGAGAACGCCGAGGCCAGGATCAACCCGATTAATACGCTGAGCACGCCGGTCCAGAACAGGTTGGCGTACGGGAGCGCCAGGGTGAAGGGCAGCACGCCGAGGATCGAGCCCCAGATGACGTACTTGCGGCCAAACCGGTCGCCGATCGGGCCGCCGATGATGGTGCCGGCGGCGACCGCGCCGAGAAAGGCGAACAGATGGACCTGGGCGCTCTGTACCGAGAGGTTGAACCGGCTGATGAGGTAGAAGGTGTAGTAGCTGATCAGACTCGCCAGGTAGAAGTACTTCGAAAAGATGAGCGCGAACAGCACGCCGAGCGCGATCCGCACCTGCACCGGTGAGAGGGCCGCTCGCGCTTCGCCTCGGGCAGCCCGGTGAGCCGGGCTTCCGGGTCCGTGCCGCTGCCGGTACCAGCGGCCCACGTTCCACAGCACGAGAATGCCCAGCAGCGCGGCAAGCGAGAACCAGGCGATGCTCGATTGCCCCCGGGGGACGACCACGAACGCCGCCAGCAGTGGCCCGAACGACGACCCCGCGTTGCCGCCGACCTGAAAAAACGATTGGGCGAACCCGTGCCGCCCGCCCGACGCCATCCGGGCCACTCGGGAGGACTCGGGATGGAACACCGAGGATCCGATGCCCACCAGCGCCGCGGCCAGCAGCAGGCCGGAGAACGCTCCGGCAAACGCCAGCAGGAGCAGGCCGAGGAGGGTGAATCCCATTCCGATGGCCAGGGAATAGGGCTGGGGCCGCTGGTCCGTGTAGTGTCCGATGACCGGCTGCAGCAGGGAGGCGGTGAGCTGGTAAGTGAACGTGAGCAGCCCGATCTGGCCAAAGTCCAGCCCGAAGCTGCTCTTGAGCAGGGGGTAAATCGCCGGCAGGAGCGACTGCAGCATGTCGTTTAGCAGATGGCAGAAGCTGATGGCGGCGAGGATGGCGAAGGCAGTGCGGGGCGCCTGCTGATCTCTCACGGAAAGATTCCCAGCTGCTCGTAACTCACCGCCACCTTGTTGATCGCGACGATCAGCGCGGCGGTCCGAAGGTCGATCTTCCTGTCATGCTGCTTCCACACTTCCCGGATCGGATGATACGCCCCCGTCATGGTCTCCTCGAGCCCCGAGTTCACCAGGTCTTCCTCACCCGCGCTGTGGGTGAGCCGCTCGATCTCGGCTGGGGTGAACCGCCGCCCGGTGATGCCCTCTACCGCCTCGAGCAGGCGGCCGTAGGCGCCCTGTTCGAACCGCTTCTGCATCCGGCCGAAGCGCACGTGGCCGAGATTCTTCACCCACTCGAAATATGAGACGGTCACGCCCCCGGCATTGATGAACGCGTCGGGGATAACCATCACGTGGCGCCGGCTCAGAATCTCGTCGGCTTCCGGGGTGGTGGGTCCGTTGGCCGCCTCGACGACCAGCTTCGCCTTGATTCGGGGCGCGTTCTCGGCCGTGATCTGTCGCTCCAGCGCGGCGGGAATGAGGATGTCGCACTCGAGCTCGAGCGCATCTTCGCGACGCGCCAGGTTGGTAGCTCCGGGAGCGCCGAGAATGGTCCCGCGCTCCTTGCGATGCGCCATCACCTGGTCGAGATCGAGCCCCTTCGGGTTGGCGATCGCCCCCTCCGATTCCGCCAGCCCGACCAGCACCGCGCCGCCTGCCTGGAAGAATCTCGCGGCGTAGTAGCCCACATTCCCCAAACCCTGGATCACGACGCGCTTGCCCTCCAGACCGGTGGACAGGCCAACCCCCTTCATGTCCTCCGCAACGCTTACCACCTCGCGAACCCCATAGAACACCCCGCGCCCGGTTGCCTCCACCCGCCCGCGGATCCCTCCCTGGCTCAGGGGCTTGGCGGTGACGCAGCCGAACGCGTCCAGCTCTCCCGAGCGAAGCTGGGTGTAGGTGTCGACGATCCAGGCCATCTCCCGCGGACCAGTGCCCACGTCGGGTGCCGGGACATCGAGTCCGGGTCCGATGAAGTTCTTGCGGACCAGCTCGAAGACGTAGCGGCGGGTGATCCGCTCCAGCTCCTCCGGTGAATACGTCTTGGGACTGATGCGGATGCCGCCCTTGGCACCGCCGAAGGGCACGTCGACCAGCGCACACTTGTAGGTCATGAGCGCGGCGAGTGCCTGCACTTCCTCGGCGTCGACGTCGGGGGCGTAGCGAATGCCCCCTTTGCAGGGGAGCTTGTGGTGACTGTGCTCGGCCCGCCATGCGTGCATGACCTCGATCCGGCCATCGTCCCGCTTGATGGGGAAGCTGGTGTAAAAGAGGTTCTTGCAGGCCTTGATGTTGGCGAGCAGCGTGGGGTCATGCTGGGTAAAGCTTGCCGCCACGTCGAAGGCCCGGTTCACCTGGTCGAGAAAACTCGCGCCTACGGACATGCGCACCGCTCCTGTAAGGGCCGGGGTGGGGGATTGATAGCGCTCGGCGGGGCGCCCCGCCAGGGGAAGGGCAGCTCATCGGCCGAGCTCTGATCGACCGAATCGTGACGCCCCCGTCACATGCCGCCGTGAAGCGCTTCGCCGCGTTCGCCCTCGCCGGTGCCGTGGGCCTCACCGCCCTGGATCAGGACGGGCTGCGCATCAACGAAGGGGGTGCCGGCAGTCTCCAGGCCTTCATTCGTGGCACGGTCGTCCTGGGCAACGGGGGCGACGGCATCGAGCTGGACGAGCGGGCGGCGGGCGACGCGCAGTTCACCGTCGAAAACACCACGCTGGACGGCAACGGGTCCTTCGATGCGGCAGACTTCGACGACGGCATGGATGTAGACGAGAGCGGCGAAGGCCACGTGATCGGCCGCTTCGCGAAAGTGTCGGCCAACCAGAACTTCGAGCAGGGTCTTGATCTCAACGAGAACGGGCCGGGAGACCTGCGGGTCGACCTGCAGCAGGTGGAGGCGTCGCGCAACCGGGAGGAGGGGATCGAGTACGAAGAGGATGACGACGTGGCTGGTGGTGGCGACATCGTCGCTCAGCTGCACGACGTCACGACCCTGGGCAACGGCGCCGGGGACGGCGACGCCGGCCTCAAGCTCCGGGAAAAGGGAGAGGGGAATCTGCTGGCCCGGATCGATCAGGTCGAATCGTCCAGCAACCTGATCGGCGGCATCCAGGTTCGGGAGGATGCCGGCGGGAATCTCGACGCCGAGATCGCCAACGCCACGACCGCAGCAAACGCGGCCGATGGTATCGAGTTCGACGTGAACGGCGCGGGCGACCTAGCGGCCGGGGTTGAGCGGGTGACGTCGGCCAAGAATGGGCGGGAGTACATGCGGACCAGGCGTCCCCCGGCGCCGGCGGGCTCCGGATCCAGCAGGTTACAGCGCCGGCAATGCCGACGGCGAGATCGTGGTGAACGCCGGCGTGGTGGTCGCGACCGTGCCCTAAGCTCGCATCCAGCCGCGGCGCGAAGCAGACCGTACTCTGCCACGGCGCGGATCGCCGGCAGCCGGTCCAGGCTCGCGCCCAGTCCCCAGAGCTGAACAAACCCGGATCCGGGCCGGTCCGGCCGGTACCGCCGGACCCAGGCTGCGGTCATGCCGGTCTCGTCCACCGCGAGCGCTTCCGTCACCGCGGAGCGGGGCAGCGGAGTCGCCCCGCGCTGGGGCCTATCGAGTCCCCAGCGGGTTCCGGCGGCTGTGGGGTGAGCGGTGTATTCGTTGAAATCGAGACTGTCCACCGGGACTCCGATGAGCTGTTCCATGCGCTTGGTCTCGAACCCGACCAGTTGCCCGGTGGAATCGTGTACCAGAACCCCGACCGGCCCGCCGATCCACACCACTTTGCCGCCCACATCCAGGTAGCGGCGAAACAGCGTGGTGTCGGCCGGCACCGGCGCGACCGCTTGCGGCAACACGTCCAGCGCAAACACCACTGCACTTGGGGTGCTGTCGGCGGTGCGCGCTGCGAGAAAGGCGGCGAGCGAGTCCGCGTTGAGTGGTTGATAGCCGAGCTCACGGAAGTACTCGAAGGCGAGCCGGGCGCCTCTGGCAAACCCGCGCGATGCGAGGGCCGAATCGTAGAACACGGCAAGCCGGGGCACCACCGGGCTGGTCTGCTGCACGGCGACGACGCTGCCGTCCTCGGTGCCGACGTACAGCTCGCCGTCGGCGGCGACCGGCGATGACAGGATCGCCGCGTCCAGGTTGAGCCGCCAGCGAACCGCTCCCCCGGCCGGATCGAGCGCAACCAGCTCACCGGAGGGGCTGTCTCGCGGGTACGTGCCCATGATCAACAGGTCGCCGATCAGCAGGGGCGACGAGAGCACGTTCGCTCCGGTCGGCAGGCGCCACGCTTCCTGGCCGCTCTGGATGTCCACGGCCTGAAAGAAGTGCCCGTCCGAGCTGCCGACGAATACCCGTCCGTCGCGCACCGAGGGCGACCCGATCACCCAGGAGCCGCGGTGGCTGAACCGCCACAGTCGCTTGCCGGTTGCCAGGTCCAGCGCGTACAGTCCGCTGTCGCGGGAGCCGACAAAGACCTTTCCTCCCGCGATGGCGGCCGAGCCCTGGATGGCGCGGCGATCGAAGCCCCACTTGGCGGAATCGAGGGTGTCGCCCTCGGTGCGGTACACCCATCGTTCCGCGCCGGTCGCGAGATCGAGTGCGTAAACCCGTCCGTCGAACGACCCGACCACCACCAATCCGTTCTCGACCGCGGGTGTCGCGCGGACCCGGCCCCGGGTCTGGGCCCGCCAGCGCCGCTTGCCGCTGGCCAGGTCGAGCGCGTATACGCCGCCGTCGGGCGCCCCGATGACGACCGTGCGCCCCACGATCACCGGTGACGAGGCAAGGAAGTCCCAGTCTCCCGCCGGGAAGGTATTGAATGGCAGCGGGGGGCCGGTCCGCACCGACCAGCGCAGGCGCCCGGAGACCTCGTCCACGGCAAAGATGCGTCCCGCGGCGGTCGCCGCGACGACCAGGCCCCCGGCCACGCCAGGCGAGGCGTGTACGGGGCCACCGGCGTCGAAGTGCCACACGATCCTGCCGTTCGCCCGGTCGATAGCGTAAAGCTTAGCATCAGCGCTTCCCGCGAACACGCGGCTTCGCGTCACGGCCGGTGAGGACCGCACCGCATCTCCCGTGCGCACCCGCCAGCGAATGCCGGGCTGGCCGCCGAAGAGAGGAGCGGTGGACACGCCGGTATGGGCGGGGTTGCCTCGGAACATGAGGGAGCCGTCGGTCTGGGCGGCCAACGACGGGCAGACGAGCAGAACGCCGAGCCGCGCGAGCGTGAATCGGGCGACCCTCCGGCGCATTGTTCCAGTCCTTTGGCAGGGGCGCCGAATGATGCGCCCAGGGCTGCGGCGCGTCAGTGCTTTTGCGGTGAGCTGATCGCTTCGAGCGGTGAGACGGATTGGAGGAGCGGTGAGACGGACCTCGCGCCAGCCGGCCTAGAGCTCGCGCCTCAGCACCTGCACGATCCGATTGCGATAGGTGCGGCTCACCCGGAGCTTGGCGCCGGTGTGGAGGACTGCGACGTAGTCTCCGTGGAACCAGGGCTGAAGCTCGCGAACCCGGTTGAGGCACACCAGGGTCGAGCGATGAATGCGGACGAATCGGTTGGGGTCCAGCCGGCGCTCTACCTGGCGCAGGCTCTCGCGGGCCCGCCAGCTCCGGCCGTTGGCGTGTACGACCACGTGGTCGTCGTCTGCCGCGACCCAGTCGATGGTCTCCGGGTCGATCAGTTGCAGCCGGCCATCACTCTTGAGGGCGAGGGGGCCGCTGGCGGGACCGTGTCGGGTGACGCGGCGGGACTGGATCCGCGCCCGGGCCCGGGCCACGGCCTCTGCTACCCGCCGGCGCCGAAGCGGCTTGGTGATGTAGTCCAGGGCTCGCACCTCGAAGGCCCGGAGGGCCTGATCCGAATGGGCAGTCACGAACACGATCTCCGGCCGCGGCTCATCCAGCTGGTCGAGCACCCAGAATCCGTCCCCATCCGGCAGCGCAATATCCAGGAAGACGATGTCGGGCTCGAGCGCCCGAATGGCCCGGACGGCGTCGGCTGCGGAGGCGCTCTGTCCCACCAGCTCCAGGCCGGGCTCATCGCGGAGGATGGCATCGAGTGCCGCTCGGGCCAGGGGTTCGTCGTCCACCAGGAGCGCCGCTATGCGAGTCATGCCGCCTCGATCTGCGGGAGGTGGCGCCGGAACGGGAGCTCGAGCACGACGCGGGTCCAGTCGCCCGCGCGCTCGAGCGTGAGGCGGTGCTCGGCCCCGTAGAGCTGCTCCAGCCGCTGCCGGGTGTTCTCCAGACCCACTCCGCTGCCGGGAACGCTTCCGGGTGACTCCGCGCCCGGACCGTCGTCCCGTACCTCGAGACTCAGACGTTCACCGACCCGTTCGGCTCGCACCACCAGGTGGCCGCCCTCCACTCTTCGTGCGATCCCGTGGCGGACGGCGTTCTCCACCAACGGCTGGAGCAGCAGCGGCGGAATCCGGGCGCCCTCGGCTTCGGCACTAATCTCCCAGCTGGCATCGAGGCGATCGCCCAGGCGGGCCTGCTCGATCGAGAGGTAAGCTTGCGTCAGATCAAGCTCCTCCCGAAGCGACACCTCCTGCCGAGGTCCGGCCGCGAGCACCGCGCGCAATAGATCGCCCAGCCGACCGATGACCTCGAAGGCTTCCGCCTTCCTATCGGTGAGGACCAGCGCACCGACGGCGTTCAGGGCATTGAACAACAGGTGCGGCTCGAGCTGAAGCTGGAGTGCTCGCAGTCGCGCTTCCGCCAGGCTGCTCCGCAGCCGCTCCGCGCGCAGCTCCTCGGCGCGACGCGCCTCCAGGATCTGGACGTAGTGCCCCACCCCGAGGATGAAAGCGTAGACGATCAGCGCCAGATGGTACATCCGGATGAACGCCAGCATACCGTGGCGCCAGACGGCGCGGAGATCGATGAGCTCCCCGAGCAGGAACCCGCGGACCAGGGGTGCCAGCAGGTTGATCGCCAGGATGAACCCGAAGGCGAGCGCCAGGTGAACCGCCACGTGCCTGACCCGGCGCCCCGGATCCAGGGGAAAGCGCCGCGCCGACCAGAGGATCGCAGGCGTGCCGGCCGCCCACAGCACCAGCAGGACGACCTGCTCCACCAGCTGAGGCGCCGGTGCAGCGCCGGCCCCCGTGAGCCGGGCCCCGAGGGCGGTCACCAGCAGGAGGTAGCAGATCGCCGCACCCCAGACGACGACCAGCGGGAGGGTCATTCAGACCTGGTGGCGTGCGAAGGGAATCTGGATGAGCTGAGCCCGCGGGCTCGACTTGGCGCTGTCGTGGATGAAACAGACGTGGGTGCACCAGCAGTGGTCCTTGACGATCTGGTCCACCTCTCGCTGGATGTTTTGGGAAGGGAAGACTCGGCGAAAATCGCAACCAACGTCCCGCAGGTTGGCGATCTTCTGCCGGAGCTCGCATGCGCGCACATCGCCGTTGTAGTCGATGACCAGAATGGACTGTCCGGCGGAGCAGGGCATGGGCCAGCGGGTGGAGCGCTCCAGATTCGCCTGCTGGACGGCGTAGTAGAAGTAGAGGGTCTGGGTGTAGTAGAACTCCTCGAGCCGGCCCTTTGCCCCGCCACCGTGACGCTCCGAGAGCCGCCGGCCGTAGTGCTGATGGATGGGCCGCACATCCCGGTAGAACGCCGCCAACCGGGCCGGGGCGACTGTCTTGAGAGAGGGGTCCATCGGGTCACCCCGCACCACCTGGAAATACTGACCGTTGAGCCGGGCGTGCTCGATCAGCCACCGCCCCAGCCGCTCCAGCTCGTCGATGTTTTCGGCCGTTATGACTGAGTTTACGTGAATCCGGATGTTCGGGTTTCGGTCTCGGACCGGATAGAGCGCCTCGATGGTCCGCAGGGCCTGGTCGAAATTGCCGGGTACGCCGCGGATCCGGTCGTGGGTTTCAGCAAACCCGTCCAGCGCCAGATTGAGGTTGACCTTGAGCTCCGGGAGGCTGGCGGTGACGAACTCCATCAGGCGGACCAGCCGGTCACGAAAGAGCCCATTGGACGGGAGGTTGAGCGTGCGAATCCGGTTGCGCTGGTAGAACAGCTGGATGATGTCGCCCAGTCTCGGCCGCATCATTGGCTCGCCACCCGAGAGCCAGAGCTCGCGGAAGCGGGGCATGGTGCGAGTCAGCGTGTCGATCTCGGCGAAGCTCAGATCGCCCCGCTGGTTCAGCTCCTGCCAGTAGAAGCAGGTGCGGCACTTCGCATTGCAGCGGCTGGTGACGAAGAAGATCAGGGTCCTGAGACTTGACGTAGCTCCTCCGTCAGCTGTGCGCTGAGCTCCGCCGCGGGATTCCCGGCGATCGAAGCTCCCACGTTAGGAACGTTGGTGATCGGAGGCAAATCCGGGTCTTCCCCGACCTGGAGAGCAGTGGTGATCACCCCGGCAAAGGAATCGCTTCCGGTGATATCTTCGTCGACATGATCGGCCTCGGCAGGGCGCCCTGTGACGAGGGCGTCATCCACGCCGCCCGGGTGGCACCGGGCTGCGCCGAACGAGCCAAGCCGTGGGTCCTCGCGACGACGATCCTCGGCTCCAGCATGGCGTTCATCGACGGCTCGGTGGTCAACGTCGCCCTTCCGGCCCTGCAGGCCGATCTCGCGGCGTCGGTCCGGGGGAGCCAGTGGGTAGTCAACGCCTACATGCTGATGCTGGGCGCGCTGATCCTGGTCGGCGGCGCCGCCGGGGACCGGTTCGGGCGGCGGCGCGTGTTCGCCCTCGGCGTCGCCTTCTTCACCCTCGCTTCGGTTGCCTGTGGGTTGGCCCCGGGGACCGCAGTCCTGATCGCTGCTCGGGGTTTGCAGGGTATCGGCGGCGCGCTGCTGGTCCCGAGCAGTCTCGCCATCATCAGCGCGACTTTTCCGGAGCGCGAGCGCGGCCGCGCCATCGGCACGTGGTCGGGGTTCTCGGCCCTGACGACGGCCTTCGGTCCGGTGCTCGGAGGCTGGCTGGTAGACGGTTGGTCATGGCGGGCGATCTTCTTTGTCAACCTGCCCGTCGCCCTGATCGCCCTGCTCATTGCGTTCCGATATGTGCCGGAGAGCCGCAGCGGCGATGACAGCGGCGCCATTGACTGGAGAGGTGCGCTGCTGGCCACCGCAGGGCTCGGTGCGCTGGCCTACGCTCTGACTGAGGCCTCCGATCTAGGCTGGGCCAATCCGATCGTCCTGGCTGCGCTGCTCGCCGGGGCCGGGGTCCTTGCCGGGTTCGTCCGCTTCGAAGCCCGGACGTCGTCGCCAATGATGCCGCTCGGCGTGTTCCGATCCCGGACCTTCAGCGGCGCCAACGGGATAACCTTCCTGCTCTATTTCGCGCTGGGCGGCGCCCTGTTCTTCCTCCCGTTCAACCTGATCAGGGTCCAGGGCTACTCGGCGACCGCGGCGGGCGCGGCCTTCCTTCCATTCACCTTGATCATGGGTGGACTGTCGCGCTGGTCGGGCGGACTGATCGTCCGCTACGGTGCCCGCGGGCCGCTCACGGTCGGCCCGGTGATAACCGCGGGGGGCTTTGCGATGCTCGCGGTGCCGGGCATCGGGGGCTCCTACTGGACCACCTTCTTTCCGGCGATGGTCGTGCTGGGGCTGGGCATGGCCGTCAGCGTCGCGCCCCTGACCACCACCGTGATGGATGCGGTGGACGACCGCCACGCGGGCGTGGCTTCCGGGATCAACAATGCGACCGCGCGGGTCGCGGGAATGCTGGCCGTCGCGCTCCTCGGCGCGGTGGCCGTCGGTGTGCTCGGGGCGACACTCGATCGGCGCCTGGCTGCTTTGGCGGTGGCGCCCGAGCTCCGGCGTCTGATGCAGGAACAGGTGCCGAGGCTTGCGGACGCGACGGTGCCGCCGGAGATCGGCGGCGCGGAACGGCAGACGCTGGCGCGGGTCCTGGCGGAGTCCTTCGTCTGGAGCTATCGGGTCACGATGCTGATCGCGGCCGGTCTGGCGCTGCTGAGCGCCCTCTGCGCCAGACTTACCATCGGCCCGGCTCGCGCCAAGCAAGCCGTGCTGCGGTCAGGGTGAAGCTGCCGGCCTCGGCGACGGCGATGCAGTAGCGAAGGTGGGGCTGCTCCATGATACGATCATCGGCTGGAGGCCCGGGGATCGCCGGTCGGATTCTCGAGCGGGACTCCCGATGCACACAGGGGGCACTCGGCCGGCTGCCAGAGCTGATACGGCCGCCGAGCCACCGCTTCCACCGCGACGCCCTGGTCGGCAAAGAAGGCCGTGCCCGCAGAGCCCAGAACGAGGAGCGCCCCGACCACCACCGGCTGAGCTCCGCGGGCCAGCAGCTCGGCGTAGGTGCCACGCGCGGCGGACCCGGCGCTCATGACGTCGTCCACGATGGCCATCCGCTGCCCCTGAACCCGAGGCGTGAACGCCGGCGGGAGCCGGTAGCGGGCCCGGTACATGCCCTCGGGCCCCGCGGCGGCTACGCATTCAGTGAACGAAAACTCCGCGCCCAGGGCAGTTGCGACCGATTGGGCAAGAAAGGCGCCGCCAACCAGCGGTCCGCAGACGCCCGCTACGTCGTGGGCTCTAAGCGCGGCCGACAGCCGAGCGATCAACGGCTCGATCCGGTGGGGCTCGGCGAACAAGCCATCGAGGTCGAGCCACAGTGCTCCGTGGTGCCCGGACTCGAGCTGGAAATGGCCCTGTCTGCCGGAGACCAGCTCGAGGAAAGCGCTGGCGGCCGCATCCTCCACGGCGGCTTCCCCGACCCGCGTCACGCCAGCCGCAACTGCGCGAGGGAAGCGCGGGCGTTGCCCCCGCTGATGCTGGGTACAATGCTCAACTCGAGTGCCGTGACCGCGTTAAGGTCCACGCCGTAATCCTCGACCTCACGAGCCGTGTCGGGCGGGCTGAAGTGATACTGCTGCCGCAAGATCTCGCGGTACGACCGGCCGCCATCCCCTGACCAGCGCAGCACGAACTCCTGGGTACGCTCCTGAGCCTTTTCCTCGTACAGGAGGTGGATGCGGCGGAGCCGGAGCGGCGTATCGAAGAGCAGCCGGACCGTCTGCTCTCCGGGCTGGTCCGCACGCCAGCCGGGGCCCTCGCCCAGGGCCGCTTCGATCGGGTGGTCGGCGGCTTCGGACGTGATCTCCACGCGAGCCAGCTGTTCCAGGTCGAGCCAGGCCCCCTCGGGGGGTGAGGCTTTCGGGCCGCGATCTATGATCTGCTTGCGCATTCATTCCTCTCCTCGGTGGGTCACAGTGAATGTAGCCCCGCGCCGCGGCTTGACGGCATCTGTACCGGCCCCCATGTTCGACCCCTACGCGAGACGCCTCGGGCCCAGGGAGTCACCTTGAAAACGCGGGCCGCGCCTGCCACTCTGCCGACGATTCTTCTGGTCGAGAAAGATCCTTCGATCTGCCGGCTCCTGGGCGAGCTGCTCGGTGAGGCGCGCTACTGCGTCCTCAAGGCGGGTACGAGGCAGGAGGTGTTTGACCACCTACGGTCCCCACAATGGATTGATGTGGTTGTCGCAGACACGGGCGTCCGCGGCATGCCCGGCTGGGACATCGCGCAGGAGACCCACTGGCGCCGGCCGGGCGTTCCTGTTGTGCGTCTGATCGAAAGCGCTGCTGACGCGTTGCCGGTATATGGGATGGACCAGTCCAGCACGGTCCTGCTGCAGAAGCCCTTTACCATCGTCGAGCTGCTGACCGTGATGGATCGGTTATTGTCGGAGGTGCCTGAGCGAGGCAACGAGTCGCGACGTACGCATTCCCGCCCCTGGTACTGAGAGGGCTGGCGACCGGCTGGCCTCACATGCTCCGCGGCGGGAGCAGCGGATCGAGCACCTTCTGCGCGCTCTCCGCCCCGCTCACAGGCAGGCCGGCCGGATCCAGCAATCCCAGCTGCACGAGCACCGAGGCCTGGTCCCAGTAGATGTGCTCGTGCACGATCTTGCCGGCTGCGAACTTCACGACCACCACCACCGCCGCCTCCACCCGCCTGCCGGTGGGGGCGAGCCCGGGAAGCATCCAATCGACCGGCGCCGTGTGGGTGAACCGAAGCACCAGCTCCTCCACCAGCTGGTCGTCGTCCACCGTGCGCGACACATTGATCACCTCGACGTCGGGCGGGAAGAACTTGCCGACGAGGTGATTGCGGTAGAAGTGGCGCACCCCGTCGCGACCCACGCCGCCGGTCATGACCGGCACGTGATTGACGTGCGGCTGGTCGGCCATGGTCGCCATGGTCGTGTCGATGTCGCCCGCCAGCTCCGCCTGCATGTGCGCTTGAAACGTCGCCAGCATGGCCGCTCGATCCATGATTGCCTCGTCTTGGCTGCCCACTACTGTACGCCCCGGCTCTTTCGTTCGGTCTGCTCGCCGCCCCCGCCGGCTTTCACCACGCTGATCTGACCGTCGCCCTCGAGGAAGCAGAGCTTCACCTGGTCGGGACGCTCTATCCCGTGTTCCCTGAGCTGGGCCATCAGATCGTCCTCGGTGATCATCTGCTTCCGCATGTTCTGGCGCTGGAGTCGGCCGTTGCGGACCAGCGGCAGGGGCGGTGGCTGGAAGAGCCAGCGGATCCTGGGGAAGCGGTAGGCCAGCGCATCCAGGGAATAGTTCCAGAACAGGATGGTCGAGACCAGCACCAGCCCCTCGGTAAGCGAGTGGTACTCGGCCGACATCGCGTTCTGCGCGGCATCGGCGATCAGGACGATCACCAGCAGGTCGGAGATGGCGATGCTGCCGGCCTCGCGCCGCAGCATGCGGAGGGCGAAAAAGAGGAAGAGATAGATGACGGTGCCGCGCAGGACGATCTCGCCCAGGTGCACGGAGGGAACCAGGAGCGCGTTCCAATCGATTTGGAGGGAGCTGGTCACGGCGATGGCTCTCACCGGCTTTGCCTTTTTCGTGCGACAAGCACTACGGAACGAGCGCTACGGAGCGCGCACTACGGTATGATCGACCGACGACGCGGTCAATATGGGGTAGGTAGAGCTAGCCGACTTCGACGACGCCTTCGCCGACCAGCACGCAGGAGCCGCCGATCCGGGTGGCAACCACGACGCCGTCGCTCTTCTCGGCACGCGCCTCCAGCACGCTGGGACGTCCCATCTCGAACCCTTGGGCAATGCGCCAGCGGAAGCTGCCGTTGGCCGCCGCCTCGTGCTGAGCCAGCAACCCGGCCAGGGCGCAATTGGCGCTGCCGGTGGCCGGGTCTTCTGCAACTCCATCCAGGGGTGCAAACATACGGGCCCGGATGTCGAACCCATCTGCGCTCCGGACATAGAGGTGGACATCGGGAGGTACCCCTTGGGCGGCGAGACCGCGGGCTCCATCCACGCTGAGTCGCGCCCGCTCGAGGGCGGCTCGATTCTTGAGCTCAGCTATCAGGAACGGGAGCCCGACCGAGGCGACCTGGGGCAGGTGGGTGACGGTGATCACGTCGTCCGGGCCGAGCGAGAGGGCCGAAGCGAGCGAGCCGGCGGGGATCGTCCGGCCCACGGTGAGGCGCTCCGGCGCGACCAACTCACACCAGATGGCGTGTCCGTCGCGCCGGTGAATCGCGATCGCGACCAGGCCCGCCCTTTCCTCGAACGTCACCGTAGTCGAGCTGTCGATCTCGCCGAGCTCGCCCGCAGTGGCCAGGACAAAAGCGGTTCCGATGTTGGGATGGCCCGCGAAGGGCACCTCGGCCGCCGGCGTGAAGATGCGAACCCGGCGGGTGTGTCCCGCTTCCGGCGGGAACACGAACGCGGTCTCGGAGAAGTTGAACTCGCGGGCGACCTGCTGCATCTGCCGCTCGGAAAGGCCGCCGGCCTCGGGCAGCACGGCCAGCGGATTCCCGCCGAACCGGGTGTCGGTAAAGACATCGCAGATGTAATAGCGGTACCGCACGCCCGGTTCAGCCCTCGGTTCGAAGCCGAGCCCCAATGGGAGCCCGGACCGTGCGCTGCGCCGATCGAACGCCCGCTGTGTTGATCATCACCACCGCACCCACGATGATCCCGGCTCCGAGCAGAGTTCGCGTCGTGACCGGCTCGCCGGCAAGCAGCCAACCGAGGAACACAGCGACCACCGGATTCACGTAGGCGTACGTCGCCACTCGCGCCGGCGCGACGTGGGTGTTGAGCCAGACGAAGGCGGTGAACGCAAGCAGCGATCCGAATACGGTCAGGTATCCCAGGGCCAGCAGCGACCGCGAGGTGAGGTCCGCTGCCAGCAGCGCGGGTGCCTCGCCGTGCAGCAGCCCGATGATGAGCAGGCCCACCCCACCGCCGAGCATCTCCATTGCGGTCGTTCGACTGCGCGACGCCGGGAGATCCACCAGGCGCGCCCGGAGTGAGCCGGCCGCCCACGACATTGTCGCGATCACGAGCGCGACGACTGCCACCAGGTTTACTGCGGCCCCCTTGGTGCTCGGGCCGATGAGGACCACCTGGCCCAGGAGACCGAGGGCGACACCGGCCAGGACCAGCACGGTCGGTCGGGTGCCGCCGGGCCGCACCGCCTCGAAGAGCACCAGCCAGACCGGCATCGCCGCAACGATCAAGGCTGCGATCCCGGATGGCACCTTGAGCTCGGCCCAGGTAACCAGCCCGTTGCCAAACGTCAGGAGCAGGATTCCCACCACCGTGGCATTCCACCATTGCCGGCGGGTGGGTGCCGCGCCGCCCTCGCGCAGGGACCACGCGTACAGGACCGCCCCGGCGATGAGAAACCGGGCCGCCGCCATCAGGAACGGCGGGATGCTCTCGATCGCGAACCGGATCCCGAGATAGGTGGAGCCCCAGACCAGGTACACGATGGCGAATGCCAGCACGATGCGGCTGCGGCTGGGACCGATGGAGGGCGTCATGGCGTTGCCTGAAGCTCGAGGACACCGGCAGTGCCGGGAATCGCCGGGTCGTCATCACCCGGACCTTTCGGCCCGCCCCGGCGCGCCTTGGCGCTCATCTCCTCGATCTCCAGCGCGACGAACGCAGTCGCGTCGAGGTGAGCGTCTGGCACCGGCTGATAGTCATGGCCACGGATGCGGCCGGGGTAGTAGCGCGCCACCATCTCGTGCAGCAACTCACGCCGCCGCTCGGGCGGCGGGGCGGGGGCTCCCCGCCCGAAGGCGACGACGCTCCGATAGTTCACCGAGTGGTAGAGGGCCGTCTTCGAGTAGACCAGGCCGTCGACCAGCGTGACTGTGACGCATACCGACGCACCGGACGCCAGATGGGCCAGCAGCCGGCTTCCGTGGCTCCCGTGGAGGTACAGTGCCCAGGGCTCCGCGGGGTCGAACTGATACGTCATCGGGATCACGACCGGGTGGCTGTGCTCCACGAACCCCACGTGGGCCACCAGCCCGCAGCGGAGAATCTCGGCGGCCTCGTCCGGCACGCTCCGCTCGGCGTGCTGTCGAAGGCTCGCGCGCCCGGGCGCATCAGGGGGCTGGCGGGTCGCTCGCATGGACCTAGATTAGCCGATGACTGGCCCTATCAACAGGGCCAGATTGCAGCATGTTGATGGTGCCAGCCCAAACCGGGTGTCTCATGGCCTCCTCTATCCGTCCGCCAGCTCGACCGGTGACTCTCGTGAACCTCGACCCCGCTTCCGAGGTTCCGCTGTACCGCCAACTGTACGAGGGCGTCCGTCAGGCGATTCTTGCCGGCCGGATCGCGCCGGGCGCCCGGGTCCCCTCCACCCGCCTGCTTGCCGCCGAGCTCGACCTCTCGCGCAACACCGTAGCGCTCGCCTTCGAGCAGCTGCATGCGGAGGGATATCTGGAGGGGCAGGCGCGGGCGGGGACCTACGTAACCCGCACTCTGCCCGAGCGGCTGCTCAGCGCCAGGCGGCCGGCCCCGGCGCCGCCGCCCAGGAGCAAGGTCCGCGGTGTCTCGACTCGCGGCATGGTGCTCGCCAGCACGGGGATCTGCCCCAGCGAGCCGATGACCGGGCTCCCGCGCCCGTTCCGGCCGGGACTGCCGGCCATCGACGCATTTCCCCGCCGGCTGTGGGCCCGGCTCGCCCTTCGGCGATGGCGTAGCGGGGACCTTCCCCTCGCCTATAACGACCCTGCGGGCTTTCGGCCGCTGCGTGAGGCGGTCGCAGAGCATGTGGCGGCGATCCGCGGCGCGACCTGCGGCGCAGATCAGGTCATCATCGTGAGCGGCTCGCAGCAGGGGCTCGATCTCGCCGCGCGGGTGCTGCTCGATCCCGGCGACACGGTCTGGCTCGAGGATCCGGGCTACCTCGGCACCCGGGCGGCGCTGCTCGGCGCGGGGGCGCGGATCGTCCCGGTTCCGCTGGATCACGAGGGCCTGAGCGTAACGACGGGCGAACGGCTCGCCCCGGACGCGCGCATGGCCTGCGTGTCGCCCTCGCACCAGTATCCCACCGGGGTGACGATGAGCGCTGCCCGGCGGCTCGGCCTGCTGCGTTGGGCCGCGCGGGCGAACAGCTGGATCGTGGAAGACGACTACGACAGCGAGTTCCGTTACGCCAGCCGGCCGCTCGCCTGCCTTCAGGGAATGGATACGGAGGCGCGAGTGGTCTACATCGGCACGTTCAGCAAGACCGTTTTTCCCGGACTCCGGCTCGGCTATCTCGTGGTGCCGCCGCACGTGGCCGGGATCTTCCGGGCCGCGCGCGCGGTGTGCGATCGCCACTCACCTACCATCGACCAGGCCATCCTGGCCGACTTCATCGGCGAAGGGCACCTTGCGCGGCACGTCCGACGGATGCGAACCCTCTACCAGGACCGGCAGTCGGCCCTGGTGGAGGCGGGGCGGTCCCTGCTGGGCGGGCTGGTGGAGCTGGCGCCGGCCGAGGCGGGCATGCACCTGGTCGGGTGGCTTCCGGCCGGGATGGACGACGGCGCACTGTCGGACCGGCTCGCGGCCGAGGGGATCGATACGCTGCCGCTCTCGCGGCACTCGATCGGCCCCTGCGAGCGGGGCGCGCTGCTGCTCGGCTATGCCGCATACGATCGCAAGGCCATCCGGCGGGGGGTGGAGCGGATGGCCGCTGTGCTCGAGCGCTGGGAGCGCTAGCCGGCTCGCGCTCCGGCGATCGCCGCCTCGGTCTTCTCCCACAACTCCTCCGCCAGTGCCGCGTCGTTCGCGAGGGGGTTGGGCGACACCGCGCGGCCCTTGTCGTAGTAGCGGCCGGTGGAGGTCTCGAGCTCGGGAGCCGTGGCGCAATACAGCGGGGTTCGGGCGCCGGCTTCGTTCGAGAGCATGAACAGCTTCATGAACCACTGCAGTGGCTGGGGGAGAGAACGCCAGATGTTCGACGCCACGGCACCGGGGTGGACGGCGTACGTCGTCACACGGGTGCCCGCCAGCCGGCGCGCCAGCTCTTTGGCGTGCAGCACGTTCATGAGCTTGGTGACGGCGTAGTCGGGAAACGCGCTTCGCTTGGGGCTGGTGCGACGCTCGAGCACCGACCAGTCGATCTGCTTCACCCGCATCTGGGCGACACTCGAGATGTTGACGATGCGGCCCTGGGGTGCTTCGCGCAGCTTGGGCAGGAGCAGGTTGGTCAGCAGAAACGGCCCGATGTGATTGGTCGCGTAGGTGAGGTCGAAGCCGTCGGGGCTCAACGCCCTGGTTCCGGCAATACCGGCATTATTGATCAGGACGTCGAGTGGATGCCCCGACGCGAGGAACCGGTCGGCGGCACGCTGCACGGAGCCGAGGTCCGAGACATCGACCGGGAGGAACTGCGCGTCGGCGGCGGGATGTCTGCTTCGGATGCCGTCCAGCACCGGCCTGGCGCGGTCCTCCGAGCGGGACGCGAGCACGACGCCGGCGCCGCGAGCGGCCAGCGCCTCGACCATTGCGCGGCCGATCCCTGAATTCGCGCCAGTGACGAAGAAGGTGCGGCCCTGAAGCTCACGCCTCTCCGGCGGCGAGCTTCGCGGCATAGTCCTCCAGGGTGATGGTGCCTCCGGCCCGCTCGGTCTTGCCCATATCACGGGTGGGGAGTGCCTCCTGCACCACGTCGATCCGCTTCCACTCCGCGAACGGTGTTTCGCAGCCGGATCGGGGCACGTACCGCGAGGGCGCGACCCGCTGATACTTGTGCACGTAGCGGGAGCAGTTGACGAAGATCCTCGACACGGCGACCCGCACTATCAGATCCGCACCGGCGTATCGAGCCAGGAACGGGTCCTTCTCCCGGATCGATGCCCGCCCTTGTACCCGCAACCGATGCGGGGTTTCGAAGTCGATGAAGAGCAGCCCCACTCCCGCTGTGGCCTGCATGTTGCCGAGCGAGAGAAACATCCCGTTGCCGTCGTAGATCGGGAAGGCGAGTGTGGTGGCGTCGACCACCGTCACGAATCCGGGGTCGCCGCCCTTGTAGGAGCAGGTCGGCTGGCCGGATTGATCGACCGTGGCGAGAAAGAACATATCGCGGGACTCGATGAAGGCTCGTTCGGCCTCCTGGATCTCGGCGTGGACGATGGCATCGGTCAGCAGGTCGGCCATCCGGCGGGTGTCGAACCGGTCCTGCAGGTCGCGTTGCGTCGCGGTGTAGAACTCTGACATTGCTTGCCTCTGGCTGATTCGATGATGACGGGCGGCATCATGTGCCGCGCCGCTCGTACAGTCGCCGTTCGCCCAGCCTGCGGCGGTCGCCG
>JBIOTT010000140.1:0-22426 GCA_044866195.1 Gemmatimonadales bacterium
CACTGCACTGGGGACGCGGTTCCCGCGCCAGGGTGCAGGACAGGGGTACACCGAGCTGTACGCGCAGAATGGATTGCGGGCCCGATTGAAGTCGAGCAGATGGCGGCCGTTCGCCAGCGGCAGGAGGGTCACGAACCGTCCGGCGGGATAGGTTTCCTTCTTGTTGGTGGCATCCTGGAAGTACACCTCCAGATCGGTTTCGTCCTCGTCGCCCGGAATTCGTCGCACCATGAGGCGAGCGGTCTTTCCTCCGAGGGCGAAGGCCACCGTACCCACCTCTGTCCCCTCCACCTCGGTCCCGTCCAGCGCGAGCAGGAGAACTTTCCGCGGCTCCGCCGCCGGCTCGAGCCGCACGGTGAAGGCGAACGCCGAATCGTAGGGGTAATAAGCCGGCGGGCGCTTGGCCGCGGGCCGGCCGAACACCGACAGCGTGGCGCGCCCGGGCGGGCCGCTCGTAACCAGAGTGTAGCCGCCCAGCCGCACCGCCCGGCCGCGGGTCAGGGGGCGGGCACGCCCTCCGCCTTCCAGCGTGACCCGGCCATCGCGCTCGGTGACATGCTGGGCGGGGATGCCGCCCAGCGGGATGTCGGCGCCGGGCGGGCCGAGCCGAATGCCGGAGCCGATCCGCGCCTGCGCGATTGCGGCGTAAGGGGACACCGCCGCGGATGAGAGCCAGTCCAGATACGCCGCCCGCTCCTGGGCGACGGCGGGAGCCTGTCCGGTGAGAGGCGAGATAAGAGGTGAGAGGTAAGAGGTGAGAGGGAAGACCACGAAACCCAGCCTCCACGCCCAGCGGCCGACATGGGTGCCCCTCTTACCTCTCACCTCTCACCTCTCACCATTTGCCATCACGTTTTAGGCGCTGCTCCCACGAGGAGGATCGGGGTCGTCGGCTGCTGCGATCCGCCCGCCGGCTCTTCGGTGATCGCAGCCGCGCTGATCTCTCCGCCCGTGGGCACGGTCACATCCGAGACCAGGGCATCGCCGGCGGGTGCAACGTTGAACGTGACCGACGGCACTGGCTTGCCATCCCGAATGAACCAGAGCTGGTAAGTGCGCCCCGCCGGGGCAGGCTTGAGCTTGGAGGCGCTGACTACAGCAGTGTTGCGGACCCGATTCCAGTACAGCTGGATCCGGGGATCGGGGTCACCTTGCTTGGTGAGCTGAACCAGCTGCACGCCGGGATCGAGCAAGGCCGCCACGATCTTCTCGCGCGCGGCGAGCTGCTGGCCCTGTTCGGCCAGTGCCCGCCGCTGATCGGCGATCGTGCTGTCCCGCGCAGCCAGCGCGCCGGCCAGCGCCCGGACCCGAAGCCCGAGCCCGACTGCAACCAGGATCGCGGCAGCCAGCGCCAACCAGGCCAGCAGCGAGCGCCGCGATCCGGCGCGCTCCCGCGCCGCTAAGCGCGGTGGCAGCTCGGCCGCCTTGCTCGCCGCCACTGCGTCCAGCACTCGCCGCCGGAGCTCGGGGCCGGGCTGCACCTGCGGTTCAGCCACGGCAAGCAGCGCAGCGGTCTCCCGCAGCTCGGCCACTTCTCGCCGCGCGTCGGGCGAGGTCGCGAGATATGCCTCGAAAGCCCGGGTCTCCTCGGGCGAGAGGGCGCCGAGGGCATAAGCCGCGGCCAGATCGCGGAGGGAGGAATCGTCCGGCGTCGTCATGGTCCCTGATCGAAGAAAACCGGACGAAGCCGGTCGCGCAGCTTCTGCATACCCAGCCGCACGCGCGTCTTGACGGTCCCAAGCGGCTCCTTGAGCCGCTCGGCGATCTCGGACTGGGATAGTCCCTCGAAAAACGCCAGCTCGATGGCCTGGCGCTGCGGAGGCGACAGCTCGCCGAGCGCGGCGAGGACCTGCTGGCGGCGGTCGGTTCGATCCAGGCTCTCGCCGGGGTCTCCTTGCCAGGCGCCCATGGCCGGCGGCTGGTCGGGGGTATCCGCGGCCGCGGTGCCAGTGATGCGCTCCCGCCGAGCGCGGGCCCGCACCAGATCGAGCGCCCGGCTCCGCGCGATCATCGTGAGCCAGGCCGCCACGGAGCCTCGACCAGGCTCGAACCGGGTGGCATCGCGCCAGGCCTGGGCAAAGGCCTCGACCACGACCTCGTCCGCATCGGCGCGCTCGCGCACGATGCGGTAGGCCACGGTGTAGAGCACCGTAGCGTAGCGGTCGTACAGCGGCGCGATCGCCGTCTCGTCACCTGCGGCGGCCCGCGCGATGAGGTCGCGATCGGCCGGCAGCGACGACACCGGGCCGGGACTAGGCATCGACCATGAGCAGAGGGAGCTCCCCGACGGCGCTGTGGGGTTGAGGCCGCCCGCGACCCACAGTCTATACCGCGGATCGACGGCCCCACAAGCAGCCGGCACCATAGTGCTTCTCCCGTGGTCCCCGACCGGCGGCAGCTCAGCCCTTGTGGCCTCGTCGGCGCAGGTCTGTCCGAGCCTGGGAACTGAGCAGAGTCCATTGGGTGGCGGACTCGTGAAGCAGAGGTGCGGCTTCCTTCAACCTTCCCAAAGCCTCGAGAATGCGGCCGCGATGGTAGTTCATGGTGGGACTCGCGGCCCCCCAGCGTCGTGCTGAGTCCGAGGCTGCGAGCGCGGCATCGAGCTCGCCCCGCCGGAACCGGACCCACGCAAGCGCGTCGTAACTCTCGATGGTAGGACGGCGGGCAACGTCTCGCAGTGCCAGGGCCAGCGCTGCGTCGCGAGCCTCCGGGTCGTTCTTGTCTGCATAGTAGAGCGCGAGCATCTCGCCGTAGAGCGCCTCGTTCTGGGGCCGCCCCGCTATAGCGAGGAAGCGCCGCACGTTGGCGCGCTCGGAGGCGCGATCACCCCGAGCCGCCGCCACCTCGGCCAGCCGGAGATAGAGGTCCGGATGTGCGTCGGACGCGATCCGCCGGTAGAGTGCTTCGGCCCGGGTCCACCGGCTCCGGGCAGCAGCAAGCCCAGCGAGCCCCTCCAGCGCGCCGCGGTATCCGGGCTGAACGGCGAGCGCCCGCTGCCAGATGTTGGCCGCCACCTCAGGCCCTCTCCGCGCGTGCTCGACGGCGCCGAGCTGGGTGAGGCACCAGGCCACGACTGCGGGCGAGAGCGCGGAGCGCTCGAGCTGGTTGCAGAGCCGGTCGAAGGCTTCGAACGCCCCCTTGGACTGCCCGCTCGCATCGAGCCACTGAGCTCGGCGGACAAGCGCGTTCATAGTACTCGGCCTGAGCCGGGCGAGCGCGGCCTCGGCCTCGGCGTAACGCCCCGCGGCGAGCGCTGCGTCGAACACGGCTCCGAGCGCGTCCTGGTTCAAGGTGTCGAGGCGGTGTGCCTCGGAGGCGGACTCGACGGCCTCGGCGAACTTGTGCTGCATCAGAAGCACGGCCGACAGGCGGCTGAGGGCCTGCCCCCGGTCCGGACGGGCGATGCGGACCAGGTCGCGAGCCAGCGCCTCGGCCCGCTCCACGTCCGCGAGCCGCGCGCCGGTCCCGAAGCGCAACAGGTAGCGGCTGATCAAGCGCCCCCGCACCATGTAATTGTCGGGCTGGGCCGCGAGCCGCTTCTCGAAGTAAGCGATGCTGCGGGTCGTGATCGACGTATCGGCGGGCGCGGGGACGCTGGATGCAGTGGGTCGCCGGCCGGGGGCGACGAGCGCCACCCCCAGCGCGGTGGCCGCCGCCCCGCCAGCCAGGAGCCATCGGAGCGGTGCGCGCATCACTCGCTCCATGGGTCGGCGAGGTACGGGAACGTCGTCCCGAACGCCTTGTCGTTCGCATCCACGTGGTCGTCGTTCAGGTCAGCGTTCGAGCCGAAGATGAGGCCGAGCTCTGCGGTGATGACATCATCCTGGAGGCGCCGGCCGTTGGGAAATGCAGTCGGCTGGGACAGGTCCACCGGCTGGATGTCGGGCTGAACGAAGTCCGCGAGAGCGCCGGGATTCGGGTTGCCGAACGCCACCAGCTTGTCGAACACGAACTGGCGGAAGGTCGCGCGGTCGCCGGAGGGCGCCGCGGCGTTGTACGCGTCCTTCTGATCGGTCGGAATGAACACCGTCGCGATCGCGGGCAGGCCAAACCGGTCCATCTGAGTCGTCTGCCGGTTGAGCAGCACGCTGAGGTCCGAGTCGTCGCTCCCGCCGGGCGCGGTGCCACCATCGGAGCAGGCAGCGAGCAGGAGGCCGATCACAGCCGCGGGGACCAGCGGTCGGAGGAAGAAGTGCAGCGAAGTCATGAGTTGGTTCCTCTGGAAGATGGTCATGGGTCAGCTGGCACGACCGGTGGTGCCCCAAACGCCAATCTTCGAGCTGCCGAGCAGCGACTTCGGGAGCTCGATCACGATCGCGAGCACGTTGAAACCGGCAAAGGCGTCGGTTCCGGGATTGTTGAACTTGGTCGCCTCGCCCGCGACAACGTGCTTGAACTGGACGAGGTCGAAGAAGAACGGGTCGTCACGGATCCCGGCGAAGACCTTGATGCCGTTCCGCTGCGCGACGATCGGAGAGGTGCTGTTGCTCACCCGCACGGTGGCGACCTCCGGTCCCCGCACCACTCGCCCCCCGGGGCCCACCAGGCTCGGCGCCACTGGTCCCCGGAAATGCATGACCTGGTTCGAGCCGGAGCCGGTGACGAAGGCCTGGATGACCTGGTCCTCCACGGCATCGCCGTTGGTGTCGATCTTGAGCTGATACAGCACTTGCGGATCGAAGAAGGTGGTGCCGTTCTCCGACGGTGGGATAAACCCCGACACCGTCATCGCGAGTACTACACGGCTCGGGTCGCTCGGGTTCAGGAAGCTGTAGACGTCCGCGATGTCCTCGGCGGGATTGCTGGTGAGCAGGGCACTGTCGCGATGATCGGACGCACCGGCCCAGTGTACCCTTGCGCCGATGCCCGCTGCGGCGATGAGGAGCGCGCCGCCGAGCACGAGGCGGCGGGGGAGCGTTCGTGGCATGACATGACCTCCGCGGTCGTTAGGTGAGATGTAGGCGTTCGCACCGATGCCCCTCCTACGGCCGGGCGCCGCGATCGGATTGGTCGGACCGGCGGGCCGGCTGCGCGTGGCGCCTATGCATCCACCGGCTGGCGCCTCGACGTAGAGTGGGTTGCCCGGTGTGGATGCACGGGCCCTTCCCGCTCGCCCGAGGCGACCACTTGTGCGACTGACCGAACGTCTGCGTCGCTCTGCACTTGGGCTCACCGCTGCCATGCTTGTGCCGTCGTTACCGGAGCGACCGGGCGCTTCGCAATCCGGCTGCCTTCCGGCGCCGATCGCCTCGTGGCCGCCCGCATCGGGTTCGCGCCCGAGACGCTCGCCGTGGCGGGCGACAGCGTCGCCATTCGTCTCCACCAGACTACGGTGACGCTCGACTCGCTCGTCGTCGCGGCCGACCCGGCGTTCTCGACCGCCTCTTCCCGCGTAATCCGCTCACTCGACCTCCAGCTCCGGCCCCGCGAATCGTCGCAGGAGCTGCTCCGGCTCGCACCCGGGCTGGTCATTGCGCAGCACGCCGGTGGCGGGAAGGCGGAGCAGATCTTCCTTCGGGGCTTCGACGCCGACCACGGCACCGACGTCGCCATCTCGGTGGACGGCACGCCGGTGAACCTGGTCTCGCACGCGCACGGGCAGGGCTACGCCGACCTCCACTTCCTGATTCCAGAGGTCCTGGACGAGATCGAGGTGCGGAAGGGTCCGTACGACGCTCAGGACGGCGATCTAGCGACTGCGGGTGCTGTGGCGTTCCAGACCAAGGACCGCATTGGGCATGGGCGGGTAGAGACGCGGGGCGGCAGCTTCAACACCGTCCACGGTCTCGCGCTGGTTCCCTTCGGCGGGGACGTCGCCCATGCCGGCGGCTACCTCGCGGCATCGGCACACTACACCCGGGGTCCGTTCTTGGCGTCGCAGGACTACCGGCGGGTCAACGGGTGGCTGGGCGTCGTGAGTCCCAAGGCCAGCCTCGCGATCGACCTCGCGCCGGGCATGACGCTCTTCACGAACGCCGGCCTGGGCTTCCACTCCAACGACGCGCGCGACGTGGTCACGGCGCCGGCTGGCGAAACGCTGCTGCCCCGTGCTGCGGGTGCGGAATTGGGAGTGCGGCGGACGTGGAGCTCCGGGAGTCTCGCTGTGGCGCTGTGGGGGCTGGATCTCGAGAGCGAGCTGGTTTACGTCGGGGACGAGGGGAAGACTGAGGCGAGTGGGCGTACCCGGCGGCTCGGTATCGACCTCGAGGGTCGCGCGCGGGTATTGCGCTGGCTGTGGGCTGACGGCGACCTGAACCTGAGCCGCGGCTGGTTCCGCAACGAGCCCCACACCGGGAACCGTATCCCGTTGGCTCCGACCGTAACGGCGACCGGTGGGCTCACCTTGCGTGACGTGGGCCGGGCCAGCGGCGGGTTCCGGGTCCGCCACGTGGGTGCCCGCGCGGCGAACGAGACCAACACCATCCGCGCGCGCGGCTACACCGTGGCCGAACTGTTTGGTGCGTACGAGGTCGGGGCCGCGCGGATCTTCGGGTCCGTAGATAACCTGTTCGGCGCACGATGGAATGAAGCGCAGTTCGTCACCACGTCCCGGCTGCAGGCCGAGCCGGAGCCGGTGACTGAGCTTCACTTTACGCCGGGCGCACGCCGCGGGGTACAGCTCGGGGTCGGCTACCGGTTCTGAGCCAAGAGATCCGCCCGTTACCAATTCCAGAACCGCTCGGGACGGAGCGCGCTCAGGTTCTCGGTCGGCCGCTGCCCGGTCATCATCATGCGGAGGACTACGCCGGTAATCGCAGCCAGCAAGACCCCGTTGCGCCCATGGCCGGTTGCGTACCAGAGACCCCGGAGGCTGGGCTCGGGGCCGAGAATGGGAAGGCCGTCGGGGGTCATGGGCCGAAGCCCGGCCCAGGTGCGTCGCACGTCGAGCGCTGCGAGCGGCGGGCAGAGCGCGGTGGCCGCAGTGAGAATCCGGCCGAGCCCCGCCGACGTCGTGGTTGGATCGAAGCCCGCGTATTCCATGGTAGAGCCGGCCACCGCCTCGTCACCCCGTGCAAGCAGATAGCAGTCCCGGCTGTACACAATGGCCCGGTCGATCCCAGTGGGCCACGGCAAAGCGAGCATCTCACCCCGAACCGGCTCGACGGAAAGAGGGCGGGGCAAGCCGGCGAGGGTTCCGCTCCACGCGCCCGCGGCGAGTACCACATGCTCGGCGGGATGCCGACGGCTCCGGCCCTGGACTGCTGCTACCCGGTCGCCGCGAATCTCGAGGCCTAAGGCCTCGTCCCGGATCAACTCCGCTCCGTGTTTCGCGGCGTCGGCGCGGAGGGCCCGCACCAGGGCTTGCGGGTCGAGCGCGCCTTCTTGCGCCGCCCAGAGGGCGCCGTGGGTCTGACCGACCCAAGGCCAGCGGGCTTTCACCTCTGCCGCGTCGAGCCAGTCGCAGAGGTGGCCTTGCTGTCGCTGCCACGCTACCTTCGCGCGGAGGCGGGCAACGTCCGCCTCGAGAAGCGCGACGTTCGCGATTCCCTCGCGCCAAAGCCCGACGTCGATGCCGGTGGATTCTTCCAGCGCTGGAGCCAGCTCGGCGTAGAGCTCGCGGCCTGCAAGCCCGAGCTCGAACAGCGCATCGCCCTCACGGGCTTCAATCTGGGGTGCGAGCATTCCGGCCGCGGCGCGCCAAGCTTGGCCCCGATCGATCTCGGGATCGAGCAAGCGGACGCGCCATCCGGCGCGGGCGAGCTCGCGGCCACAGGCGGCGCCGACGACGCCAGCACCCACGACAGTAACGTCAGTGGCTTCGGGCACTTGGGTGGTCGATGAAACTTTTTGAAACGTGTGGACGTACGGCCGCCTGACCCGCGCATCGGGAGGATAATATCATCCTTTTGGCCTTGTTTACGGGCCAACCTTCCCAACTTCTTCCCACGGCTCCGCGCAGACTCGACGGGATCTCGCCATGACCTTCAAGCCCGCGATTTGGCACCCGATCGCCGTCGTGCTGAGCGTCCTCAACTGGGTCGGAGTCGGGTTCGCGGTCGGGGCAGCCGAGCCGTGGCATGCCACGGTTCACGTGGCGCTCGGGTTGGCGTTCGGGTTATGGGCCCAGCGCCTGCGGCAGGGCCCCGGCGAGATCGAGCGCCCGGCTCGGCTCGAAGCGCTCGAAGTCGAGGTGAGCAAGCTTTGGCAGGAGTTGGGCGAGACGCAGGAGCGCCTGGATTTCGCCGAACGACTGCTGGCGCAGGGACCGGAAACGCGCCGCGTGGACCCGCACCGCTAGAGTCCGCCGCTACAGCGGACCGCCCGTTCTGGTGGGTGAAACTTTTTGAAACGTCGGAGCGTACCGGGGGGTGGACGGCCGGGAACTTTCCCACTTCGCGCCAGCATGGCTTTGCCGCTACGCCGAAACGATGATAAGATCGAAAGTTAGGCCAGCGGAAATTGCCTCGGGAGGAGAATATCATGTTGCGGAACCTGCTCGGATTCGCCGTCTTCGCAGTGGTGGCGATTCTGGCGTTCAAGCTTCTTTTCGGCCTGTTCGGCGTCGTGCTCGGCCTCTTGATGAGCCTGCTGTGGCTGGCCTTTCTGGGCTGGCTCCTGTACCTGGTCATCAAGGTACTGAGCCCTACCACAGCCGATCGTATCCGCGAAGTGATCCGAGGGCGCGCTGCGGCATAAACAGCGGTGAGAAGGTAAGAAGGCCTCTCACCTCTCACCGTCACTTCTCACTTCTTACTGCTTCTCTTTCGGCCTCGCTGTCGCTGGTTGCCGCTTCGGGGTGGCGACGGTCTGGCCGGCCTTCCGGAGGACGTGGCAGGGGCGGCAGCCGCAGCTTGCCGCGCCAGTGCCAGACCGACATCGCCGTCTCCCAGGGCTGCACCCGGCTCGCGCGTTGACGCAGGTCGTGCCGCTCCACCGTCGGGATCGTCTCCACCCGCCGCGCGTGCCGAGCCGTCTTGGCGATCAGCTCCGCGTTGGCAGTCCAGCCTTCCGCCGTCAACAGCGGCCCCTCCTGCGCCCTGAGCGCGTTCCGCAGCGCAACCAGCCGGAACGCCAGGAACCCCGACACCACGTCAGCCACGCCGGGCACCTGCACCTGGCCGCGCAGCAGCATTGGCGCAAAACGGCGGATCAGCCGCCGCGCGCGCGAGCGCTCGCCGGCCACCGTGCTCTGGGCGACGACGATGTCCGCTCCGCTTTCGAGCCGGCGCAGAAAGTCGGGGATGAAACTCGGGCTGTGAGCAAAGTCGGCGTGCATCAGAATAGCGCCGTCCCGCTTGGGCCGGTCGGTCCGCTCGACCGCGAGCCGCAGCAGCGCCTCGACCGATGCGGCATATCCCCGGCGGGCCTCGTGCCGCACCAAGGTCAGCGGCAAGACCCGGGCGTAGGGCTCCAGCACCTCGGCGGTGGTATCGGTGGACCCATCGTCGATCAGCAAGAGATGATATTCCCGCGGGAAGCCGCTGAACACTTGGCGGATCTTCCAGAGGAGGAGCCCGACGGTGGGGGCTTCGTTGTAACACGGGATGCAAACGTAGATCATGAAAAGCCGGATGGCGGACGGGCGAACGATATCACGCGTCAGGCGGCTTGGACACCCCCGCCAGCAGGGCCCGCAGCTCGGTCAGGCTGAAAGGCTTGTGCAGATAAGGCCGGCCGACCGACTTGAGAAAGGCCAGGGTGTCGCCCCGGACCGTGTCGCCGGTGGCAAACACCACCTGTTCGGCCTGGGCCGGGCGGGTGCGCTTCAGCTCCTCGTAGAACTCCCGACCCCCCAGGCGGGGCATTCTGAGGTCGGCGATGACGAGGTCGAAGCCGTCCTCCCTCACCAGACGCTCGCGCGCCTCCTCGCCGTCAGCCGCCTGTGACACCGAGTGGCCCCAGCTCTCGAGCGTTGCCCGCATGTAGTGCAGGATGTGCGGCTCGTCGTCAACCACCAGGATGCGGAGCCCCGACGCGGAGGCGAGGGGCATTTCGGTCACTGCCGGGGCGTCGCCCTCGCCGTCGGGGAGGTACACGGTGAATGTCGAGCCCCATCCTTCGGCTGTCTCGAGTGTGATCCGCCCACCGTGCTCAGTGACGATTCCCTGCGAGATAGAGAGGCCGAGGCCGGTGCCCTGTCCCTCGGGTTTGGTGGTGAAGAAGGGATCGAAGGCCTGGGCTGCCAGCTCCTCGGACATGCCCGGACCGTCGTCGATCACGTCCACTGCCACGCCGTCCGCCCACTTGCGGGCCCGCACCGTCACGGTGCCGGGCCGACCGCTCGCCGCGATGGCCTGCGCCGCGTTATGAATCAGATTGACGAAGACCTGCTGCATCTGGTTCGGGTCGAGCACCGGCGCAGCCAGATCCGGGTCGACCTCGAGCCGAGCATCCACCCGGCTCGACATCAGTTCATTCCGGAGCAGGGCGAGCGTCGCGTCCAGCAGCGGTTGGATCGCGGTGGGGCGGCGCTGGCGCTCCTGCTTTCGGGCAAAGCTGAGCAGATTCTTGACGATGCCCGAAGCCCGTTCGGCCTCGTCACGGATCACCGTGACCGGCTCGCGCAGCGCCGGAGGGACGTCGGGCCGCTCTGACAGGAACTCGGCGAAGCCGACGACGGACGCGAGCGGGTTGTTGAGATCGTGGGCCACGCCGGCAATGAGCTGACCGATGGCCGACATCTTCTCCGATTGGACCAGCTGGTGCTGCAGGCGGTGGCGCTCGCTCTGGTCGTCGAACACGAGTACGACGTCGGCTCCGCTGGGGCCCGGGAGCGGCGCCACGGACGCGGAGTAAACCCGATCGCCGAGGCGCAATTCGACTTCGCGAAGGGATCCTTCCGCCCGGATGGCGCGTTCCAGATCTGCGACCCACTCTGAGGGGACAAGGGACTGCCAGGGGCGGCCGATGAGCGCATCCGATGGAGTGGTGACGAGCCAGGCAAACGCACGATTGGCACGGCGTATGCGTTCACTTTCATCAATCAGGCAGAGCGCCGGCGGAATGGCGTCGAGACCCTCCTGCCACGATGGGCGTGGCGAGTCAAACCCAAGCGAGGACAGCCGCTGCAAAGCCAGGCTGGTCAAGGCCGAGAGGGCTTGTGCTGTGGCCAGGTCGGCCGCCTCGAAGGTGTCGGGGGCGCTGCCGACGACGAGAGCGCCCGATGCCTCGCCGCCGGTGAGCAGCGGAACCAGAATCCAGCTACCTGCATCATCCTGGACAGGGGGGATGCCGACACGGCGGCATTGGTCGGCCGCTCCACTATTCAGCAGGGTAGGGCCGAGGCGGCAGGCCAGCGTGACCAGGCTCTCACCGTGAGCTGGCTCAAGAGGGCGACTGCGAGTGACGAGCGGGGCGCCAGGGGCTGGCCGCCAGGACACGAGGCACTCCCGCGGCGCGAGAGTGGCCCACGCGCACGCGAGCACGAGCTCGAGGGCGTCGTCCGCAGCACTGGTTCGGCCGAGATCGCGGCCCAACGCAACGAGCTGAGGCAGCAGCAGCCGAGAGTCCGATGATGAAGGAGGATCAGTCATGATTCGCGCGGACACCCGGAGCCGGCTTACCGCCGCCGACCTCCAACTCGTGGTTCTCCTGCTGAGCCGGGGCTCCGTTCACCGGCGGGCGGCGCTCGAGCGCCGCTTGCAGGCCGAGGGCCCCGATGCCCTGCTGGACTCGGCCGAGCTGCTGGAGCGCCTGCTTGCCGTGCGAACGGTGCTCGTGCCGTCGGAAGCGTTGTTCTTCTACGTTCTGGTTCGCCAGACACTCCAGCGCGCCGGCATCGATGATCGTGAGCTGGCCGACTATCTCGCGTCGATGCTGCTCGACTTCGGCCGGCGCGACCGGGCCTGGCGGGTGGACTGGAACGACGACCAGCAACACCGCTACCTAGTCGACATCGTGATGGACCTGGAGGCGAGCGAAGGTGAGCGCCGCTTCCGGGTGATGTTACACCTGGGCAACTATGCGCTGTGGCTCGCGGGACTGTTCCCCGATTATATCGCGGCGCGGCACCTGCGCAAAGGCGGACCCGACGTCACCTACTACGATGCACTGGGACGGCGCGGGTTCGGATTGGCAAGCGATCACGCGCTGGCTGACCGATATGGCCTGGACGGCGTGTTGCGCACCGCCGCGGAACGGTTCCCCTCCTTGCGCGGTGCGCTGAACGGGCTCAGCGACCGGGTGCTCTTTCCGGGAAGCGTGACGGCCGACCGGAAGCTACGGGACCTGGGAATACACTAGCCATCAGGGCTCAGCGGCCGAGGCCTCCTCTATCAAAGCTCCGAACAGGCCTCGCTCGGGCGCTGTTACGTCGGCGTGCATCTCCTCCGGGTGCCACTGCACCGCCAGCAGCCACGGGTCGCCTGCCCGTCCTTCCACCGCCTCGATCAAGCCATCATCCGACCAACCGCTCGCGATCAGTGCCGGGGCCAGATCCTTGATGGCCTGGTGGTGAAAGGAGTTTGGGACCAGCCGGTCGACCCCGAGCGCGCGGGCGGCCCGGCTCTCCGGCTCGAGCCGCACGTGGTGGGTCCGGGCGCTGCGCGCAGCATCCGGGTTGTGGTCGACCGGTCCCGGGCGCTCGGAGGGGAGATCCTGGTAGAGGGTTCCGCCCAGCGCCACGTTGACGAGCTGAATCCCTCGGCAGATCCCGAGAATGGGCAGACCCGCCGTCCGGGCTGCGGCGAAGAGGGCGAGCTCGAACCCGTCGCGCTCGCGATCGACAGAGCCGAGCGCGCTGGAGGGCTCGGCGCCGTAATGACGGGGATCGACATCTTCGCCCCCGGTGAGGAGGAGCCCGTGGCACCCCTCGAGCGCCCGGGCGGCGTGGCTCTCGCCCATGAGCTGTGACAGAATGAGCGGGACTCCGCCGGCGCGCGCCACGGCGCTCACGTAGGCGGCGTTGACCCCGGCTCTACATGCGTCCTGCCAGTGGCGGAGCACCCCGCTCACCGCGATCCTGGGCGTCATCGTAGGGCCGAGTCTGGGAAGAAAGGACAGCGGGGGTCTTCGATCCGGGAAGGGTCCACCTGGATGCCGATCAGTGGAAGCGACGCGCTGCCCACCGACACGTTGCCGATCGGCGGCGCTCCTTCGACCGTGGACCCCTCGTAGAGCATGACACCTCTGGCCCCACCCTTGGGGTCGAGCACGAGCACGCCGAAGCCGGGCTTGGTACCAGGAGGAAGCGCTCCATCCACGCCCACGATCCAGAGAGAGTCGGAGCGGCCTACGATACCGCGATAGGCAGGGCCCGCAACCAGCCGGACCACGAGCCGCTCGGGGAGGTGGGCCGGCGGCGTGCTCAGGGTCTGCCGGGGAACGCTGAACTGAGTGAGCAGAGCGGTGGGCCCGGCCACGGCCGCGATGCCGCAGGGTGCTGCGCGGGGGCGGCCCTCCCCGCAGGCGGCGAGGAGGGTGAGAAGTGTGAGTGCGATAAGCTCGCGGCCAGGCATGGGCTACTCCGGCTCGACGGGCGGAAGATAATGCCCAGCGCATTCCTTGACCCGAACGGCGCCGAGGTCGTAAGCTTAGCGGCCTACCACGGAGCTTCCCTCTGACCGTCTTCGACGCCTTACGGGCCCGGCTCGACCGGCTCTTCGCGGAGCAGGGGACCGACCCGCGCGCCCGCACGCTGGCGCTGCGGGAGGCGCTGGTGGAGGCCAAGCTCGGGCTGGACCGGATGCGGGAAGGCCTCACCGTCACCGAACGCGAGCTCGCAGCCGAGCGGAAACAACTGGATGACGCCGAGCGAAGGGGCCGACTGGCAGCTCGGGTGCTGGACGCGGAGACCGTCGCCATCGCCGAGCGGTTCGCGGTGCGCCATCGTGAGCGGGTCGCGATGCTGGATCGCAAGCTGGGAGTTCAGCGGGACGAGCTGGTTCTCGCCCAACGCGAGCTCGAGGAAATGGCTGCGCACTATCGGCTGTCGAGCCGCCCCGACGCCGACGCGAGCCTCCGGGCTGCCTGGCGCGAGGTCGAAGCCGCCGGTGGGGTCCGACCGGAGACCGATCTCGAAAGCGAGCTGCTCAGAGCCCAAACCGAGCGGCGGCTCATGGAGGAAGCAGTCGAGGCCCAGCTCGCCCACCTCAAGAAGAAGCTGGGAAAACAGTAAGAGCCTGAGGATCATCCGTTTGGCAACCGTTGCCGCTCCCTCACCACCGGCGCGCCCCCTGGCAGAGACCGACACTCGGTTCTTCGGCCATCCCCGTGGTCTCGCGACCCTCTTTTTCACCGAGTTCTGGGAGCGCTTCAGCTACTACGGGATGCGCGCCATCCTGATCCTCTTCATGACGGCGCCGCTCGCCGCCGGCGGGCTCGGGTTCGATACCGCAAAGGCCGGCGTGATCTACGGGACCTACACCTCGCTGGTCTGGTTCGCTTCGCTGCCCGGCGGCTGGCTGGCCGATCGGTTCCTGGGCCAGCGCCGCGCGACCCTCTACGGGGGGGTCGTGATCATGCTGGGCCACATCTTCCTCGCGATGCCCACGATCCCGAGTTTCTATCTCGGGCTCGCGTGCGTCGTGCTTGGTACCGGCCTGCTCAAGCCCAACGTGAGCACAATGGTGGGGCAGCTGTACGGGCAGGAGGACGCGCGCCGGGATGCCGGCTTTTCGATCTTCTACATGGGGATCAATCTCGGCGCCTTCGTGTCCCCGCTGGTGTGCGGCTGGCTGGCGCAGAGCGGTCAGTTCGGGGGCATCCTGCAGGCGATCGGGATCCGCCCGGAGTCGTCGTGGCACTGGGGCTTCGGGGCTGCCGCGGTCGGAATGTTCTTCGGCATTCTCCAGTACCTCGGAGGCTGGAAGCACCTGGGCGACGCCGGGATGAGTCCCGTTGTCCCGGACGACCCGGGCGAGCAGGCCCGGAACCGGCGGCGGCTGCAGGTCGGCATCGTCGGCACCGTCGGGTTGATCCTGGCTGTCGGGGCGCTCGGGAAAAGCGGGGTGGTCCACGTGACCCCCGAGGGCATCGGCAACGCGTTCGGGATCGGACTCCTGGTCGTCACCGTGGTGTTCTGGGCCGGCCTGCTCGGCATGCGGACCTGGACCCAGACTGAGCGCAAGCGGCTGCTGACGATCCTCGTGTTGTTCCTCGCGTCGGCGGCGTTCTGGTCGCTGTTCGAGCAAGCCGGCTCGACCCTGAACCTCTTCGCCGACCGGGCCACCGATAATCGCGCCTTCGGCATGGCCTTCCCGCCGAGCTGGTTCCAGGCCGTCAACGCGATCTTCATCGTGCTGCTGGCACCGGTGTTCGCGTGGCTCTGGGTGCGGCTCGGCAAGCGCGACCCGTCGAGCCCGACCAAGTTCGTGTTCGGACTCGTGTTCGTCGGGCTGGGCTTTGCGGTGCTGGTGCCGGCTGCCACGCTCTCGGCGTCGGGGGTGAAGGTGAGTCCGATGTGGCTCGTCCTGACCTACCTGCTGCACACGGTCGGCGAGCTGTGCTTGAGTCCGGTAGGCCTGAGCGCGACGACCAAGCTGGCGCCCGCGCGGGTGGCCGGTCTGATGATGGGCGTGTGGTTCCTGTCGCTCTCGGTGGGGAACTACCTGGGCGGGCGGGTTGCGGGTGTCTACGAATCGTTCTCGCTGCCGACCCTGTTCGGGGTGGTGGGTGGGTTCGCGATTGCGGCGGGGGTGGTGTTGGCCCTGGCCGTGAGACCGATCAACCGCATGTTAAAAGCGTGAACGGTAAACGGTGAACGGTGAACGGGAGGATCCGAGTGCGACCACCCTCCGCGCTTCCTGGGAGGCCCCGTTCACCGTTCACCGTTCACGCTTTTCAATTCCATAGAGCAGCACCTCGTCGAGATCTTCCTCCCACACTGTTCCCAACAGCTTCATTCCCAACTTTTCGGCGACCCGGATCGCAGGGCGGTTGTCCGGAGGGAGGCTGGCGCACACCCGCGCGACGCCGGGCTGGCTCAGGGCCCAGTCGACCAGTGCACCGGCCGCCTCGGTGGCAAAGCCGTGGCGTTCGACATCGGGGTAGGTCGCATAGCCGACCATGACGGCTCCCTCGGCATCCGGCCCGCCGCCGAACCCGGCCGAGCCCACCGCCTGGTGCGTGTCCTTGCGCACCACCAACCAGGTCCACCAGCCATCCTGAGAGGGATCGGCCCGCAGGCGGTCGCGCACCAGCGGCAGCACATCTTCGGTCAGGGGCGGCGGCCGGAGCGGCTGCGGAAAACGGGCGTCGGTCAGGCTGCCGAGTCGAGTGGCATCGCCCTGGAGCAGAGCGTCGATGGCGTCGGCGGTCAGCGAGAGCAGGCGAAGGCGTGGGGTTTCGAGGCGCATCAGCAATCCCGGGTGCTCGGAAGGACGCGCCGTCATCGGGCCGGCGCCTTGAACACGCGAAAGAGATAATACAGCGACGGGAAGAGGACGAGCGCGCCGAGTCCAAGCGCCGCCAGGACCAGGCGAAGAGTCACGGGGGGAGCGGCGGCCGCGCCGATCGTATAGTGAGGCGGCACCAGGTACGGATACTGCGCCAGCGCCCAACCCCACAGGATGCAGGACACCTGCAAGGCCGCGGCCACCCGGGCAACCGCCCAGCGCCTGCGCCAGAGAGCTACGAAGGCGGTGACGGCGGCGAGCCCGGTGGCGAGATGGAGCGCAATCGCCCAATCCGAAGCGAGCAGCATCCGCCAGACCAGGGGCGCCGCCTCGCGGGCCAGGGCGAGCGAGAGCGCCGCGAGGCCGAACGCGGCGGCGCCCGCACCCAGCGCCCGACGGCGGAAATCGTCCTGCAGCGGGCGGTCGGGCGCTTCCAGCGTGAGGTATACTGCCGCCAGGTAGGCAAAGAGTACGAGGGTGAGCCCGCCGACGGCGAGCGGGAACGGTCGAAGCCAAGGGCGGACATAGCCGTTCACGAACGACCCGGCCGGCGGCCCCACGTCGCCCGTCGCGATGGTTCCCACGGCGACCCCGAGGAGGACGGGGGTGATCAGACTCGCCCCCGCGAACAGGCGCCCCCACCGGCGTTGGACCTCGTCCCGCTGCGTGTCGTAGGTCCGAAAGGTGAATGCCGAGCCCCGGAGCACGATGCCGATCAGCACCAGCGTCAAGGGGATGTGAAGCGCGACTGACACCAGCGCGAAGACTGGTGGAAAGCAGGTGAACAACAGCACGACCACCAGGATCAGCCAGACATGGTTCGCTTCCCAGACCGGACCGATCGCCTCTGCCACCAGGGCGCGCTGGTGGTTTTTTCGCGCGCCGGAGGCCAGCAGGTCCCAGACTCCGCCGCCGAAATCCGCGCCTCCCAGCAGTACGTAGGCATTGAGCGACAGCATCAGGGCGGCGCCGAGCAGGACGGCGAGAGCCGGCTCAGGCACCCGGAGCCGCCTGCGGGAGGGCCGGGCCGACCTCGGCGACGTCGGGGCTCTGGGAGATCTGGCGGCGCAGCAGCCAGACGACGGCCGTCGCGAGCGCCAGGTAGAGCAGGGTGAACGTGGTGAACGGAACCACCAGACCCGGCATCGGAGTCACCGCATCAGCGGTGCGGAGCACGCCGTGGATGATCCACGGCTGCCGGCCAACCTCAGTGACCAGCCATCCAGCCTCGATCGCGACGAAGCCCATCGGGGTGGCGACGACCAGCGCCCGAAGCAGCAGCCGATTGCCGGGCAGATCCCGCTTTCGCCACGCGAGCACGGCGGCCCACAGCGATACCAGGGCGAGATAGACCCCGAGCCCCACCATGACCTGAAACGCGAGGTGGACGCTGGGGACGTGGGGCCAGTCCTCCGGCGGCACCTGGTCGAGGCCCCTTACCTCCGCGTGAGGGTCTCCGAACGCCAGCAGCGAGAGGCCGTAGGGGATCCGCAAGGCGTATCTGGTCGTGCCCGCCGCCATATCGGGCCACCCGCCGATCACCAGCGGCACGTTCCGGGCGGTCTCGAAATGACTCTCCGCGGCGGCCAGCTTGACCGGCTGGTAGCGGGCCACGAAGCGCGCGCTCAGGTCGCCGGAGAACGGCTGGAGGATCGCGGCCGGCGCTCCCACCAGCAGTGCAACGGCGAGCGCCCGGCGATGGAACAGGTTGGCCGGGTTGCGCAGGAGCAACGCCGCATGGATGCCCGCGACGGCGAGGCCGGTTGCAGCGTAGGCGGCGAGGGTCATGTGGAGCGTCTGGGAGAATGCGGCGGGGTTCGCCATCGCGGCGACGGGATCGATGTTTACCGGGCGCCCGCCCACCAGCTCGAAACCGGTGGGCGAGTTCATCCATGCATTGGCGATGACGACGAAGATGCCGGAGAGGCAGCCGCTGACAGCCACCAGCAGCCCCGCGAGCAGGTGGGCCCGAGGTGATATCCGGGTCCAACCGTAGAGATACACGCCCAGAAAGATGGCCTCCACGAAGAAGGCGAATCCCTCGAGCGAGAATGGCATGCCGATGATGGCGCCGGCGAATTGCATGAACCCGGGCCAGAGAAGGCCGAGCTCGAAGGACAGGATGGTGCCCGACACGGCGCCGACCGCGAACATGACGGCTGTCCCCTTGGACCACCGCTTGGCCAGCTCGAGAAAGATCTTCTCGCCGGTCTTGAGATAGCGCCACTCGGCCACGACCATCAGCACCGGCATACCGATGCCGACCACCGCGAAGATGATGTGGAACCCGAGCGAGACCGCCATCTGCGCGCGCGCGGCGAGCAGATCCGACATCCAGCTCATCCTTCAGCGCCGATGGCCCGCAAGTAGCGTCGGATCGAGCGGTGCACGACGTCCTTGGCTCCGCTTGGGACATTACGCTGCCACCAGGCACCATAGATCTGATCGAATGCGAAGGGCTCGAGCATCGCGCCGATGCGGCGCACGGTCGCGGCGTCGAGCGGGATGTAATTCGGGTAGCTATACATGAAGCTCACGGATCTGCGATCCTGTCCCACCTGGAGCACGTCGCTGGCGAGCAGCGCCCCCCGCCGCTCGGCGCCGCGGGCCCAATGCAGTACTGTAGCGCCCGGAAAATGACCGCCGCACCGGATCAGAGTGAGGCCGTCCGCCAGCCGGTGGGTGTCGCCCTCCCAGAAGACGATGGCCGGGTCGGGTCGCATGACCCAGCTCCGATCGGCCGCGTGGAGATAGATCGGCACATCGAAGGCGCGAGCCCACTCCACCATGCAGGAATAGTAGTGCGGGTGTGAGATCGCGATCGCCCGAATCCCGCCGGCCGCCCGTAGCGAAGCGACGGTCGCGTCGTCAATGAGGCTGATGCAATCCCAGAGCAGCGGAAACGCCGGGTCTCGCACCAGGAGCGCGCGCTGGCCGATGGCGAAGGCCGGCTCGGTCCCGACCCCGATCAGGTCGGGCCACTTGGGCCGGAACACGTTGGTATGGGTCGCTCGCAGGTGGGCCAGGGTGGTCCACAGCTGACCGCTCCAACCCACATACTGGCGCTCGTCCTCACAGACCGCGCAGCGCTCCGGAGGCAGGACCGAGTCGGCGTGCTGCACGCCGCAGGTGGTGCAGATGAAACAGGGCATGAAGACAAACTACGTGAACGGTGAAGCAAAGGCGTGAACGGTAAACGGTAAACGGGAGGGTCCGAGGAGCACCGGAGCTCTTCCTGGAAGTCCCCGTTCACCGTTCACCGTTTACCGTTCACGCCTTTGCTCACCTGGCGGTCGACTGCATCCCACAGCTCCGCCAGATTTCTCCGGTTCTGGCCGAAATCGATCTTGCCAACCCGCGCGGCGCTGCGGGCGAAGACCGCCGTCGAATCGTGGGCCGGCAGGAGCAGCAGGTAGACGTCGTCGACGAAGCCGAAGACCCGGGTGCGGCGAGTGGCCCAGATCACGCCATCCTTCCCGGCCACCACCTCCCAGCGCGGCAACTCCTCGATTCCGTCTACCACGGCGTGGGCGGTCTGGACCGGCGCCAAGGGATAGACGTGAGGGCGGAGCCGGGGATCTCCGGCACCCTCGGTGGTGGCGGCCACGTTGCTGGGACTGCCCTGACTCAGCAGGCGGACGACCGCGTCGGGCGACGGCAGAGCGGCCGGGTCGGTCGTGCTGCGACAACCGGTACACACCAGCAGCCCGCCGAGGATCAGGCCGGGCCGCATCACCGCTGGAGCACGCCGCAGGCGACGCGGGCGCCCGAGTTGCCCGAGGGATCGGTGGTGAGATCGTCGGGGTCGGCGTGCAGCACCAGCGATTTCGCAGCGGCACCGGAACCGATCGCGCTCACCACCGCGGCCGGGATCGCGAGCGTGGTGTCCACTGTACTGTCGGCTCGCGCCAGGACGTTGGGCAGGTCGCCGGCGTGGGGTCCCTGCGGGTTCTTGGCGCCGTGCTTCCGGCCGGCCGGATTGTAGTGCGGGCCAGCCGACTCGAACTTGGGCGGCTCGCAGACGCCCCGGGCGTGCAAATGGAGGCCGTGGGTCCCCGGGGTGACGCCGGTCAGCTTGAGCACGAGGAGGCCGCCGGACTTGGACGGCACCACGGCCGCGGTGCCGATGCGGCGGCCGTCAGCATTGATCAGCGTGGTATTGGCTGCAGAAGGGACCACGCTGGCGGCCTTGGGATTGCCGCCGCAGGCGATCGTCGCGGCCACGGGCAGCAGGCACAGCCGCTCGAATGTTACGCGGAGGAAAAGTGTCGGCATGGTCATTGTTCGATCCAGATGTAGTCCCGCGAATCTAAGCCGTTGACGCGACCGCCGCCGCACGCTACGCTACCCTCACACCAGTCACAACATCCGGCTCGGCACCGGAGACACCATGGCCCCCGAGTCGAAGTCTGCGTCCGTGGAGTCGTCCAGGCCGCTCCTGTCGCTCGCACTCTGGGCGGGGCTGGTCACCGGCCTTTGCGAGGTGACGGTCTTCGGGCTCGAGCTGCTCCTTCCGGGCATCCCGGAGCGAAGCCGTGACGCGGTGTGGATGGTCCCCGCGTTCGACACCGCGCTCTTCGGGATAGTCGGAGTGCTGCTCGCCGGAATTGCGCGCGTCGTTCGCATCCCATGGCGGGCCGCCACCGGTTTCTTCGCGGGGCTGAGCGCGCTCCTCGTCCTGCTCCTCTTCCCACGGCTGCACCCCGCGGCCTCAGTGGTCCTCGCGGCCGGGGTAGCAAGCTCGGTCGCGCGGCTGCCGGCCGAGCGGATGAAGACCTTGGTACAGCTGACCTGGCCATGGGCGCTCGCCTCGGTCTGCGTCCTCGCGGGGCTGACGCTCGGCTGGCGCGCGATCGAGGGGCGCCGCTTGGTGCGCTCGCGTCCGACCGCCGAGCGGGGCGCGCCAAACATCCTGCTGCTGATCCTCGACACAGTGCGCGCGGCCGATCTGAGCCTTTACGGCTACCCCCGCCGCACGACGCCCGAGCTGGAGCGCTTCGCCCTGGGTGGCACGGTCTTCGAGCGGGCCTTCTCGCCGGCCTCGTGGACGACGCCCTCGCACGCCTCGATGTTCACCGGCCGTTGGCCCATCGATCTCGACGCCAACTGGCGGCACCCGCTTGGCACGGCATGGCCTACCCTGGCCGAAGTGCTGCATGCTCATGGCTACGTCACGGCCGGGTTCGTCGCCAACGCGGTCTATGCCGGCTGGGGCAGCGGCCTTGCGCGGGGCTTCGAGCGCTACGACGACTACCCGGTTTCGCTCTGGACCGCCATGTCGGGCACCGCGTTCGGCCAGCAGTTCTACCCCTGGATCCGAGCCTGGGTTGCGCCGGTCCTCAAGCGAATGCTGGGGTCGCGGCGGGTGCGCCTTCCGAACCCCTGGCAGCATCGGTCGGCGGAGCGGATCAACGATGCCTTCCTTGCCTGGCTGGACCAGGCGCGGCCGGCGCCGTTTTTCGCGTTCCTCAACTTCATGGAGGCGCATCTACCGTTCGCGCCCCCCGATTCGTTCCGTCACCGATTTTGGGTGCCGCAGGCCGGGCCGCAGTCAGCTGAGGCCTGGAACACGGCCCCCGCGCGGCCGCTCACGCCGGCCGACCTCGCGCCCAAACAGGCGATCTACGACGGCTCGATCGCCTATCTCGACTCGCAGCTTGGCCGACTATTTCGCGAGCTGCAGCGGCGGAGGCTGCTGGACAACACCCTCGTGATCGTCACCTCGGATCACGGCGAGGAGTTCGCGGAGCATGGGCTGGTGCATCACGGCTACAGCCTGTATCGGCCGTCGGTGCAGGTACCGCTCGTGATCTGGTTCCCCAGTCACGTTCCCGAGGGCCGCCGGGTGGCCGCGCCGGTATCGCTCCGGAATCTTGCCGCCACGGTGCTGGACCTGGTGGACGCCGGGCGGCCGGCGCTGCCGGGGCGTTCGCTCGCGCGATTCTGGCAAGGCAGCGATGTGACTCCGGATACCATCGTGACCAGCGTCCGTCGGGTGGAAAATCAGCGGGCGTGGTACCCCGCGAGCCAGGGCGACCTCAACTCGGTCGCCTTCGGCGGGTGGCGCTACATCCGGAACGAGGGAACCGGCATCGAAGAGCTCTATGACTTCGAGCGCGACTGGTCGGAGCGCCAGAACCGGGTCGGCTCTC
>JBIOTT010000141.1:0-5099 GCA_044866195.1 Gemmatimonadales bacterium
CCTGGTGCGGAGGGCCGGATCGAGCGGCCGGCTGAACGGGGCGGGGTCGATCCCGTTCGGGACGACCCGAAGCTTCCGCTCCGGCAGCCCGATCGCGGCGAGCCGGTCGTGGACGTGCCGCGAGACGGGAAGGTACCGGTGCACTCCCACACCGACCGCCCGCACCTGGAGGCGCACGTTCCGGTTCATCAAGCTCTCGACGAAGAGGTGCACCGTCGCCACGACCGCCGGCACCCGGCGGAGGGCTGCGGCTACCAGCCCAAATTTGCAGGCGAGCGGCCAGTTGAGGTGGGCGTGGAAGACAGCAGGCTGCTCGGCCCCGACGGCGCGAATCAGGCCCGGAAGGCGCACCAGCAGGTTCGCATCGGTGACCCTCGGCACGGCGTACGCCGGCACGGCGACCGTCCGAGCCCCCTCGATCAGGCGGGCGAGCCCGGGCGCGGGGTGGTGCAGCAGCACTGGGCGCCACCTGGCGCGGTCCAGGCCCCCCAGCAGCTGGAGCACCGCCTGCTCACTGCCGCCGAAGACGTCGCTATCCAGGTACTGGACTACAATCCGGGGCGCCCGCCGCTCGCTCACGCGTCGAGCCCGAGCTCGCGGTAGATCGCCGCGAGGCGTGCGGCGAAGCCGGACCACGAGTGGTGTTCGGCGACGAACTCGCGGGCTCGGCGACCGAGCGCGCGGCGGGCCCCCACGTCGGCGAGGAGCGCGGCGACGGCCGCGGCGAACTCTGGGGCAGAGGCTTCCACCCGGAGCGGTGCGGCCGCGGCGAGACCCTCGGCGCCGAGCGGTGTGGTGACGACGGGCTTTCCGCGGGCGAGTGCCTGCAGCAGCTTCACCCGCATGCCGCTTCCGGTGCGGAGCGGCGCGACCACTACGGCCGCGTGATCGAGGAAGGGCTCCACCTCCGGGACGAATCCGGTCACGGACACGCGGTCGGAAGCAAGTGCACGCACGGCGCGCGGCGGGTTGGCGCCGACGATGGTCAGGTGCACTCCCTCGTAAGCCGCACGAATCAGCGGGAGGATCTCGCCCGCAAGCCAACAGGCGGCGTGCACGTTGGGTGGGTGCTGGAAGCCGCCGACGAACACGACCTCGCCCTCATGCTCGGCGGCCGCATCGGATGCGTCGCCGAGCGCCACACCGAAGGGGTTCACCCGAACCCGCGAGGCGAGATCGGGCGCGAGCCGCCGGAGGCCGGCGGCGTCGCGCTCAGTGTAGACCTGGAGCCGGTCGAACCGCGGCCAGACGGCGCGCTGGTAGCTGCGCCAGCGGATGGCCTCGATCGAGAGGTCGTCGTCGGCCGCGCGCACGTCCTGGTCGGTAAGGACGGAGGGGACTTCGGCGGGGTAGCGGTACTGGCCCATCGCGCTGTCTTCGACGTGTACCAGATCGAATCCGCGGCCGCGTCCCGCCTCGTCGAGCGCCGCCTGCAGGCGAGGATCGTAAAACTTGAGCGCCCGGAGCGGGTCGCGGCCGGCGAGCCAGCGTGCCGCCAGGCGCCCGCGACGCTGGAGTACCGCGAGCCCGCCCTCCGGCGCGCGCCAGACGTGGCGTACCGTCACGCCCAGGCCGGCAAGGGCCTCGAGGCCCTCGCGGTCGGCCGGGCTCGCCCCTGCAAAGGAGACCAGCGTCACCTCGTGTCGCCGAGCCAGCGCCTCGAGCTCGCCGAAGGCAACCAGCGCCCCGCCGGCGGTCGCAGTTGGGTGCGGCAGAATCGGCGCCGCCATCAGGATACGCATACGGCGCTGATGGGTCCGCCGGCCCGGCGGAAAAGCTCGAAAGCGCTCAACTCGGCTGGGCCACGCCGAGGGGGTCGGCTTCCGGCCGCCGCACCGCCCGGCGCCACACGGCGAGGTCCTCGGCCAGACGCGACCGCGTCAGCGGATCGCCGGCGACGCGAAGCCTGAGCGCATCGCGGCACCAGCGGAAGAGCATCGCGGTGCGGATCCCGGCTACCAGCAGGGCGGCGCGGGGGGGCGCGTAGTGGCGGCGGTAAAACCGAATGGCGCTCCGGACCTTCTGCAGCGCCATCGCTCCCCGGGCCGGGGCGGTGCTGGCCCCGCCCCGGTGGATCACCTCTGTCACCGGCGCGAAATGCACGTCCCATCCCGCCTCCCGACAGCGCCAGCAAAGATCGGCCTCCTCGGCGTACATGAAGTACCCCTCGTCGAAGCCGCCGATGGCGTCGAACGCGCTGCGCCGGATGGCCAGGGCCGCTCCAGTGACCCAGGGGACCGGGCGCGGGCGGTCGTGCGCCCAGTTGAGCAGGGCCCAACGGGGGCCGACCCCGGGCAGGCGTGCGATCACCCGACCGAGCGCGCCCTTTTCCAGCACCGACCGAAGGGTCCCGAGCGGCGGGTGGCAGGAAGGCTCCAGCCTGCCGTCGGGACTCCGGAGGCGAGGTCCGGCGACCGCGACGCGGGGGTGTGCGTCGAGATAATCGCTCAGCGCGTCAACCGCACCGGGTGCGAGGACCGTGTCGCTGTTGAGCACGAACAGGTAGGGCGTATCACTGCGGCGGGCACCCAGGTTCGCGGCCGCGCCGTACCCGCGGTTGGCGGGATCGACAACGACATCGGTGTCGGAAAACTCGACGCGCACCAGCGCCGGGCCACCGTCGGTGGAGCCGTTGTCCACGAGTACGGTCGGCGGGGCTGGGGTGGCTGCCTGGCGGATCGACCGGATGCAGGCCAGTAAGTCGTCACGCGCGTTGTAGCTCACCACCGCCACGGCCATGCGCGGCATGCAGTTGCTCCGCTGGAGGGCGATGGGCAGTAAGCTAGCGGACCACCGGAACGGGGTACAGACGCGGCCGACAGCGCTGCACGACGTGCTTGACAGGCGGGCAAGCATTCGGGCAGCTTCGGACGGGCGGTTCGCCGCCATCCGGCAGGAGGTCTTCATTACAGTGGGCGGCAACGGGGCAACGGGGCCCGGGGCAGCGCCCGTGCCCCTCCTGGTTTATCACGACGTCTCGCCGGTGCCGCACGCCGCCTTTCGGCGGTACTCGGTGACGGTACGCCAGTTCGCGCGGCAGATGAAGTGGCTCGCGACGCGCGGCTATCAGACGATCGACCTGGATGCCCTGGTGCGGGCGCGGTTGAACGGCGGCACGCTCCCTCGCCGCCCGGTCCTGATCACCTTCGATGACGGCTTCCAGGGATGTGCCGACCACGCCGTCCCGGTCCTCGGCGCCCACGGCTTCACCGCGGTCTTCTATCCCGTCACCGGTTTGACGGGAGCCACCAGTCGCTGGATGGCGCGCGACCTCGGCGTGGAGCTCCCGCTGATGACGTGGGACACGGCCCGGGCGCTCACGAGCGCCGGCTACCAGTGCGACGCCCACAGCGTCACTCACCCGCGGCTGACAGATCGGTCGGTGCTCATGATGCCAGGGTGCGGGCGGAGGCTGCAGAAACAGGGTACGTCTCGGCCTGCGCGACGCAGGGTGTCTCTCCCGGGCAGACGACGACCTGCTGGCGCTCCACCGACTGACAGTTCAAGGCCATGACTCTTTGCTCGATTTCGCCTGTCGGTTGCGGTCCGGCTGGTCGATCCAAGAGCGCCTCGGCCGCAGGCTCCGCGGCGTCGCGCGCGGGCTCGGCCCTCGAGGTGGGCGCCGTTCGTGCCCCGTGGGAGGACGTTCATGTGGCTCGGTTCTTGCCAAATTCCCCGGAACTGGTCCGAATCGCGACCCATGGGAAACCCGACACAGTGCAGGGCTCAGGATGACTCATGACGAGTGAGGCTGTCCCACAGGGCCCGGGGCTTCGTTGGGGTGACGGCGTTCTTGATCGAGAAGGGAACCGACGGGCTCTCCGTGAGCCGACCGATGGAGAAGATGGGTCTCCTGACTTCGCCCCTGGGAGGACTGTGAGGTCGCCGTCGAGAACAGGATAGGCCCGGAAAGAAACGGGGGGCGATCTTCAGGACTCGATGCTTTGGGAGAGACGCAACATCGTGGCCGGCTGCGTGGGAACGATGGAGCGGCAGCCGGAGATGTGCGTGGAGTAGGCGAGGCTGGGAAGGCAGTTCGGCAAGGCGATCGCCAGCTTTCAATCCGCCGCGAACAAGGTGATCGAGATGAATCTCCGACTGGAGACGAGCCGTCTACTGCTGTACGGGATGGGCTGGCTAGGAGCGCAGGGCAAGGAAGCCAGGCATGCGGTGGCCAGCCGGATCTACTCGGGGACATCGGAAATCCAGAGGGAAACCGTCGCCCGAGCGATGGGGCTGTGATTGATGCCGGGACGCGTGCCACCGCCGGGGATCGTCTCCACCTCCGATCAGGGTCGTTCAGGCCAGGGGGCTCGCGCATGGACAGCCGGGTCTGAGCCCCGCATGCCCCCACCCCGGCCGGGGGAGGTCCTGATCGTGATCCCGGCGTACAACGAAGAGCTCTCCCTGCCGGACACGCTGGCCGAAGTGCGCCGGGAGTGTCCCTGGGCCGATGTGGTCGTGATCAACGATGGCTCCGCCGACGACACGGCTCGCATCACGGAATCGTTGGGTTATCCCGTCCTCTCCCTGCCCTTCAACCTCGGCATCGGAGGGGCCGTTCAGACAGGATTTCAGTACGCCCTGCGCGGAAAACATCGTGTGGTCGTCCAGGTGGACGCCGACGGGCAGCACCCCGCGGACGCGGTGCTGCTGCTCATCAAGCCGGTTCTGGACGGCGCCTGCGACGTGTCCGTTGGATCCCGCTTCCTCGAGAAGAGGATGTACCGGCAGACGTTCTGGAGGGCGCTTGGGATCTGGATTCTGGCCCGCCTCATCTCGCTCATCGCCCGAAAGCGCATCACGGACCCCACCTCCGGATTTCGGGCCTACAGCCGCGACGTGGTGACCAAGCTCGCCCTGGACTATCCGTACGATTACCCGGAACCGGAGGCGCTTGTGCACCTGAGCCGGAACGGGTTTCGGATGCTGGAGATCCCTGTCTGGATGCGTCCGAGACGGCAAGGAGTCTCCTCGATCGCACCCGTTTCGGCCAAGTACATGTTAAAGGTTGTGCTGGCCATCCTGCTGTCATTGCTGCGTCCCCGCGATCCCCGGGCGCAGGGTTCATAGCGCCTCCTTGGGTCTAGAAGCCCGCC
>JBIOTT010000142.1:0-18955 GCA_044866195.1 Gemmatimonadales bacterium
CGCCAGCGATCTCAGCCTTCTCGTTGCCGACGTAGCCGAGGAGCCCGATCGTGGTCTTATCAGTCGGCGTGAGCCCGACCCGACCCATGAAGGACTTCTTAGTGTTGTTGTCGGTCACCACGTCCCACCCGTTGAACACCGCGAGCTCGACATCGACCTTGGCACTGGGCTTGGCGTCCACCCGAAGACCGGTGTTGGTGAAGTTCTCGGCGTAGATGAACTGATTCCCCTCGGAGAGATTTGGGTTCACCACGTCCTCGATCACCTCGACCCCCATCAGCGTCGCGATCTTCCCTGCCTTGAACTGGACGTACTTGCCCTCCCCGGCAGGGAGGTTCACCGTCGCGAATGCCTGCGTCATGTCGGCCTGATCGCCCAGGTTGAGGCCTGCAGACTTGATCAGTGTGGCATTCTGGCCGAAGAGCAGATCGACGCGGGCCCCCGCATCCCACTGGTCCGTCGCCACGGTCTTCTCGAGCACCACCTTGCCTGCATTGAGCTCGATCTGGTCCTGAAACCGGTCGTAGAGGCGCCCGACGATCTGGTCCCCCGTACGGCGGGTTGAATAGGAATAGGATCCGGTCACGTAGCCGCTGATGTTGAGCTTCGGCGGGTCGGGCTCCGCAGCAGCCGTGGCGGAATCAGCCGATGCCGGCTTGGCCGTCGCGGAATCCGCCGCCGGTGGCGCCTTGGCCGTTGCGGGGTCCGCGGCCTGCGCCGCTGCAGGGCGGACGCCGGCCGTGAGACCCGCGACTGCCACCAACAAGACAACCGTACCGAGCCGATGCATTGCAGCGCCCTCCTTGGGTGAGTGACCTTCCAGCGCCGGAAGCCCCGGCGCACGGCAACGAAAAAGCCCTCGCGACGACTGACGGACGCGAGGGCGGTGAGCACGGGGTTCGGCCGAGTCAGCTGATCGGGTGGACCGATCACGGCGCTCCCCCGCGGCTCGGCCGCGGATACTGACAGTTTCGGATTCCCCGGGTGCGCGCCGCGGGGGGGAAGACTGGTCTGGTCATTCGCTCATTCGGGCCGAGGCGACAGGGCAGGATACGACTCGGCGACAGAAATGTCAATGGTTCTGTGCACAATGTGCACAATGCATGGGCCAAAGCTCGTAAATGGCGCGGAGCAGCGCCAGCTCGTTCACTCAGCCGTGCATGTTTGGCACGGTTCGCTTGACAGCCGTGGGCCCAGGTTGTATCCTCTCATCGTGCGACCAGTCACCGGAAGGCGGGTTGGGATGCGCTGCCGCCAAGGCCCTGAAATCAGCGCCCGAAACTCCTGGGCGCGCGCTCTGACGAGCGCGCGCCCCCTGTTATTGCGCCGGAGCTCGGTCTAAGCCGTTCGTGCTGTTTGCCGATGCCCCTGCGCCCAGACTCGAGCGCAGGGGCATCGTCGTTTTGCCGTTCACACCCAACCCAGGACCCGCCATGAGACGTTCTGCCGTACTGACCGCGCTCCTGACGCTAGCCATACCGCTGTCGCTGGCGGCCCAGGCGGTGCCCGCGGCCCCGCCCGCGGACTCCCTCGCCAAAGCCGCCGCCGACGCCGCCGCTGCCAGCACGGTTGCAGTCAACTTCGTCTGGACCCTCGTGGCGGGGTTTCTCGTCATGTTCATGCAAGCCGGGTTCGCGATGGTCGAGACCGGCTTCACCCGCGCCAAGAACGCCGGCCACACCATCACCATGAACTTCATGGTGTACGGCATCGCCATGCTAGCCTACTGGGCTGTCGGCTTCGCGCTCCAAGCCGGCGGGGTCGGCGCGCTCGGGACGCTCGGTGGCTATGACAAGCTGGCGAACGAGTTCGTGGTGAACGTGGGCGGCAAGCCCTGGGGTCTGTTCGGCACCACCGGGTTCTTCCTGACCGGTGTGGCCTACACGGCGCCGGTGTTCGCCTACTTCCTGTTCCAGATGGTGTTCATGGACACGGCGGCGACCATCCCAACCGGGGCCCTGGCCGAGCGGTGGAAGTTCGCGTCGTTCGCGGTATTCAGTGTCTTCGTCGGCGGATTCATCTATCCGATCTACGCCAACTGGGTTTGGGGCGGGGGCTGGCTGGCAAACCTCGGCGCCAACTATGGCCTGGGCCACGGCCACGTGGATTTCGCCGGCTCCTCGGTGGTGCACATGACCGGCGGGGTGATGGCGCTGGTAACCGCCAAGCTGCTGGGCGCCCGCCGCGGCAAGTACAACCCCGACGGGAGCGCGAACGCGATTCCCGGCCACAACATTCCAATGGCCATGATCGGGACCTTCATTCTCGCGTTCGGCTGGTTCGGGTTCAATGCCGGGTCAACGCTCGCCGGCAGCGACCTGCGGATCGGCGTCATCGCCACCAACACGATGCTCGCCGGCGCGGCCGGCAGCGTCACGGCCATGCTTTACATGTGGAGCCGCTATGGCAAGCCGGATCCCTCGATGCTGGCCAACGGCGCACTGGCCGGCCTGGTGGCGATCACTGCCCCGTGCGCCTTTGTCACCGCCCCGTCGGCAGTGCTCATCGGAGGAGTCGCCGGGGTTCTGGTATGCGCGGCTGTGTTCTTCTTTGAGCGGACCGCGAAGATCGACGATCCGGTGGGCGCCATTTCGGTGCACGGTGCGTGCGGCTTCTGGGGCATCCTGGCGCTCGGCCTCTTTGCCGACGGCACCTATGGGGATGGCTTGAATGGGGTGAAGGGTGCCGTCACGGGCCTCTTCTATGGCGACGCCGGCCAGTTCGCAGCCGAGGCGATCGGCGGCCTCACCAACATCGTCGCCGTGGGGACGATGGCCGCACTCGCCTGGTACGTCACCGGCCTGCTCACCAAGGGCCATCGCGTGTCGGTCGAGGCCGAGGAGTTGGGACTCGATCTGCCGGAAATGGGCGCGCTCGCCTACCCGGATACGTCCGACCTCACGGCCGCGACCGTCCTCAAGAATGCCGCACCTGGCGCGGCAAAGGAGCTCGCTGCCTGAGGCCCACTGCGGCCCAAGCCGCTTGGAGGTTGCATCCGGTTGAGAATGCTTGCGCTCCCAACCGCTTCTGTGGGGTCGCCTGCCACCGATTGGCGGAGGCAGGCGGTCCCCGCCGACCCGGGGTCCGTTCGTTGACCCGGGTCTTTGTTCACCCCTAACCACCGCCCGAGGATTCGATGGCGACCACCGTCAAGACAGGAACACCGCGGCGATCGGCCCCCGCCGAGGTCAAGAAACTCCTGGACCTCATCAAGCAGAAGAACATCCAGGTCGTGGACGTGAAGTTCGTCGATCTGCCGGGGACCTGGCAGCACTTCTCGATCCCCGCGGCCACGCTCGACGAGGACATGATCCGGGAGGGTCTGGGCTTCGACGGATCCTCGATCCGGGGATTTCAGGCGATCAACGAGAGCGACATGCTGCTCATGCCGGATGCGTCGACGGCATTTGTCGACCCGGTGCTGTCGGTGCCGACGCTCTCGCTCACCTGCGACGTGTACGACCCCGTGACGCGAGAGCCCTATTCGCGGGACCCCCGATTCATCGCCTACAAGGCCGAGGAATATCTCAAGACGTCCGGTGTCGCGACCACCTCATATTGGGGGCCGGAAGCCGAGTTCTACATCTTCAACTCGGTGCGCTTCGATCAGAATGCCCACGAGGGGTACTACCACATCGACTCCGAAGAAGGCATCTGGAACTCGGGCACCAACAGCGCGCCGAACCTGGCCCACCGCCCGCGGCACAAGGAGGGCTACTTTCCTGTCCCGCCGACGGACCGGCTGCAAGACCTTCGCTCGAAGATCATGCTGGCGATGCTCGCGGCCGGGATCGAGGTCGAAGTGCACCATCACGAGGTGGGCACGGCAGGTCAGGCCGAGATCGACATGCGGTTCCAGACCCTCACCCGCATGGCCGACCAGATGATGCTATACAAGTACATCGTGAAGAATGTCTGCCACCAGAACGGCTATACGGCGACGTTCATGCCGAAGCCCTTGTTCGGCGACAACGGCTCCGGGATGCACGTGCACCAGTCGCTCTGGAAGGGGGACCAGAACCTCTTCTTCGATGAGAAGGGCTACGCTCTCATCTCGGATATCGCGCGGTGGTACAGCGGCGGGCTCATCAAGCACTCACCCGCATTGCTCGCCTTCGCCGCGCCGACGACCAACAGTTACCGGCGGCTGGTCCCGGGGTACGAGGCACCGATCAATCTGATCTACTCGCAGCGGAACCGGAGCGCGTGCTGCCGGATCCCGGTCTATTCGACGAGCGCCAAGGCGAAGCGGATTGAGTATCGGCCGCCCGATCCGTCTTGCAACCCGTACCTGACCTTTGCTGCGCTCCTCATGGCAGGCCTTGACGGCATCCGAAATCGGATCGAACCGCCCAAGCCGATGGACGTCGACCTGTACGAGCTCGAACCGGAAGAGCGGAAGCACGTCCAGAACACCCCGGGCTCGCTGGCGGAGACGCTGGCGGCGCTCGAGTCCGATCACGACTTCCTGTTGGAGGGCGACGTCTTCACAGCCGACGTGATCGAGACCTGGATCAGCATGAAGCGCTCGAAGGACCTGGCTGCGGTCACCCTGCGCCCGCACCCGTACGAGTTCTTCCTGTACTACGATGCGTGAAGGCCGCTATCCGCTATCCGCTATCTGCTGTCCGCCCGCTATCCGGGCTGGCCGCCGGGGCCCCTCCCGCTAGATTGGAAGGGGCGGATAGCGGATAGCGGATAGCTCTCAGCCTCCACAGGGAGTTCCAAGCATGAAATTGATCACCTGCATCATCCGGCCCGAACGCCTGGCCGAGGTCAAGGCCGCGCTGTTTCGGGCCGGGGTCACCGGAATCTCCATCAGCCGGGTGAGCGGCCACGGGGGCGAGCGCGATCTGGTCGAGCACTACCGCGCCTCGTCGATCGTGCTCGAATTCCGGGAGAAGGTGAAGATCGAGATGGCGGTCTCCGAGCCGTTCGTGGAGCCCACGATCAACGCCATTCTCTCCTCCGCCCGCACTGGTGAAGTGGGAGACGGCAAGATCTTCGTGCAGCCGCTCGAGCGGGTGATCCGGATCCGGACGGGCGAGAAGGACAACGCCGCCTTGACCCCGATTACCGCCGACGAGGTGCAGCGGAACGCCCTCCAATCGGCCCAGTAGATCGCCGGGCCCGGTCGCGAGCCGGCCGGGCCCCCTCGTATCTTCCCCAGCCATGACTACGCTCAGAAGCGCCGTCATCACCGACGGCATCCAGCGCACACCCAATCGCGCCATGCTGCGAGCCGTCGGCTTCGGCGACGGGGACTTCGGCAAGCCCATCATCGGGATCGCCAACGGCTACAGCACCATCACGCCCTGCAACGCCGGCCTCGACATCCTGGCCCGGCGGGCGGAAGCGGCGGTGCGGGCCGGCGGCGGCATGCCACAAGTCTTCGGCACCATCACGGTGAGCGACGGGATCTCGATGGGTACCGAAGGGATGAAATATTCCCTGGTCTCCCGCGAAGTCATCGCGGATGCCATCGAGACGGCCTGCGGCGCCCAGAGCATGGACGGGGTCATCGCCGTCGGTGGCTGCGACAAGAACATGCCCGGTGCGCTCATCGCCATTGCCCGGATGGATATCCCGGCCGTGTTCGTCTACGGCGGCACCATCAAGCCGGGACATCTCGGCAGCCGCGACCTGACGGTCGTGAGCGCGTTCGAGGCGGTAGGCGAGTTCAGCGCGGGCCGGATCGACCGCGAGGAGCTGCTGGCGGTGGAGCGTCACGCCTGCCCCGGTCGGGGCTCCTGCGGCGGCATGTTCACGGCGAACACCATGTCTTCGGTGATCGAGGCTTTGGGCTTGAGCCTGCCTTATTCCTCGACCATGGCCGCGGAGGACGCTGAAAAAGAGGAGAGCGCGGCCCGATCAGCTCAGGTGCTGCTGGACGCGGTGCGGGCCGGCCGGCGTCCGCGCCTGATCCTCAGCCGGCAGGCGTTCGAGAATGGCATTGCGGTGGTCATGGCGCTTGGCGGCTCGACCAATGCGGTGCTCCACCTGCTCGCTATTGCCCGTGCCGCCGGCGTGCCCCTGGCCCTGGACGATTTCGAGCTGATCCGGTCCCGGGTGCCGGTCCTTGCCGACCTGAAGCCGTCGGGCCGGTTCGTGGCGACCGATCTCCACCGGGCGGGCGGCGTGCCGCTGGTGATGAAGATGCTGCTCGCCCACGGCCTGCTCCATGGGGACGCGCTCACTATCACCGGCGAGACCGTCGCCGAAGCGCTCCACAAGGTTCCGGAGGAGCCCCGGCCGGATCAGGACGTGATTCGTCCCTGGCATCGCCCGGTGTACCAGCAGGGTCACCTCGCGATCCTGCGCGGCAATCTTGCGACCGAGGGGTCTGTGGCCAAGATCACCGGCATCAAGACCCACCGCCTGACCGGGCCGGCGCGGGTGTTCGACTCGGAGGAGGCCTGCCTCGAGGCGATCCTGGGCGGGCGGATTCGCCCGGGCGACGTGCTCGTGATCCGTTACGAGGGCCCCAGAGGCGGGCCGGGCATGCGCGAGATGCTCGCGCCCACGTCGGCCCTCATCGGGGCGGGACTGGGAGATTCGGTCGGGCTCATCACCGACGGCCGTTTTTCGGGTGGAACTTACGGCATGGTGGTGGGCCACGTCGCGCCCGAGGCCGCGGTGGGCGGCGCCATCGCGCTGGTCGAGGAGGGCGACCCGATCACGATCGACGCGGACCGTCGCCTGCTCCAGCTCGACGTGCCCGATGATGCCCTGGAGCAGCGTCGGACTGCCTGGAAGGCGCCGGCGCCACGCTACACCGCCGGTGTCCTCCACAAGTACGCCAAGCTCGTTTCCAGTGCGAGCCTGGGAGCCGTAACCGACCTCTGATCCGGCGGCCGCCGCTTCCTACTGCTTCACCAGCTCCACTCGCCGGTTCTTCGCCCGGCCCTCTTCCGTGTCGTTCGGTGCCACCGGTGCCACCGGCCCGCTGCCGGCCGGCTTCAGTCGCTTGGCGTCCACGCCCTGTTTGGTCGTCAGCTCCTTGACCACCGCTGCGGCACGGCCGGGCGGAAAGATCCATGTTGTACTCGTCCCCCGGTCAGAGGCTCGCCTCTACTGCGTTCGCTTGACTAGTCCGGGGTCCTGAAGGGAGTGCGCGAGCGGGAAAGAGCGATCGGCCTAGGCCCGGAGCGCCGCCGGCGCGGCCAGGAGCTGAACCACCCGGTCGCCGAACTCGCGGGTCCCGACCACGGGCTCGCCCGGTCGGGCAAGGTCCCGGGTGCGGGCCCCGGCGTTCAGTACCGACCGCAGCGCACGGTCGACGATATCTGCCGCTTCGCCAAGCCCCAGCCCGTGCCGCAGCAGCATCGCGACTGACGCGATGGCTCCCACCGGGTTCGCAACGCCCTGGCCCGCAATGTCCGGAGCCGAGCCGTGCACCGGCTCGAACAGCCCCGGTCCGTCGCCCAGCGAGGCGGACGGGAGCAGTCCGAGAGAGCCGGCGAGCACCGCCGCTTCGTCGCTCAGAATGTCGCCAAACAGATTCTCGGTGACGACGACATCGAGCGACGCGGGGTCGGCCACCAGCCGCATCGCCGCGTAGTCGACGTAGAGATGCTGCAGCGCCACATCCGGATACTCCGCTGCGACCCGGGTAACTACGTCGCGCCAGAGCTGCGAAACCTCGAGCACGTTGGCCTTGTCGACCGAAGTCACCCGCTTTCGCCGGCTGCGGGCGGCCTCGAACGCCACCCGGGCCACCCGCTCGACCTCGGCCGCCGTGTAGTGAAGCGTGTTGGTGGCGGAGACCTGGTCCCGCCCCCGCGGCTCGCCATAGTAGAGGCCTCCGGTCAGCTCGCGAACGATCAACAGGTCGACCCCGGCAAGGCGCTCCGGCTTGAGCGGTGACGCATGGGCCAACCCCGGATGGACCGTTACCGGCCGCAGATTGGCATACACCCCGAGCAGCTTCCGAAGCGCCAGCAGCCCGGCTTCCGGGCGGTGATGACGAGGGGCCCGGTCGAGCGCTGGATCGCCGACGGCACCGAGGAGCACCGCATCCGCCTGGGCTACCGCGTCGCGAGTGGCGGGTGGGAACGGCTCGCCGAACCGGGCAAACGCATTGGCGCCGATCGCGTGCTCGGACGTCTCGAAGCGGTAGCCGAACAGCTCGCCCACCGCGCTCAAGACCCGCACCGCTTCGGCGGTCACCTCGGGGCCGATGCCGTCTCCTGGCAGGACCGCGAGCCGAAACCGCCTCACGCCGGCCGCCCGGGCAGTGCCTCTCGGCGGCCCTCGAACGCTGCGATCTTCGGCTCGTCCAGCAAGGTCCGGCCGATCTCGTCCAGGCCCCGGAGCAGCATCTCGCGCCGGTAGCCGTCGATCTCGAATCGAGCGCGGAACCCGCCCGCGTCGGTCACTTCCTGGCGCTCGAGGTCGACGGTGACCTCGTATCCGTCGGGGGTCGTCTTGGCGCGCCGGAACAGCTCCCCGATCTCCTGGTCGGCCAGACGAACCGGGAGTAGACCGGTCTGACAGCAATTGTTGTAGAAAATGTCAGCGAACGACGCAGCGATTACTGCTTTGAATCCGTATTCGGCCAGGGCCCATGGGGCGTGCTCCCGGGAGGAGCCGCACCCGAAGTTGGCGCCAGCCAGCAGGATCGATGCTCCGGCCGCAGCGGGCTGGTTGAGCTCGAAATCGGGGTCGAGGGAGCCGTCCGGTCGGAAGCGCCAGTCGAAGAACAGAAACTGCCCGAAACCGGTCCGCTCGATCCGTTTGAGAAACTGCTTCGGGATGATCTGGTCGGTGTCGACGTTGACCCTGGGCAACGCGGCGACCCGCCCGCTGTGAGTTCTAAACGGCTTCATTCGTCTCCCCGGGATAATCCAAAGGTAAGAGGTAAGAAGTAAGAAGTAAGAAGTTGGCAGGGAGCCCGGGGAGGAGGATCCGTTCTCGGCTGTTTCCCTCTTACCTCTTACCTCTCACCTCTCACCTCTTACTTCTCACTTCACAAACTCCCGCACATCTACCAGCCGACCCGCGACGGCTGCCGCAGCTGCCATCGTCGGGCTCATCAGGTGGGTGCGGCCGCCTTTCCCCTGCCGGCCTTCGAAGTTGCGGTTCGAGGTCGAGGCGCAGCGTTCTCCGCTGCCGAGCACGTCGTCGTTCATCCCAAGGCACATCGAGCAACCGGCGTTGCGCCACTCGAACCCTGCCTCGCGGAACACCCGATCGAGCCCTTCGGACTCGGCGGCGGCCTTGATCCGCATCGAGCCGGGGACGACCATCGCCCGCACACCACTGGCGACCCGGCGACCACACGCGACCGCCGCCGCCGCCCGAAGATCCTCGATCCGTCCATTGGTGCAGGAGCCGAGAAAGACGCGGTCCACCGGTAGGCCCTCGAGCGGCGTGCCGGCCGTGAGACCCATGTACTCGAGCGCTCGCTGCGCGGCCCGCCGCTCGCTCTCCTGCTCAAAGTCGCGCGGATCGGGCACGCAGCTGGTAATGTCGGCGACCATTCCAGGACTGGTGCCCCAGGTGACCTGCGGTGCGAGGGTGGACGTGTCGAGCATCACGGCTCGATCGTACCGCGCGCCAGGATCGGTCGCGAGCGACCGCCACCCGGCAACGGCGCGCTCCCAACCGGCGCCGGCCGGCGCGCGCGGTCGTCCCGCCATGTAGCCGAAGGTGACCTGGTCGGGGGCGATCATCCCCGCCCGCGCGCCCGCTTCGATCGACATGTTGCAGATCGTCATCCGCCCTTCCATCGACAGGCTGCGAACCGCGTCCCCAGTGTATTCGATCACGTAGCCGGTTGCGCCACCCGTGCCGATCCGCCCGATCAGGGCCAGGATGAAATCCTTGGGCGTGACCCCAGCCGCCGGGCGGCCGACGAAACGCACTTCCATCGTCTTTGGCCGGGCCTGCACCAGACATTGGGTGGCCAGCACGTGCTCCACTTCGCTGGTGCCGATGCCGAATGCCAGGGCGCCGAACGCGCCGTGGGTCGAGGTGTGGGAGTCGCCGCAGACGATGACCATGCCAGGCTGAGTGGCGCCCTGCTCCGGTCCGATCACGTGCACGATGCCCTGCTCGGGCGATTGGAGCCCGAAGAGATCGATCCCGAATTCCTGCGAGTTCTGCTCCAGGGTGCGAACCTGCGTAGCGGAGATCGGGTCCGCGATCGGGAGCCGCCGGTCGCCGGTTGGCACGTTATGGTCGACTGTAGCGAGCGTCCGCTCCGGCCGCCGGACCCGGCGGCCGGCGAGCCGCAGCCCCTCGAACGCCTGGGGAGAGGTCACCTCGTGCACCAGGTGCAGATCCACGTAGAGTAGTGCCGGCCCGTCGGCCGGCTCGTTCACGACGTGGGCGGACCAGACCTTCTCGAACAGCGTCCTTGGTGTCACGACTAGCCTCGCACCGGGGCGGAAGCGGGCGCTCCCGCCTGCTCCCGCCTGCTCCCGCCTGCTCCCGCCTGCCCGCCTGCCCGCCCTCTTCCGACCACGGCATCATGGCCCGCAACTGGCGGCCGACCTGCTCGATCAGGTGGTCATGGTCCGCCTTGCGCATCCGCTCGAAGTTGGGGCGGCCCACGTTGTTCTCACCCAGCCATTCACGAGCAAAGCGGCCGTCCTGGATCTCGTCGAGGATCCGCCGCATCTCGGCCCGGGTTTCTCCGGTGATCAGCCGGGGACCACGGGTGTAGTCGCCATACTCGGCTGTGTCGCTGATCGAATACCGCATGAAGCCGAGCCCGCCGCGATACATGAGATCGACGATCAGCTTGAGCTCGTGGAGGCACTCGAAGTAGGCCATCTCCGGCGAATAGCCCGCCGAGACCAGCGTCTCGAAACCGGCCTTGACCAGCGCGGTGACCCCGCCACAGAGCACCGCCTGCTCGCCAAACAGGTCGGTCTCGGTTTCTTCCCGGAAGGTTGTCTGGATGACGCCGGCCCTGGTACACCCGATCCCGCTCGCGTAGCTCAGCGCGTTGGCCAGCGCCTCGCCTGACGCGTCCTGATGCACGGCGACCAGCCCGGGCACGCCCCGGCCCGCCTCGAATTCGCTCCTCACCAGGTGGCCAGGCGACTTGGGTGCAACCATCGAGACGTCCACCCCGGCCGGGGCGGCGATCTCGCCGTAGTGGACGTTGAATCCGTGCGCGAACATCAGCGTCTTTCCGGCTCCGAGCCCCGGAGCGACGCCGCTTTCATAGACTGCGCGGCCGTCCTGGTCGGGCACCAGCATCATGATGACGCCCGCGGCCTTGACCGCGTCGGCTACCGGCCGCACGTCCAGCCCCGCCGCGACGGCCTTGGCCCAGGAGCCGCCACCGGGCCTCAAGCCGACCAGGACGCTCGCGCCGCTGTCGCGAAGGTTGAGCGCATGGGCGTGCCCCTGGCTCCCGAAACCGATGATGGCAAAGGTTCGACCCAGCAGCCGCGACCGGTCTGCATCGCGATCGTAAAACACCCGAGGCGCGGTCATGAAATTGCCTCCGACGTGAGCGTGAGCGGGGCGGCCGCACCAAGGCCGCGCTCGAGCACAACGGCGCCACTTCGGGCCACCTCCAGCAGCTCGAACCCCTCGAGGGCGCGAAGGAACGACAATACGAAGGCTTCCGAGCCGCTGACCTCGAGAATCACCGCGTCGGCCGACTCGTCCACGATCGCCGCCTTGTAGAGAAGGGCGACATCGAGGAGCTCCGCATAGCGCTCCTGGCTGGCTCGCACCTTCACCAGGACGAGCTCGCGCGCCACGCCCTCTCCCACGGGGAACGCGGCCGCCTCGCGCACGCCCACCACCTTCTCCAGCTGTCGCGCGGCTCGCTCAGCCGTGGTCTGGTCCGTCTGCATCATGATGGTCAGCCTCGCAAGTCCCGGAGAGGCGCTGGGCCCCACCGCTATGCTCTTGATGGGAAAGTTGCGCCGCCGGAGCAGCCCGACCGCGCGGGTGAACGTCACCAGCTCGTGTCCCAGCAACACCGACAGCGTCTGGCAGGCCGTCATACGGGCACCAGCGGCGCCGGTTCGCCCTCGATCGGCTCCGAGAGCGATGCTCCGGGCGGGATCATGGGGAACACATTCGCTTCCTGTTCGATCAGGAACTCCACCAGTGCCGGGCCCGGCACTGCCATCGCAGCGCAGAGCGCCTCCCGGGTTTGTGCTGCCTCTTCGACCCGCCAGCCGGCGACCCCATAGGCCTCCGCCAGCTTGACGTAGTCCGGGCTCCAGATCGGGGTGGCCGAGTAGCGGCGTCCATGGAAGAACTGCTGCCACTGACGCACCATGCCGAGGTAGCCGTTGTTGAAGATGGCCATCTTCACCGGGATTTGCTCCTGCACCATCGTCGCGATCTCCTGCATGTTCATCTGGAAGCCGCCGTCACCCGAGATGGCCCACACCGGCTCGTTCGGCCGGGCGAGTCGCACACCCATGGCCGCCGGGACCGCAAACCCCATCGTGCCGAGCCCACCGGACGTGATGTGGGTGTTGGGCCGCTGGTAGGGGAACAGCTTCGCCACCCACATCTGGTGCTGCCCAACGTCGGAGACGATCGTGCAGCGCCCCGCCGTCACCTGGTCGAGCACCCGCAGAATCCCTTCGGGCGACAGGTCGCCCCGATAGTGCTCCGCCCGGCTCTTCGAGAAGCCGGCGATCTCGGCCCGCCACGCTGAACACTCCCGCGGCCGCACGACCTGCAGTAGCTGTTGCAGGATCTCCCGGCAATCGCCCACCAGCGCAACGGCGACCGGGACATTCTTGCCGACCTCGGATCGGTCGAGCTCGATGTGCACGATCTTGGCGCGCGGAGCAAACGACGCGGTGTTGCCAGTCACCCGGTCGTCAAAGCGGAGCCCGACGCCCACGATCACGTCGGCCTGCTGGATGGCACGATTCACGTGCACCTCGCCGTGCATCCCCGGCATCCCGAGATGGAGCGGGTGGGACTCCGGGAACCCGCTGATCCCGAGCAGCGTCGTGATCACCGGGATACCCGTCCCCTCGGCCAGGCGGCGAAGCTCGTCGTACGCGCCCGAGAGCACCACGCCGTGCCCGGCCATGATCAGCGGGCGCTCGGCCTCGGCGATGAGGCGAGCGGCCTCGCGGATGCGGGCGGGAGCCGAGCCACTCCCCTCTGCTCCCGTCTGCTGCCGTCTGCTCCCGCCCGGCCGATACTCGATCTTCTGGTTCTGCACGTCCTTTGGCACATCCACCAGTACCGGGCCGGGCCGGCCCTCCAGGGCGATCGCAATGGCCCCTCGCAAGGCCGGCGCGAGCTGCTCGGGGTCTTGCACCAGCACGTTGTGCTTGGTGATCGGCTGGGTGATGCCCAGGATGTCGGTCTCCTGAAACGCGTCCCGGCCGATCATGTTGCGGGGCACTTGTCCGGTGATGGCTACCACCGGCGCGCTGTCCATCATCGCCGTGGCGAGGCCGGTCACCAGGTTGGTCGCGCCCGGCCCCGAGGTTGCGACGCAGACGCCGGGACGCCCGCTCGCCCGGGCGTAACCGTCCGCGGCGTGCGCTGCGGCCTGCTCGTGTCGCACCAGCACATGGCGCAGCCCGGGATATTCCGGCAGCGCGTGATAGAACGGCATGATGGCGCCCCCGGGATAGCCGAACATCACGTCGACGCCCTGCTCCAACAGGACGCGACACATGACCTGGGCCCCGGTGAGGAGCTCCGTCATGCGACGAGCCTCCGGTGACGATGGGCGGGAACAGTCGGGAGCAGTCGGGAGCAGTCGGGAGCAGTCCTCCCGCCCGCTCCCGCCCGCTCCCGTCCGCTCCCGTCCACGCTGTTCGTCATCAAACCCCCCACAGATAACTCGAGTTGAGCGCGCTCGCCTCCAGCCGGTCGGCGTGGCGCGACTTGTTGAGCGCGTGGATCAACGCGCGCGCACTCGCCTCGACGATGTCGGTAGACGCACCCTGGCCGCTGAGCGACTTGCCGTCCACCCGGGCCTGGAGGAACACCTGACCCACGCTGTCGCGTCCCGGCGTGACCGAGCGGAGCTGGAGGCTGATCACCTCGACCTGGCGGCGCAGGATGTCGCTGATCGCGGTGAACGCGGCTGCGATCGGTCCGTCGCCGCTGCCCTGGGCAGACCGCTCGCCGCTCCAGGGACCGAGCAACCGGACAGTCGCCGTTGCCGGCACGCTGCCGCAGACCACCTCGAGCCGGACCAGCTGATACTCCTCCGGAGCGTCATGAAAGGAATCGTGCAGGAGCGCGAGGAGATCCTCGTCCAGAATCGCCCGCTTGCGGTCGGCCAGCGCGGTGAACCGCCGATAGATCTCGGCCAGAGCCTCCGCGTCCAGCTCGTAGCCCAGCTCACGATACCGCTGCTCCAGCGCGTGGCGCCCCGAGTGCTTCCCCAGCACCAAGGTGGACTTGGGAATCCCGACCGTCTCCGGCCGGATGATCTCGTAAGTCTGCCCGTTCCGCAGCATGCCGTGCTGGTGAATTCCGGCTTCGTGCGCGAACGCGTTTCGCCCGACGACGGCCTTGTTCGGCTGCGGGAAGACGCCGGTGAGATAGGAGAGCAGCTGGCTGGTTCGGTAGATCTCCGTGGTCTGCACGTTGGTTCGAAAGCCGAGCTGCGGCCTCACTACTGCCGCCATGACCAGCTCCTCCAGCGCTGCATTTCCGGCCCGCTCGCCGATCCCGTTGATGGTGCATTCCACCTGCCCGGCGCCAGCCTGAATCGCTGCCAACGAGTTCGCCACGGCGAGCCCGAGATCGTCATGACAATGACAGCTGAACGTCACTCGGTCGGCGCCCGGCACCCGCTCCCGCACCGACCGGAACATCGCGGCGTACTCGGTCGGCAGGGCGTAGCCCACGGTGTCGGGCAGGTTGATGGTAGTGGCCCCTTCCCCGATGGCGATCTCGACCACCCGGCACAGAAAATCGGGATCGGTGCGGCTCGCGTCCTCGGCGGAGAACTCGACATCGTCGGTGAAGCCGCGGGCCCGGCGCACGCCGGCCCGGGTCATGTCGAGCGCCTCGTCCCGGTCGATCCGGAGCTTGTCCCGCAGGTGCAAGTCCGAGGTGGACAGAAACACATGGAGTCGGGGCCGGGTCGCGCCGCGGAGCGCTTCGCCGGCGAGATCGATGTCGCCCTCGACGCAGCGGGCGAGCGCGGCCACCGCCGGACGTCGCAGGTCGGTGGCGATATCCCGGACGCTCCTGAAATCACCGTCGGATGCGGCCGGAAACCCCGCTTCGATCACATCGACCCCCAGCCCGTCGAGCTGGCGAGCGAGTCGGAGCTTCTCCTCGGCAGTGAGGCTGTTGCCGGGGGCCTGCTCCCCGTCGCGCAGGGTCGTGTCGAAGATGATGACGTCTCGTGCCATGGGTGCTCCGTCCGCTGGGCTCCTGAAAACGAACAGCGCCGCGAACCCTGGGGTCCGCGGCGCCTGGTGACTCGGGAGACTCTACTCTACGATGCTGTCTCACCCGGCATGCCGCGAACCCTCCGCCCGATAAGCGCGAGCGAGAGACCGAAGATGCCAAGAAGGACCAGCTGTTGGGTCATGAAGTTGTGCGATCCGGGTGCGCTGCCACCGACTGTTTATGCTGCGAGCATGAAGGCTACGGCGTGGGGGCGCTGTCTGTCAAGGGGGCCGGAGCGGCTTCTCCCGCTTGACGGGGCCCGTCCTATGCATAACATTGCAAGGTGATGAGTACAAAGCTTGCCCCGGTCGTCACCCTTATTCTCGTCCGCTCCGCGGGAGCGACCGGGTGAAGTAGGCGCGCATACGTGACCAACCCGGCCCGCTCCCGCTCGGAGCGGGCCTTTTTTGTGGCCTCGGCGCCGGCCTCTCCGGCCGGCTGGAGGCGCCACCCTACGGAGGCACCAATGGCCGAACCTGGGCAGCGGATCCACCCGGCCGGTTCCCACCACCCTGCGGCGAACCGCCACTCGGCGACGACCGGGTCGGCGCTCGATCCCTATCGGGAGCGCGACGCCTGCGGCACCGGGTTCGTCGCCCGTGCGTCGGGCGTCCGCTCGCACGAGGTCGTCGCGATGGCGCTCGAAGCCGTGGCGCGGGTCGCCCACCGCGGCGCCGCCTCCACCGATCACTCGGGCGACGGCGCCGGGCTGCTGACCCAGATCCCGCACCGGCTGTTCTTCCGTGACGCCTACCGGCTCGGGCTGCGCCTCCAGCCCGGGCGGCCGTTCGGCGTGGGCGCCTTCTTCCTCCCCCGCGACCCCGACGGGCTGGCTGCGGCAACTGGCATCGTGGAACAGGTCTTCGCCGCCGACGGTATCCCGTTCCTCGGGTGGCGCGACGTCCCGATCAATCCGGCCGGCCTCGGGCCTACCGCCCGGGCGTCGTGTCCGGTCATCCGGCAGGCCTTCGTGGGAACCCCGGCGGGCGCGGGCGACGAGGACAGCTGGGAGCGCGCTCTCTACCTGGCGCGCCGCGAGATGGAGCGGCGTGCGGAGCAGGCGGGCTTAGCCGAATTCTTCGTCGCCTCGCTCTCCTGCCGCACCATCGTGTACAAGGCACTGCTCACCGGGACCCACCTGCCGGTGTTCTACACCGATTTTCGCTATCCGGAGTACGAGACGGCGATCGCCATCTTCCACCAGCGCTACTCCACCAACACGCTGCCCAGCTGGCCGCTGGCACAGCCCTTCCGTCTGCTCGCCCACAACGGTGAGATCAACACCCTCTGGGGCAACCGGAACGCGATGGCCATGCGGCAGCCGCTGCTCGATTCACCGCTGTGGGGCAACCAGGTCGAGCGCATCCGGGAGGTGATCTGGAAGGAGGGAAGCGACTCGGCCAGTCTCGACAACGCGATGGAGTTGTTCGTGCGCTCCGGCCGGGACGCGGTGCACACGCTGATGATGATGATCCCTCAGGCGTGGGAGAAGTACCCCGACCTGCATCCCTCGATCAAAGCCTTCTACGAGTATCACCAGTGCGTGCACGAGCCGTGGGACGGCCCTGCCGCGGTGGCGTTCACCGATGGGATTCTGGCCGGCGCGATCGTCGATCGGAACGGGCTGCGCCCCTGCCGCTACAAGGTCCGGCGGGACGGCCTGGTCGTGGCCGGCTCCGAGGTGGGGCTGGTGGACCTCGAGCCGCACGAGGTGGTCGAAAGCGGGAAAGTCGGCCCGGGTGAAGTGCTGCTGGTGGACACTCGGCGCGGCGAGGTCGTCCGGAATCTGGAGGCAAAGCTCGAGGTCGCCGGCCGCCGGCCCTACGCCCGGTGGGTCGCCCGCTACATGGCTCGGCTCGAGCCCGATCCCTCCCGGGTGCCTCCCGGCCCCGATCCGGAGGAGCTGGGCCAGCTGCAGCGTGCCTTTGGCTACGGGTTCGAGGACCTGCGGCACGTGGTCGAGACCATGGCGGGGACCGGCGCCGACGCGGTCTGGAGCATGGGGGACGATACGCCGATCCCCCCGCTATCCAAGCTTCCCCAGAGCCTCTATGCGTATTTCCGCCAGCGCTTCGCGCAGGTCACCAATCCGCCCATCGACTCGCTGCGGGAGTCGATGGTGATGTCGCTGCGGGTGCACCTCGGCCGGCGCGGCTCGCCCCTGCTCGAGCGGCCGAGCTATGCCAGGATGCTGCGGATCGAGCACCCGATCATGCTGCCGGACGAGATGGCGGCACTGCACAACGTCGCGGGGTTCTCAGCCGTCACCATCGACGCCGTGTGGGACCCGAGCCTGGGGCCGGACGGACTCCGGCCCGCGCTGGTGAGCCTCCGGCGCGCCGCCGAGCGGGCGGTCCGCCGGGGAGCAAACATCCTGGTGATCAGCGACCGGGCGGTAGGGCAGCGGCGGGCTCCCATTCCGATGCTGCTCGCCATCGGTGCCGTGCGCCAGCATCTGGTCGAGCGGGGCGTTCGCGCGCGGGTCGGGCTGGTGGCCGAAACCGGGGACGCCTTCGACATCCACCATTTCGCGGCCCTCATCGGCTATGGCGCGGAAGCGGTGCACCCGTGGCTCGCGCTCGCCACCGTAGACAGTTTGTTCGACGCCCCGGAGCCGGAGCGGCGGCGCGATGCCTCCGAGACGGTCCGTCCGAGTCCCGCCGAAGCGCGGCTCAAGTTCCGCTCCGCGGCCGAGAAGGGGCTCCTCAAGATTCTGTCCAAGATGGGGATCTCCACCCTCTCGTCGTACTGTGGCGCGCAGATCTTTGAGGCCCTCGGCCTGGGTGCCGAGGTCATCGATACGTGCTTCTCCGGCACGGCCTCACCGCTCGGGGGGATCGGCTTCGAGGAGATCGCGGACGACGTGCTGGTTCGCTTTCGCTCCGCCTACGGAGAGAATGCCGAGCCGGCCGGCACCCTGCCCGACCACGGCCGGGTGCGCTTCCGCAAGGAGGGCGAGGACCATGGTTGGGCGCCGCCGATCGTGGTGGCGCTGCAGCAGGCCGTGAAGGCCGGCACGCCGGAAGCCTACGCCGCCTACCTCACCAGGAATGGCTACCGGCGCCCCGCCGGGCCGCGCGACCTGCTGGCGATCCGAGCGGGGACGCCGGTGCCCCTCGAGGAGGTGGAGCCCGCCGAGGCCATCCGGGCGCGCTTCATCTCCTCGGCCATGTCGCTGGGCGCCCTCTCGCCCGAGGCCCACGCAGCGCTCTCGATCGGCATGAATCGCATGGGTGCCAAGTCGAATTCGGGTGAAGGCGGCGAGGATCCGGCGACCTTCCAGGCCCTCACCAACGGCGATCGGCTCGACAACCGGATCAAGCAGGTGGCGTCAGCGCGATTCGGGGTCACGGCCGAGTACCTGGTGCGGGCGGAGGAGCTCGAGATCAAGATCGTGCAGGGCGCCAAGCCCGGAGAGGGTGGTCAGCTGCCGGGACACAAGGTGACGGAGCTCATCGCCCGGTTGCGTCACGCGGTGCCCGGTATCCAGTTGATCTCGCCGCCACCGCACCACGACATCTACTCGATCGAGGATCTGGCGCAGCTGATCCACGACCTCAAGACCATCAACCCGCGCGCGCGGGTTGGG
>JBIOTT010000143.1:0-3992 GCA_044866195.1 Gemmatimonadales bacterium
CGGCCTTGACCAGGCGCGGCGGCCCACCCAGTCCCTCCCTCCCGATCTGGGTCAGGAAGAAGACGAAGCCGTGGGCTCGCGTGCGGTAACTCTGGAGCGCGGGGTCGGCCTGGGCCGTCTGCCGCCGCTCCACCCCGCGGCGCACCAGATCCAGGACGGCGGGCGTGTTCCAAGCCTGCTGGGCCGACGCCAGTGAGACGTAAGAGGTGAGAAGTGCGAGGGACAGGCCGCCGACACGCACAATGGATCTGGTCATGAGCTCGAGCCTCTCACCTTTCACCTCTCACCTCTCACCTCTCACCGGCCTTGCACTATTCCGGGGGCTTGCCCGCGGAGCCATCGTGCTGCTCCTGGGCTGCGGCGGGAATCGTCCCATTGCCGCCACCGGCCCGTCGATCCCCACGACCGGCGACCCGAGGCGCACGTACGCGTTGAGCCAGGTCATTCTTCTCCGGCTCGATAGTCTGCCCCCACGTGACACTACCGTCCGGGTGCGGCGCGGCGTGCCGCGGGTGATCGTGATCCGCCATCCCGCCCCGGACGATCTCACGTTCGGCGAGTTGGCCCTCCCAGCTCAGGCCTTCGACTCGACCACCACCGACTCGGTGACCGTCGGCATCCACATTCGCCCGGGCGTCTACGGCGTCGATCTGACTACCTCGGCCCCGCTTCGCAGCGCGACGCTGATCTTCAAGTATCCGGTGCATTTCGCGATGCCCGCGGAGGCGCGTACTGCGTTCGGTTCCGATGTCGCATTCGAGCGGGCCCTCGCCATCGGCAAGCTGGGCCGGGGCGAGACGATCGTGTTCCAGCGCTCCACCAGGCCGGCCACCGATAATCTCTCCGCGACGATCACCTCCGTGGGGGGATACGTGGTCGGAGCTCCGAAATGAACGACCGGTTCGCGGCGTTCGCCCGCCGGGCGCAGGCTGGGGGCGGCATCATTCCGGTCACCCGTGAAGTCGTCCTCGATGGGGATACGGCGGTCACCGCCTTCGCCAAGATCCATCGCGGCCCCTACGGCTTCCTGCTCGAGTCGCTCGAGGGCGGCGAACGCTGGGCCCGGTACACGTTCCTCGCGACCGATCCGCGCGAAGTCTTCCGCTACCGCGGCCGGGTCTGCGAACGCTGGACGCCAGCCGAGGGCTGGCACCTCGCGGAGCACGACGTGGCGCCCTTGGACCACTTGGGCCGGACCATGCGTCGGCATGCGCCGGTCGAGGTCCCTGGCCTACCCCGGTTCACTGGAGGGGCAGTGGGATATCTGGGGTACGACCTCGTGCGCACCATCGAGTCGCTGCCCTCCCCGCCCCCGGACGACCGGGACCTGCCTGATGCGATTCTCATGGTGGCCGATTCGCTGCTGGTACTCGACAATGTGTACAACCGGGCAACGGTGATTGCGAACGTCGAGGCACCGGAGGGCGTCAGCCAGCCCGAGCTCCGCCGTCTCTTCGATCAGGGCGAGATGCGCATCGATGACTGGCTCTGCCGGCTCGCGACTCCAGTCTCGGTGGGGCCGCTGCCGCTGGAGCTTCCCAAGAGGCCCCCGCCCACGACCTCGCCCTACGGGGATCAACAGTTCCAGAACGACGTGCGACGGATCAAGGAATACATCGCAGCGGGCGACACATTCCAGACCGTGCTGTCCCGCCGGCTCGATCTCCCCGCCCCCGATCCGTTTCTCACCTATCGCTACCTCCGGGCGCTGAACCCCGCCCCGTATTTGTACTACCTCCACTGCGATGATGTCCACGTGGTGGGCAGCTCGCCGGAGATCCTGGTTCGGGTGGAAGATCGCGAGGTCACCCTGCGGCCTATCGCCGGCACCCGGCCGCGGGGGGAAACGCCGGAACGCGACGCCGCGCTCGCGGCGGAGCTCGAAGCGGATCCCAAGGAGCGGGCCGAGCACCTCATGCTGGTCGACCTCGGCCGTAACGACGTTGGACGGGTTGCCGAGTTCGGATCGGTGCACCTGACGGCCTTCATGACCATCGAGCGCTATTCGCACGTGATGCACTTGGTGAGCGAGGTGCGGGGCCGGCTCCGGCCGGAGCTCGACGCGGTGGCGGCGCTCGCGGCCTGTTTCCCGGCCGGAACCGTCTCCGGCGCTCCCAAGGTGCGAGCCATGCAGATCATCGATGAGCTCGAACCGGTGCGCCGCGGCCCCTACGCGGGCGCCGTGGGGTACGTGGGCTGGGGAGCGCAGGTGCTCGACACCGCGATCGCCCTGCGTACCTGCGTGATTCGCGACGACCGCGCCTGGGTCCAGGCCGGGCCGGAATCGTAGCCGATTCCGATCCTGCGGCTGAATGGCACGAGACCGAGGCGAAGGCCCGCGCGGTCCTGCTCGCACTGGCGCTCGCCGGAAAGGCGGAACCGCCCTAGCCCGCTTACCTTACCTACATGCTCACGTACCGCCTAGTCAGCCTCGCCGGCGACCAGCGTTTCGAGCTCGCGGCCGGTCGCAGTGTGATCGTGGGACGCGGCGTGGGCTCCGATATCACCGTCTACGACCCGACCATCTCCCGCCGACACGCGGAGCTCACGGCCGGCCCGGACGGGGTCCAGCTGAAAGACCTCGGCTCGTCCAACGGGACCTACGTGAATGGGCGCCGGGTGACGAGCATCCGGCTCTCGCCCAACGATGCGGTCACCTTCGGCAAAGTGGGTTATCACCTCGAGGCAGCACCAGAGGCTCCCGACCGTCCCTCTCCTCAACCGGTGGCCGGGGCGAACACCATCGTGCGCGAGCTTGCGGCCACCGCACCGGCCTCCGGCGACGTGTCCGCCCGCAAGCTCTCCCTGTTGCTGGCCATGGCGCAGAAGCTGTCAGGCGAGTTCGATCTCGACCGGCTGCTCGACACCATCGCCGCGGTCTCCTTCGAGGTCATGCGGGTGGACCGGGTCGCCATCCTGCTTCGCGAGGAAGCAACCGGCGAGCTCGTCACCCGGCTTTCCCGGAGCCGGTTGGGGGGCGCCGAGATCGAGCGGGTGTCCGGCTCGATCGTCCGGAAGGCGATGGACGAGCAGGTGGCCGTGCTCACCCAGAATGCCGCAACTGATCCGCGATTCCGGGGCAAGTCGATCAAGCTGCAAAACGTGCGCAGCGCCATGTGCTCGCCGCTGATGGCCTCCGCCGAAGAGGCCGTGGGCGTGCTCTACGTCGACAGCCTGACGGCGGAGAATGCCTTCACCGACGAGGATCTTCAGTTCCTCATCGCCTTCACCGGGCTGGCCGCCGTCGCGATTCAGAATTCCCGCTACGCCGAGCAGGCGCGGCGGGAGGCGCTGGTGCGCTCCAACTTCGAGCGCTACTTCGCGCCGGACGTCGCCGCCGAGATCAGCCGCCAAAAGACGGCCATCCAGCCGGGGGGCGAGCGCCGCGCCATCACGGTCCTCTTTGCCGACATCCGCGGGTTCACCGCAATCGCGGAAGGAATGTCCCCCGACGCCATCGCCCACATGCTGACCGAGTATTTCAGTGAGATGGTGGATGTGATTTTCGAGCACGGCGGTGCGCTCGACAAGTTCATCGGCGATGCGCTGATGGCCCTGTGGGGCGCGCCGCTGGCCCGGGACAGCAACCCGCAGCGGGCGCTCGACGCCGCGCGCGCCATGCAACGCGCGGTCGATGCGCTCAACGCGCGCTGGCAGGCCGTCGGCCGGCCGACCATCGGGGTGGGAATCGGGATCAACTACGGAGAGGTCTTCGTGGGCAATATCGGGAGCCTCCGGCGGCTCGAGTACACCGTGATCGGCGACGCGGTGAACGTCGCCCAGCGGCTGTCGGGTCAGGCGGGCGCCGGCGAGATCCTGGTGAGCGATACCTTTCGGCAGGCCTCGGGAAATGCCGGCGACCCCGAGCAGCAGCCTGCGCTGGGGCTCAGGGGCAAGAGTCGTGCAGTGGAGGTGTTCCGGGTGCGGCGGGAGCGGGCGGGAGACGGGAGCAGTCGGGAGCAGTCGGGAGCAGTCGGGAGCGGGTAGTGTGC
>JBIOTT010000144.1:0-2869 GCA_044866195.1 Gemmatimonadales bacterium
CGAGAAGGCGAGAGCGAGTGCGATCGCGGAGGCGGTGAGCATGGGCTGCACGATAACAGTTTTCCGGCTGGGAGGCAGCTTATCCGCGAGCGTCAGCCGGTCCTGAAGAACTCCTGGTGCAGTTGCCGGACCACCTCCGGTCCATCCTCCTCCCTCACAATGAAGGTCATGTTGATGGCGGAGGCGCCCTGCGAGATGACCTCGACACAGGTTCCCTTGAGCGCGCCGAACACTCGCGCAGCCAGGCCCGGCGTCGTCTTGAGCCCGATACCGACCACCGCCACGATGGCGCGACCCTCGTCCACCCAGGTCTCGCCCAGATCCTCGAGCTCGCGGCGCACCCGATCCAGGTGGCTCGGGTCTTCGATGGTGAGCGACACGCTCACCTCGCTGCTCGCGAGCACGTCCACCACCACTTCGTGACGCTCGAACACCTCGAAGAGCTGCCGGAGAAACCCGTAGGCACCGAGCATCCGGGGGGCGCGGATGTTGATGACGGTGATCCCCCTCTTCCACGAGATCGACCGGATCGGGGAGTCGCCCAGGCGCTCTACCTCGGCGCTCGGCTCGATCGTGGTGCCCGCGCGCTCGGGGCGGCGGGAGTTGAGCACGATGATCGGGATGCCCTCGCGCACCAGCGGGACGGCCGTGGCCGGGTGCAGCACCCTGGCCCCGAAAGTCGCCAGCTCGGCGGCCTCCTCGTAGCTCGCGATGGCGAGGGTCCGGGCCGACGGCACGACCCTGGGGTCGGCCGTCATCAGCCCGTCGACATCGGTCCAGATCTCCACCCGGGAGGCCCGAAGCGCTGCCCCCAGCAGCGAAGCGCTGAAGTCGGAGCCGCCGCGGCCGAAAGTGGTCGGCACGCCGGTCGCGGTCGCACCGATGAATCCCTGGGTGACGGGCACGACGCCGCGCTCGAGAATCGGGCAGAGGTATTGGCGGGCCCGGCTGTTCAGGACCTGCGGGTAAGGCGTTGCCCGGCCGAACCGATCGTCCGTGACCATGATCGGCCGGACATCCACCCACTCGGCGGGCAGCTCCCCGCCGGCCAGCGCCGCCGTCACCAGCCGGGAGCTCCACAGCTCGCCGCGCCCCACGACGCTGTCGAGCTCGCGAAGCGTGATCCGGCGTCCAGCCACGGCGGCCAGCTCCTCCGCCAGCGCCGCGGCTTCGGCGCGGATCGCGACGAGGGCAGTCTCGGCTCCGGGCAGCTCGCGGGCGGTCGCCTCGTGTCGTTCCATCAGCGCGTCGAGCCGCTCGCCCGGACCGGACCCGCCGCCCTCCGCCAGACGGGCCAGGGCCAGCAGCTCGTCGGTCACCCCCGCGAGAGCGGAGACGACCAGTAGCGGGCGCTCGGATGCGCGGTCGCGGATGATCTGGATGAGGCGGCGGATCGCCGCGGTGTCCTGGACCGACGTGCCACCGAACTTGCAGACGATCATGACAGGCTCACCGCAGACGCATGCGTGAAAGATTCACCGCTGAGGCACCTGAAAGATTGAACCGCAGAGGCGCAGAGGACGCAGAGGGCGCCGCGCCTGGAGCGAGATGCCGCTTCACGAAAACACAACAGCTTCTGTGGGTTTGAAGAGCGGAGTTCCTCCTCCGGAAGAACCCTCTGCGTCCTCTGCGCCTCTGCGGTTCAATCACTTGCGGTTCAATCATTGAACATGACCCTCGGCCACGAGCAACTCGGCGATCTGCAGCGCCGAGCCGGCGGCACCGCGGATCGTGTTGTGACTCAGGAGCACGAAGCGCAGATCGAGCAGCGGGCAGGGTCGCACCCGGCCCACCGTCACGGTCATCCCGCTCCCTTGCTCGAGGTCGAGCCGAGGTTGGGGGCGGTCCGGCCGCGGGTCGACGACGATCGGCGACGGGGGCGACGACGGCAGGCCTTGTACCACCTCCGGCCCCCGAAACTCGCGCAGCGCCGCCACAGCCTGGTCCGGGGTTGCCCGCCGGGCGAGCCCGACCGACACCGTTTCCAGATGCCCATCCACCGTCGGCACCCGATTGCACTGCGCGCTGATGCCGATTGGGGCCGGCGCCACCACGCCGTCGCGCAAGCTGCCCAGGATCTTCGCCGTCTCCCGTTCCATCTTTTCTTCCTCGCCGCCGATGTACGGGATCACGTTGCCGAGGATGTCGAGTGAAGGAACCCCGGGATAGCCGGCTCCCGAGACGGCCTGCAGGGTGGTGACGAAAGCCTTCTCCACTCCAAATGCCGCATGGAGCGGCGCCAGCGCCAGCACCAGGCCGGCGGTCGAACAATTGGGGTTCGCCAGGATCGCACCCGGCCAGCCACGCGCGGCCTGCTGCCGCTCGATCAGCGCGAGATGCCCCGCATTGATCTCGGGAATCACGAGCGGAACGTCGGCATCCATCCGATGAATCCGGGTGTTGGTCACGACGAAGACGCCGCACTTTGCGAAGCCCTGCTCGATGTCTTGCGCGACGTCGGGGTCGAGCGCGGAGAACGCGATCCGTCCCGGCAGCGGCGGTGTCGATCGCGCGATCGTCATGGCAGCGAGGCGGTCGGGGAGCGGCGGCGGCTCGCGCCAGCGGACCACCTCGCCGTAGGGCCGTCCCGCGCTCTGATCCGACGCGGCCAGCGCCGCGATCTCGAGCCAGGGATGCTCGGCCAGCAGCCGGACGAACTTCTGCCCGACGGTGCCGGTAGCGCCCAGCACCGACACTGGGATCTTGGCCTTCATGTCGCATCCTCCGCGAGCAGGTCGGTCGCGAGCTTCACGTAGAGATCGACGCCCAGGAGCAGGTCCGCCTTGCGAATCCGCTCCTCGTCGGTGTGGGCCACCCGGATCGAGCCGGGGCCGAGCTGGTAGCCCCGCCCCCAGGCGCCGAGAAACGG
>JBIOTT010000145.1:0-4911 GCA_044866195.1 Gemmatimonadales bacterium
ATGGCACGCCGCCTCACCTCTGTGCCCACGTAACGCCGAACGAAGCGCACGATGCGTTCCACCAGGTCCGCTTGCAGGACGGGCGCTGCGGCGCGCGGAGCCTGTTGTCCCTGGGCAAAGAGCTGGATCCGGGTGGCACCCTCGCTCACCCGGCCTATGGCTTTCAGCTCGTTCCCCCTCCGCTCGACCGATCCCCCGACGATGAGGCTGATCTCCGCGCCGCGCAGGAGTGAATCGGCGGCTTGCGCGGTGTCGCCGGTGGTGGCGACCGCTCTCAGGCCGCTGATGGTCGCCAGGCTGTCGACGATCGCATCCGAGAGCGACCGTGCGATCGAAACGGCGAGCGTGTCGTTACCCCCGGACTCGAATGGTGAAACGAGAACCACGGGGGAGCCGAGACTACCAGCGCGTACCCGCGACACCTCAGACTCGCGCTTCGCGGTCACCCAAAGTGCGATGAGGGCTGCAAGCGCAACCGCCAAAGCCAGCAACCATCGCCCGGCCCGTGCGAGGCGGCTGCCTCCAGGGTACGCCGGGACCGGCGCCGCGACCGTCCGAGTCATGCCCTCGCGCAGCGCCGTCGCGAACGCGCCGCCGCTCGGGAAGCGGTCGGCCGGCACCTTGGCCAGTGCCCGGAGCACCGCGGCTTCGACGCCGGCGGGCACAGTGTCCCGCACCGTCCGTATCGGGGCCGGCCGCTCGGTCACGAGCCTGGCGACAACCGCCTGGGACGTGCGGCCGTGGAAGGGTGGCTCCCCCGTGAGCATCTCGTAAACCACCGTGCCCAGCGAGAAGATGTCGCTTCGCGCCGTGAGGTCGTGCCCGCCCGTCGCCTGCTCCGGGCTCATGTATTGGGGCGTGCCCAGCGATAGCCCGCTCTCGGTCAGCCTCTCGCCGGCTGCTTCCCGGACGGCCAGAGCGATGCCGAAGTCGGTCACCATCGCCTCCCCCTCGTGCAGCATGATGTTTTCGGGCTTGATGTCGCGGTGGATCACGCCCTGCCGGTGGGCGTAGGCGAGCGCACTCGCCGCCTGGCAGGCGATGCGCACCGCCTCATCTACCGGCAGCTGCTGCTCGGCGGCAAGCCGCTGTCGGAGGGATTGGCCGCGGACGTAAGGGAGGACGTAGTAGAGGGTACCGCCGGCTTCGCCCGAATCGATCAGGGTCAGGATGTGGGGATGGTCCAGCTTGGCGGTAAGCGCGACCTCCGCGAGGAACCGCTCCCGACCGAGCACCGCGGCCAACTCGGGCCGGAGTACTTTGAGCGCCACCTCGCGATCGTGCTTGAGGTCGTGCGCGAGGTACACGGTAGCCATGCCACCGTGCCCAAGTTCATGCTCGAGCATGTAGCGATCGCGGAGAGCATCCGTAAGCGCGGCGGGCGCGTTAACCAGGCTACGATCCAGCGGGGGATGGTTCAAATCTGCCTGCAGGGACGCGAGATGGCTAGCGGGAGAAGCGATTCGTTGCCGGCAGCCTTGCCCTGGGTTGGCTCGGTGATTACGACGTAGTTACTCCATGGACTGAAGTCGGTGAAGACCCGCATTGGTCGGGACCGGAGATCCCATGACAAACGCTCGACCGCTCGCCTGGCCCGTGCTGCTGCTCGGTGCCGCCGCCGGATCCCTTGCCACCATCGCCGCGGCGCTGATCAGCCCCGAGCTGTACACCGATTGGGGTAGCCTCACGGGGGCGCTGGTGGTCATCCCCCTATTTGCCATTCTGGCCGCTCTCCTGGTGACTGTGCCGCTGGCGGTGCTTCGCCGGATCGCCTGGGTGGGCGTGCCACTCGCACTGGTGATTTCGGTCGTGGCGGCGGAGCTCGTCTTCAACGCCACGCTGGGTACCGCCTTCGCGCGATGGAGCGCCGCCCGGCACTGGGCGGCGGTCGAGCGGCGCGCGCAGGCGAGCCGCGAGGCCACGGACCGTGACGTGTGCCGGCGGCTGTTGGCCCAGCCACCCATCCCGCCACCTCCGGCGCCGCCCGGTGCCGCAGCCAGCCGAGCGGAGCCGGCTGAAGTCGGCCGGCCAGCGAGCGGGCTAGCAACCTTCAGCCGGGAGCGTTGCGCCGAGCTCCTGGCCCGCTAGGGCGTATGCGCCCCCTCGTCGTCGTGCTCGGTGGTGTGCTCGCCTTCACCGCGGGCGGGATCGCCTGGACGCTGGTTCGGGAGCGGGTCCGTCGCCGTCGCATGGCAGAGGCGACGAGTGCGCTGGGACTCTCCTCCGTGCCGGACAGCCGCGCCTTGCTGGAACAGGACGGCCTCTCCGCAGTTCCGTTGCTGGCCTTGGCCGCATTGGGGGCTCGGGTCGAGTTGGCGAACGTCGCGAGGGGACGGTTCGACGGGTTGGATCTGGTCGTGGGCGACTATCGTCGCACCAGCGGTACGCCTGGCCACGAGACGGAGCACCGGGAGACGTTGGCCTGTTTCCCGCTCGGTGGTCGGCGCCTGCCCGACTTCGTGCTCGAGCCGACTCGCGGTGCCGTCGAGCAGATGGTCGTGCGGCGGGGCCTCGGACTAGTTGGCGGCGTCGCGAGTCGGTTGGTACCGTCGCGGGCGTACCGCCAAGCTGCCGGCGCGCTCCAGCAGTGGGCCGAGGATCCCGGACTCATGGCAGGGATCCATCCGGACTTCTCGCGGTGCTACCGGCTCCTCGGAACAGACGAGCCCGCCATCCGGATGGTGTTCGGGCCGCGGGCGCTCGAGTTCTTTGCGCGCCAGATGGATCACCCGCTTGCGGCCCAGTCCGCGGGCGGATGGCTGGTGATCTTCAGGCACAACATGCTGGTCAGACCGGAGGAGCTGCGCGAGTTCCTCAGGGAGGCGACATTCGCCGTGCGCCTGCTGGTTCAAGGGCGGTAAGGCGCCCTGCCGCCCTACCGGCGCGCGAGCACCAGGCTCTGCGGGGTCGGCGGGAGCGGCTTGAGCTCGGTGGCCGTGAAGCCGGCATCGCGGCACATCCGGTCGAGCTCGGAGTAGGTATACGCGTCCCCTCCCGGTGTGGCCGCCAGCATCTTGAGGCTGAACGCGGCCGGGATCGCCGGGGCCACCCGGCTCTCATCAGGCACGAACTCGACGATCGCTGCCCGCCCGCCGGGTACGAGCGCGTCGTGCACCTTGCGCAGTAGGGCGACGCAGGTGGGCGGGTCGAAGTGGTGCAGGAAGTTGGGCACCAGCACCAGATCCAACCCCTCGCCGAAATCGACCTCGAATGCGCTTCCCGGAAGCAATCGCAGCCGGTCAGCCAGTCCCGACTTCTCGGCGTTCTCCCGCGCGACGGCAAGCACGTTCTGCCAGTCCTGCGCGATGATCATGGCGTTGGGATTGGCCAGGGCGACCGCAATCCCGAAGAGCCCGTGTCCGGCCGCGATATCCAGCACCCGCTCGGCCCGGCCGATGGCATCCGCCACGAGACCTGCCACCGGTGCTTGCAGCGAGGCCATGCTGCGCGCGAACTCGACCCAGAGCGGTTGCTCGGGCACGACCATATGGTTCTCGTCGACACTGCCGCCGCGCCGCACCGCATCCACCAGGCGCTCGAACCGGCGAGTGAACGCGGGCGTGCCGAGAAAGCGGGACATCGTGCCGAGATACATCGGGGAGCGCCGATCGAGGAAGGCCGCGGCCTCCGGCGCCAACCCGTACTCTCCGGACTGCTTGGTCAGAAAACCGTCCACGACCAGATAATCGGCCAGAATTCGGACCCCGCGCTCGGCCGCTCCGCTGTGCCGGGCCAGCGCATCCGGGGTGGTCGCGCCCTCGCCGATGGCGGTGAAGAGATCGAGCTCGATGGCCGCCGAGAGGGCGGCGGTGCGCTCGTACGCGCTTAGTGCCGCGAAGATGCGCTCGGCCGTCGGCTGGCCGGGCGCTGGTGTGGGGGTGGAGGTGGGGCTCACCGCGGCTGGAGCTTGAGCAACGCTGGTCATCGAAGCCTCCTGCAAAGTGCTGGATCTTCCTGCGGAGCCCTAATCTGGTGAATTCATCTCGCGGCGGTAAGGCGGTAAGGCGGTGCTTGTCACCCTGACCGCCCTACCGCCCTACTCCCTTACCGCAGCGCTGGCCGGTGGATGCAAGATTGTATACATTAGCGCATGCGATTCTCCGCCCTGCTGCTCCTCGCGCTGCTCTGCTCCTGGGTAACGGCCCCTGCGCTTCACGCGCAGACCATCCCATCCGATCTCGACGGCTACGTCGCCAAGGCGCTCACCGCCTTCGACACCCCCGGCGCCGCTGTCGCGGTTGTAAAAGACGGCCGCGTCGTGTTCGCCAAGGGCTACGGCCACCGCCGCCTGGGCGAGCCCGCCCCGGTAGACGCGCACACGCTCTTCCAGATCGCCTCCAACACCAAAGCCTTCACTACCGCCGCGCTCGCGATGCTGGTGGATCAGGGGAAGCTCGCCTGGGACGACCCGGTCACCAAACATCTCCCTTGGTTCCAGCTCGCCGATCCCTACGTGACTCGCGAGCTCACGGTCCGCGACCTGCTCACCCACCGGAGCGGGCTCGGGCTCGGCGCCGGCGACCTGCTGTGGTATCACTCCGACTACTCGCGGGACAGCATCCTGCGGCGCATCCGCTACGCCAGGGTCGCGTCCAGCTTCCGGAGCGAGTTCGCCTACGACAACGTGCTGTATGTGGCGGCGGGGGAAGTGATTCCCGCGATCACCGGCTTGAGCTGGGAGGAGTTCATCAAGCAGCGGATCTTCGCCCCCCTCGGCATGAGCGAGGCGCGGGTCACGGCTCGAGGCGTCCGCCCGGAGGAGAACTTCTCCGCCGCGCACTCCAAGGTCGAAGGGAAACTCACCGTTATCCCTCGCGACACCCTCGACCCCACCAACGCCGCCGGCGGGGTCGTCGCCAACGTGACCGACCTGGCCAAGTGGATGATGGTGCAGCTCGATTCCGGCCGAGT
>JBIOTT010000146.1:0-6707 GCA_044866195.1 Gemmatimonadales bacterium
CGGCTCCTCGATCGAGGGCTTCGTGCGGATCGAGGAGTCCGACATGCTGCTCAAGCCAGACCTCGCCACCTTTCGAATCCTGCCCTACGACGACGAGGGCGGCCGGGTGGCCCGGCTCTTGTGCGACATCCATACCCCGGACGGGAGCCCCTTCGCCGGCTGTCCGCGCACCACGCTCAAGCGGCAGATCGACCACGCCAAGAAGCTCGGCTACACGATGATGGCGGGCTGTGAGGCCGAGTTCTTCCTGTTCGAAATGGGGCCCGACGGCTCGCCCGCGACCACTACGCACGATTCCGCAGCCTATTTCGATCTAACGCCGGTGGACAAGGGCGAGGAGATTCGCCGGGTCATCGTCGAGCACCTCGAGGTTATGGGGTTCGAGGTCGAGGCGGCCCATCACGAGGTCGCCCCCGGGCAGCACGAGATCGATTTCCGCTATGCCGACGCCCTCACCACGGCGGACAATCTGGCGACTTTCCGGTTCATCGTGCGGGACGTGGCTCGGCGGCTCGGGTTCCTCGCTTCGTTCATGCCAAAGCCGATCCAGGGACAGAACGGGAGCGGGATGCACACCCATCAGTCGCTCTTCAAGGGTCCCAAGGACAATGCCTTCTACGCCCCCAACGCGGAGCACCAGCTCTCCAACGTGGCGCTCTCCTATATCGAGGGGCTGCTGCAGCACGCGCGCGGATTCTGCGCCATCACCAATCCGCTGATCAACAGCTACAAGCGGCTGGTGCCCGGCTACGAAGCGCCGGTCAACGTCGCCTGGTCGATGCGGAATCGCTCGCCGCTGGTCCGGATCCCGGACCGGCGGGGGCTGAGCACGCGGTGCGAGCTGCGAATGCCGGACCCGTCCGCCAATCCCTACCTCGCACTGACGGTGCAGCTTGCGGCCGGTCTCGACGGCGTCGAGCAGAAGCTCCCGTGCCGGGAGCCGGTGAACCGAAACATCTTCCGGATGAGTTATCGGGATCGGCGGAAGTACCGGATCGACGAGCTGCCCCGGGACCTCCACGAGGCGCTCGAGTATTTCGAGAAGGACGACGTCATCCGGGCCGCGCTGGGCGAGCATCTCACCGAGCGCTTTCTGGAGGCCAAGCGGGAAGAGGTCTCGCAGTACAACCTCCAGGTGAGCCGGTGGGAGATCGACAACTACCTCGGCCGCTACTAGGCGCTTCCGGCTTCCTGCTCGATCTCGACGGCACGCTGTACGTTGAGGGAGCCGCAGTGCCCGGGGCCCCCGAGACCGTGGCCGCCCTGCGCCGTGCGGGAGTGCCGTTCCGCTTCGTCACCAACACCACCAGCCGGCCCCGCGCCGGTCTGGTCAGCCGGCTGCGAGAGTACGGCTTCGTGGCCGATGCGAGTGAGATCCTGACACCCATCACCGCTGCGGGAAAGATCGCGCGCGAGCGGGGCTGCTCCGTTCTGGCGCCGTTCTTTCCGTCCGCATCGCTGGGCGACCTCGAGGGCTTCGAGCTGCAAGGGGGGACCTCCGGCCGCTCGGGGCAACCTCCAGTTCCGCCGCAGGCCGTGCTGGTCGGCGACCTGGGCGAGCAATGGACCTACGCCCTCATGCAGGAGGCCTTCGGCTACGTGCTCGATGGCGCGCTGCTCATAGCCCTCTCGCGCGACCGCTACTGGCGGAGCGGCAACGGGCTGGCACTCGATGCCGGCCCGTTCGTCGCCGGCCTCGAGTACGCGACCTCGCGGGAGGCCCTGCTTGCCGGCAAGCCGAGCCCCGACTTCTTCCGGGCCGCAGCAGCGGGGCTCGGCCCCATCGGCCCGGGGGCGTCGCTCGCCATGATCGGGGACGACCTGTGGTCCGATGTCCGCGGGGCCCAGCAGGCCGGCTACCGAGGGTGGCTGGTGCGGACCGGCAAGTTCCGGGACGAGGCCCTACAGGAGAGCGGGATCAGGCCGGACCGGATCCTCCAGAGCGTCGCGGATCTCCGCGAGGCGGCGGAGGCGCTCGCCGCGTGAGCGGCCACCGACTGGCGGCGCTCGGGCTGCTCCTGGGCGCGGCGCCGCTGTGTGCCCAGTCGCGGCCTGACTCGACGCCGCCGCCCGTGATCCGGGCGGTCGTGGTCGACGCCCGCGACATCTTCGAGCCGGAGGAAGCCAAGGCCAGCTCGCTGATCCGCTTTGCCAACTCCATTCACGCCACCACCCGGCGCGGCGTGGTCGAGCGCGAGCTTCTGTTCCAGGCGGGGGAACCGTTCGATTCGGCCAAGGTCGCCGAAACAGCTCGCAATCTCCGGGCGCTCGGCATTTTCCGACGGGTCATCATCGACAGCATTCACACCGACTCCGGCACCGTGCTGCGGGTGACCACCAAAGACGGCTGGAGCACGCGCCCGCAAATCGACTTCGCCAGCACCGCCGGGCAAACCACCTGGGCGGTCGGGCTGGAGGAGCTCAATCTCTTCGGCCGGGCGACCTACGCGGCGATCAATTACCGGGACGACCCCGACCGCACGGCTCTGACCCTCCTGTTCCGGCAGCCTCGCCTGATCGCCAACCGGATCTACGCCTCCGCGGGCTACCAGCACCGCTCCGATGGACGCTCTGTGAGCGCCGGGATGGGCTTGCCGTTCCTCAGCCTTGCCTCGCCGACGGCGCTGACCGTCAACGCCCTGGATTTCGATGGCGACGTGCTGCGGTTTTTCGAGGGCGATCCGGTCGCGGGCCAGGTGCTCCGGCGCCGGTACAGCGTGGCTCGGGCCGACGGCGCGCTGGCGCTCAAGGCATCCTCCGCCGGGTTTGTCCGGGTCGGGCTCTTCGCCCAACTTCGGCGCGACGATTTTCTCGATACCAGCCTGGTCGCCTCCACTCGCTTTCCCCACTCGGTCACCGCGGCAGTGGGCCCCTATTTCTGGGTCAGCCGGGCATCGTTTCTCGTCCTCCGAAACCTCCGCAGCTTCGGCCGGGAGGAGGACGTTGACCTGAGCTCGAGCTTGCTGGTCGGTGGCTTTGCGGCGCCCCGCGCGTTCGGGTACGACCGTGATGGCCTGGGGCTGCAGGTGAACGCGGGCAGCGGCATGCGGCTGCCTGGCGGCTTCGTCACCCTGCGGGCCAATGCGACCGGGCGGGTGATCACACCGGGACTCGATTCGGGAACCGTGAGGGTGACCGGCACCTGGGTAGCGCAGCCGTCACGAGCCCACACGTTGGTGGTGCTGGGCCAGCTCGGCTGGCAAAAGAACCAGGTGCCGGGAGAGGAGTTCGATCTGGGCTTGAGCCGGGGGCCGCGAGCGTTCTACGCCCATGCTTTTACCGGTGACCGGCTGGTGAATCTCCTGGTCGAGTATCGCTGGACCGTGGCCGAGAGCTGGTGGGACGTCCTGGGCCTCGGACTTGCGGGATTTGTGGACCATGGGGGCGCCTGGTACTCAGGCTCGGCCCGGCGCACCGGGACCGATGCGGGGTTTGGGATCCGCCTAGGGCCCAGCCGTAGCACCGATACGGATGCCATGGTCAGCATCGACTTCGCCCGGCGCTTCCGGACCGACGTTCAGCGGGCTGGGTGGGCGGTCGTGGTCCGGAGAGGGGTGCGCTTCTAGGGGTTGCAGTGGGGGTAGGTCGCCATGTCTTGCCGAGGCGCTGCCGAGCGTCATATATACAACAGCGGGTCCGTTCGGGTAGACCGGGGGGCCCCTTTTTTCGACTGACAACTCCATGCGGCTCACGCTACTCGAGTCCGATCGCCGATTCATCCAAACGGCTGAATGCGCGATGCTCAGCATCGTGGCGCACGGCGCGTTGGTATGGGGTGCCGTGGCCCTGACCGCGGGCGGCCGGGTGCTGCCGGAAAACCCGCGCGAGGCCATGGTGTTCTTTCTCCTGCCCCCCGATCGGGTGGACGCCCGGTCCCGCCAGCTGGAGATCGACCAGTGGGGCAAGCTGGGCACCGACATCGAGGACGGCCGGAACCGCACCTCGGAAACCGAAGGTTGGCTGCTCCGCCGCCAGGCAACCGGACGGCGCGGATCGACGGATAAGGCCGGCGCGCGCGGCCAGCTGCCCCTGGGCCTGGAGCTCGCCCGGCCCGACACAATTTTCAGCGTGCTCCAGGTAGACTCGGCCGTCGAGCGGTACGAGGGGAGCGCGGCCCCGGCATACCCCCCCAAGCTGTTAGCTGAGGGAACCGAGGGCACGGTCTACGTGCAGTTCGTGGTAGACACCGCCGGGAAAGTCGATACTGCGTCGGTCCGGGTGCTCACCACCCCGCATCCCGAATTCGAGCAGTCGGTCCGGGCCGCCCTGGTGCACATGAGATTTCGGCCGGCCAAACGCGGCAATCACCGGGTCCGCCAACTGGTCGAGCAACACTTCCGGTTCACCATCGCGCCGCCACCCCAGATCGCCGACAACAAGCGCGTGACCTGAGCCGGCCGTCCGGCGGCAGGCGCGTTCCTCCCATCGGCCAAAGCCCTCAGCCACAGCCCTCGCGGTGGCGGGCGCCCACCCCGCGCAGCAGCATTCTGGTCGCCGCCGTACCCAGCCGCTCGGCCGACAGCGTCAGGGGGTCGATTCCCCGGAACAGGCGGTGGCCGAGCGCAACGCCCATGATCATGTAGGGCACCACCGCGGCGGCAGCATCGATGTCACAGGACGCGATCTCGCCCCGCTCGACCCCGCCCGCCAGCGCTTGCCGCATGGTTCTGCGGCCCCGTTGCACGACCTCGTCGAACAGAATTCGCCCGACCTCGGGAATCTTGGGCAACTCGTTCATTGCGAGAATCGCGAGCTCGATCTGGCCGGGCTGCTGGTAATGCCGCCAGGCTCGCGCCAGCAGCTGCTCGAGAATCTCCTCCCGGGAGCCGGTTGCCGTCGCCAGCAGCTCCTCGCCCGCCTCGATGTGGGGCAGGATCCGCTGGCGCAGCAACGCAATGAAGAGCTGCTCTTTGGAGTCGAAATAGTGATAGAGAGCGCCCTTGGTGACGCCCGCCCGGTCGGCTACGTCGTTGAGAGTTGCCCGGTCGAAGCCGAGCTCTGAAAAGACGGCGAGCGCTGCCTCGAGGATCTCTGTGCGCCGCTCCTCAGGCGGGAGTCGCCGACGGGACCGTCCGTCGGCGGGCGTTTCCGCGCTGGGAGCGAGGGGCTGGTTTCGCACCGGATCTCCTTTTCGCGTCAAGGCATACAGAGGGCTGGAACTTTGGTAGAGGCGGCTGGGTTTTACCGGCACCGTCGACCTACCTACCGGTAGGTATGTAGCGCCCGACGGCACCGTTGGTCAATAGCAGGTCGTCAGGTCTAACCCGCAAGGATCGAAAACTATGTTGACTCGTTCGACCATCGCTGGCGTGCTTGCACTGCTGCTGCCCGCACTCGCTTCGGCCCAGTCTCCGGCCGCTCCGGCTTCCAGCCGACCCTCCCCGATTCTCTTCGCCAATGGCGGCGGCTACTCCCCGCTCACCAACCTGAACGAAGCTGGGACCGCCGATCTCAAGACCGGCTGGACGCTGGGCGGCGGCGCGGGAGTGCAGGTGAACCAGTACCTCGCGGTACGGGGTGTGTTCGACTTCGCGCGCAACAAAGGCAGCGACGGATCCGTTGCCTTCGCGGGGCAGAATTTCAATCACTACTTCTACGGCGGCGATCTCCAGCTGCGCTACCCGACCGCAAGCGGGTTTGCGCCCTACCTTCTGGCTGGAGCGGGCGCCGTCACGATCGACAACAAGGACGACCCAGCGTTCGACAAGTTCACCAAGTTCGCCGGTAAGGGCGGCCTGGGCGTGGAATACGTCTTCCCGAGCAATGGATTCGGCGTGTTCGCGCAGGGCGCGTCGTACATCTACAAGTTCGATCGCGGGGGCTTCGACAAGACCCAATTCGACGTGCTCTGGACCGCGGGTCTGAGCTACCGGTTCCAGCTCTAGTCCCGGCTCCGGGTCGGGGCGGCCGCCATCACGAACCGCAGGTGATCTGGGATGCACCGAGCTCCGGCGGGCGGACCCCGCCGGAGCTCGTGACTTGCACCAGCCACCACGGCAGGAAACAGAGCAGCTGGATAACCCGGCCGCTGAGCGCAATCGCGAGCGAGAACTCTGCCGGGATGCCTGCTAAGAGCATGAGGCCGATGAAGATCGCCTCGAAGACGCCGAGACCGTCCAATGAGATCGGCAGCCGCGAGATGAGCATGCATAGTCGGACAACGCCGAGCAGTACCAGGGCGTCGACCGCGACGCCCAGTCCTCGAGCGAGAGTATAGGGAAGCGTCACGCCGAAGACTTGCTCCATCAGCGTCAGGCCGGCGAATCGGGCGATGGTGCCCCGTGCCGTCGCGAGCGACCGATACGCGACCCTCATCTGCCGGAGCCGAAACATCAGCTTCGATTCGACCACCGCTGGCGGGAGCCACGCGATCGCGCTGCCTGCCGACGCGCTCAGGGAAATGCCAATCAGCCCTATCGTGCATACCAGCGCCGCGGCGCCGGCGTACAGGGCGCGATCATAGGTCGCGTCCAGCACACCGGTCGACCGGAGGATGATGAGGCTGGCGATCCCGAGCACCAGGGCCGTGACGAAGCCGACCAACCGCTCGACGATGATCGACGCGACGGCGTCAGCCCCCCGGACACCCCGGCGAATGACGAGGACCGCCCGAATGGCGTCGGCGCCTACGGTGCCGGGCAGGACCGAGCCCCAGAGCATCGCAGCGCAGTAAGTCACCATCCCCCGCAACCAGGACAAGCGATATC
>JBIOTT010000147.1:0-5713 GCA_044866195.1 Gemmatimonadales bacterium
GCCTGGCCGCCGTGTCGGGATGGACCTCGACCCAGGAGTGCCAGGTGATTTTGCTGACGGGATCGGGGTTCTCGAGCAGCCACGGCTTGTTGGTGCCCCGCCCGTCGTAGAGGAAGGACGAGACATGGGGCGCGAAGTAGAACTCGCCCGTTCCGTCGAAGGCCGGCGCAGTGTAGCCCGCGGTGAGACCGGCAGCCAGCTTCACCTCGGCCGGGGCTGGCGGCTCACCGTAGAGCCCGCCCCGCTGCAGGGCGGCGCGCCAAAATCCGTCCGGGTCGGCCTGTCCCTGTTGCTTCGCGAGCTCGGCCCAGTGCGCCTTGAGATGGGCCTCGAAGCTCGCCGCGCTGAACTTGGCCAGCGGCCCTCCGACCTTCTGGGCGACCCTGAGCAGCACGTCGCCCGTTGCCATGGTCTTGAACACGGGCTCCATCACCGGCTGCATGAGGCCGGTCACGCCGGCGCGCGGGCGGAGATCGTCCCACCGCTCGAGCGCGTGGTGGTTGGGCAGCAGCAAATCGCATTGGGCCGCCGTCTCGTCGAGATAGGGCGACGTTGAGACCTTGAATCCGGCCTTCTTGAACCGGGCAACAAACCCGGCGGAGGCAGGCAGGGTATACAGCGGGTTCGCCTCGTGCACCAGCAGCACCGCGACCTGACCACCGTCGAGCGCGGCAGCGACGGCATCGAGGGCGACACCGCCGTCGCCCGATTGGAGATCTGCGCCGAACCGAACGGTCTGCCCGATGTTGCCCGCGACGTAGTTCAGGATGTTGACCGCGATGCACAGCTCCGCCGCGCCGCGATGCTGGCTGCCGACCCCGCCCGCGGCCACCAGGCTGGGCTTGGCGTCGGCCAGCTCCTTCGCGACCCGGCGAATAACGGCGACATCGATCCCGGCTTCCTTTGCCGCCATGTCCGGGGTGAACCGGGCAAGCGAGGGGCCCAGGCCCCCGGCGTCCGCGCCGTGCTCCGTTACCAGCAGGCCCGCAAGCGCAAGCGCGAGCGCCGCCTCGGACCCCGGCCGGATCGCGTGCCACTCGTCGGCGTTCTGGCCGGTGAGTGACATGCGCGGCGCGAACGCGATGTGCCGCGCCATGCGCCCATCGTGGAAACCATGGGACTCGGCAAAGCCGCGCTGGTTCTCGACCGGCGCGAGCCAGGTCTCCAGAAAGTCGGCCCCGAACGAGACGATGTACCGGGCCTTGGCGAAATCGTGGGCCGGCAGCTCGTCCCGGCCAAAGACCGCCTGGTTGGCAGCGCGGAGCGGCTCATGATCGAAAGGCTCGTATCGTACCAGCTTGCCGCCGAGGGCCGTGGTCCACTCGGCGAGGAGATCGGAGAAGGTTCCCCGGCCCGCGCCCGAGATCACGGCCAGCTTGCCCCCGGCGGCGGACAGCTTGGCGCTGAGCCGCTGGATCGCGTCGTCCCAGGTGATCTCCTGGAAGTCGCCACCGGCCGCGCGCGCCATGGGTCCCTTGAGTCGCCCCGGGTTGTACAGGCCCTGGAGCGAGGCCTGGCCTCGCGAGCAGAGCTTGCCCCGGTTGACCGGGTGCTCTGGGTTGCCCTCCAGCTTGATCGCGCGGCCCTCGCGAGTCTTTACATGGAGGCCGCAGCCCGCGGCGCACTCGGTGCACGTGCTCGCGTACCACGTGGGTACGCCCGGAACCTGGTCTTCGGACTGCACCAGGTAGGGAATGAGCTTCTGTACCCGGTCGGTCGAGCAACCGGAAAGCGCGGCGGCGCCGGCGCCCGAAACCCCGAGGACGGTGAGGAATCGGCGGCGCTCGGGGGAGGCCGGCTTGTCGTCGTGGGCCATAAGTGCTGTCCGCTATCCGCTATCCGCTATCCGCCCGCCATCCGCTGCCATCCGCCTTCGGATAGCGGATAGCGGATAGCGCGTCAGTAGTGGCACGCTGCGCAATCCCGGGTCACGCCGCGCTGCTGATGGCACGTGACGCAGAATCCCATGTGGTTTACGTTGTTGACCTTGTAGACCTGGGGCATGCGCGCGACGTCGCCGTGGCAGGTCTGGCAGGCATTCGGTCCGAGCGCCTTGATGTGTCGCATATGGGGGAAATGCGCGTGCTGCGCGACGAAATGGACCCGCACCCACTCGATCGGCTTCTTCTGTGACCAGGCGTCGCGGACCTTCTTGATCTCGATCTTGTGGCTGCTGTCGGTGCCGGCGATCACGGTGTGGCAGCCCATGCAGGTCTGCATCGACGGAATCCCCGGCTCGGGCGAGACGGCGACCGAGTAATGGCAGTACTGGCACTGGATCTTGAATTGGCCGGCGTGAATGTCGTGCCGGAAGAAGACCGGTTGGCGGGGTCCGCGAAGCGCCGCGGTATCACCCGCAGCCAGCAACGGGGCTTTGATCGAGTCGGCGACCGCCCTGGGTGCCTGCGCCCCGGTCCGGCCCGACGTGACCGCGAGCGCCGCGAGCCCGATGGCCGCCGCTCCCGCCCCCACGGTGATGAGTACCGGCTTCCGCATCGTCCTCACCAGTCAAACGCCGACCGTCTTTTGCCTGCGCCGCCATACCGTGGCCGGTTGTGAGCGGTCAGCACGTCAACGCTTGTACACGAGAGACGCCAAGTCGGGAGAGCCCGCCCTCGAGCGGGAGTAAGTATAGCCAGCCCCCGCGAAACTCCACAACCGGATTCCCAGCAGCGCTACACCACGCGACGGCGCCGAGTTGCCGTTGCCGCACCGATCCATTCGGCCTTCCGCCGCACCAGGCTGAGAAAGCCCTCCACTTGGCGGCGATCGTTGAGCGGCACCCAGCACCACTTCACCGGCCCAGTCCGCTGTCCCTCCCGAATCGCCTGCCGCACGACCCCCGCCAGCCGGGAGGACGCGAGGGCTTTCACCTCGTCCTCATCGGTGAGCGTGAAGGTGGCGCTGGGCCCCGACAGGATCGGATGCAGCCAGCACAGCTTGCGAGAGCCGATGCCGAACTCCCAGGCCCAGGCCCAGGGCGAGCCCATGAAGCGCACCTGCTCGCCGACGCCCCGAATGGCCAGCAGGCCGGTGCGCGCGAGGCGGAAACGGTCGCCCAGCGGAGGCGGCAGATCCCGATAGGGCGCGGAGGGCTTGGGGGGTTCGTCGGGGAGGCGGTACGGGTTGGCGGCCCAGTAGCCGGCGGATCGTCCCACGGCTCAGGACTCCTCGTGAGCCGGGGGCGCCGGCGGCACCCCTGCCGCCGGCACCCCCTCGCGGGCGAGGAAGCGCGACACCTCGATCCCCATCGCCCGGAGCAGCGAGGCTTCGCGGGCGTCGAGGCCCGCCCGGAAGACGATTTCGCGAAACGAACGCATGACGTTGGCGGGCTGCCGGGTCTTGAAAAAGTCGATGGCCCAGAGCGCTCGGGTCCAGTCCGCGAACAGCGTGTCCAGCAGCGCGTGAGGCGCGGCCGGCGCCGTCCGGCGCGGCGGCTTGAACGGGAGGCGGTCGCCGCCCCGCGCGAGCCAGCTCTCGTACGCCATGATGGCCACCGCCTGCGCCAGGTTGAGCGAAGGGTGCGCCGGATCGGTGGAGATGGTCACCAGGACGTCACAGCAGTCGAGCTCCTCGTTGGTCAGGCCCGAGTCCTCCCGGCCAGCCACGATCGCAACGTTGGCTTCCGACCGCCGGGCCACCAGCTCCGCTGCCGCTTCCCGCGGCCGCAGCATCGTCCGCTTCGCAGCCCGCTCCCGCCCGGTCAGCACGGCCGCGTAGACGCAGTCCGCCAGCGCGGCTTCGAGCGATTCGTGTACCGCAATGCGGGCCACCAGATCGGCCGTGTTGTGTGCGATGCCCTCGATCCGATACGGGTCGAGCTCCACCTCGGGGTTTACCACCCGAATGGCGCCGATCCCGAAGTTCTTGGCGATGCGGACCGCGCTCGCGACGTTGACGAGGTCCTGGGGCGACACCAGCACCAGCACGGGCGGACCGAAGGGCAGCAGCTCCGCTCCCGCAGCCGCCTCCGGTCCGCCTGCCCGCCTGCCCACCTGCCCGCCCCCGCTCATGCCTCGCTGAGAAAGCTCACGTCGTGCCGCTTCGCCTTGAGCGCCTGGGCGAAGCCGTTCTTCTCGACCGCCTTCATGTACGCCTCTTTGGGCTCCACCAGACCCTGATCCACCAGCTCCATCAGCGCGTCGTTCAGGGTCACCATGCCGGCCTTGCGGTTGGTCTGCATGATCGATGGAATCTGGAACGTCTTGCCCTCGCGAATCAGGTTGGACACTGCGGGGATGGTGAGGAGAATCTCGCGCGCGGCGACCCGGCCGCCGCCAAGCTTGCGGCAGAGCGTCTGCGCGATCACCCCGCGGAGGGACTCCGAGAGCATGACCCGAACCTGCGACTGACGGTCCGCCGGGAACTGGTCGATGATCCGGTCGATCGTGCTGGACGCAGTGGTGGTGTGCAGGGTGCCGAACACGAGGTGTCCGGTTTCGGCCGTCTCGAGCGCAATGGACACGGTCTCGAGGTCCCGCATCTCCCCCACCAGCACGATGTCGGGGTCTTCCCGGAGCGCGGCTCTCAAGGCCTGCTTGAACGACCGGGTGTGCAGTCCCACCTGCCGCTGGGTGACCAGGCATCGTTTGCTCTGATGCACGAACTCGATCGGGTCTTCGATCGTGAGGATGTGGTCGGTGCGGGTACGGTTGATGAGATCGACAAGCGCCGCGAGTGTGGTGGACTTGCCGGAGCCGGTTGGGCCGGTCACCAGCACGAGCCCCTTGGTGAGATAGCAGAGATTCTGCACCTCGCGGCTCAGCCCCATCTCGTCGGCCGTCATCACCCGACCGGGGATGGTCCGGAACACCGCCATCGGGCCCCGCCGGTCGCGACCGGCATTGCAGCGGAATCGGGCCAGACCCTCGAGCTCGTAGGCCCAGTCCGTGTCGTTGGCCTCGCGCAGCTCCGCCAGCTCCTTCGGACCCATGATGCTGCTGAGCAGCGCCTCAAGCCGGTCGCCGCCCATCGCCTCGGCCTCGAGCCGCACCAGCTCGCCGCTCTGCCTGAGCAGCGGCGGCTCGCCGGTCCGCAGATGCAGGTCGGACGCCCCGGACTCCACCAGCTGCCGCAGCAGTACATCCATTGCCCCGCGAGCCTCCCGCTGCTCGGCCTCGCTTCGGCCCGGCGGCGTCTCCGCGCCGGCGGCCGGGCCAGGCCGGAGCGTCACGTCGCCGGCCCGGGCCTCCACCTGGACCGTCCCCGAGGGGGCGCGGTAGCCGAATCGCACCGGCCCGGCAGAGCCGATCCCGCCCGCCGCCTCGACCGGCGCGATCTCCCGCAGCAATGCAACGATCTGAGCGTCGCTCAGCGGGTCCTTCGTGACCGGACGGCTGGTACCGTCACGCAGCAATACTGCGGGCTTCCCGACCGCCAGTTGGAGGGAGTCGGCGCGCTGCTCGTGCAGCACCCGGATCAGCTGGTCGAGTCGGGCCACGGAACCTCAATCAAGCGGACGAATCGTCCGCACCAGAAGCTTGTTGACGTAATGGGTCAGGTCGTCGGTCCAGAGGGCGAAGAAGGTGCCGGGGCCGTTGACGTAGTCGAGGGCCCGGCTTCGGCCCGGCGGCAGCTCGAGCGCGGCACGACCCCGGAACTCGTGCCCGCCCACCACCATCACATCCAGCGCGATCATCTTGGCGGCGGACAACCGCTCGGGATCGGTGGGCGGCGCCTGGTGATGACAGGTGACGACCGCCGTCTGCGCCTT
>JBIOTT010000148.1:0-25632 GCA_044866195.1 Gemmatimonadales bacterium
CACTCCGCAGGCGAGTCCTGCGTGACGCTGGTCGCGATCACCCGCCCCGTCAGCGCATCGTTGGGTAGGTGCGAGATCACGTTTATCGAGCGCGAGCCCATCGATCTGCCGCTGGCCCGCCGTCAGCATGCCGCCTACGAGGTGGCCCTCGAGCGCCTGGGCGCGCGGCTGGTGCGGCTCCCTTCGGCTGACGACTTGCCCGATGCCGTGTTCGTCGAGGACACCGCACTGGTGCTGGACGAGCTGGCCGTGATTCCCATCATGGGGGCGGCCTGCCGCCGCCGCGAGACGGCCGAAATCGCCCGATGTCTTGCCGCCTACCGTCCGCTCCACTGGCTCGAGCCGCCGGCCACGCTCGACGGCGGTGACGTCATGCAGGCTGAGCGCACGCTCTACGTCGGGCTGACGGCGCGAACCAACCGGGCGGCGGTGGAGCAACTCGAGCGGGCCACGGCGCCCCACGGCTACCGCGTGGTGCCGATCGTGCCCACTGGATGCCTCCATCTCAAGTCGGCTTGCACCTACCTGGGCCGCGGCGTCGTGCTCGCCAACCCCGACTGGATCGACGTGTCGTGCCTCGAAGGGCTGGACGTCATGGCGGTGGCGCCGGAGGAGCCCTTCGCCGCCAACGCGCTGGCGGTTGCGGGGAAGCTGGTCTACCCGGGCGATTTCCCTAGGACGAGAGCCGCGCTCGAACGGCGCGGCTTCGAGGTGTTCACGCTCGACACGGCCGAGCTCCGGAAGGCCGAATCGGCGATGACCTGCATGAGTGTGATGTTCGAGGCCTGAGCGGATCCTATCTTGGGCCGCGGGTCTCCGACGCGGCCGTCGCCTCCTGCCCTTCAAAAAATGCCCTGGCCTTCGCAAACTTGGCGAGCGTGCTGTCCCTCTCACCAGTGGAGTTCCAGGCGCTACTGGATCGCGCCAGCGAGTCGAGCCGGTCGATCCAGCGAACGAAATACGCTGCGTCTTCGGTCGAACGGACCGGCTCGCCACCCACGGTAACGTAGATCGGGCTGGTGGTAGCAAAGGGGTAGATGTCGAGTACCGGGTGGCGGGCTTGCCGGCCCCACGCCCGGAGGGTGTACCAACCGCTCCGCGCCACCGAGATTGCAGTGTCGATCGTCGCAGCAGTGCTGTCCCCGCCCAGCGGAAAGCGCGCCACCACGCCGTCTCTTCCGATCAACTCGAGCCGCTCGACCGGGAGGAAAGACCGCAGGGTCGCTCGAACCCGGAGCCGCCCGCCGCTGGGCGGGAGGCGGATCTCGTCACCGACCTGATGTCCAGCGAGGCTCAGCTCGAGCAGCGGGCCGTTGGTCGCGAACGTCCGCCCCGCCTTGAGACCCGCCAGGAACCGATCTCGGCTCAATGGGCCGTCGAGCTTCACATAGACCCGATTGACGCCGACCGGCCCCCGGAGTGAGGCAAAGTTGGTCATGGCGTCGGTGCCGGCAGCGGCTGGGATCCGGAGCCCGCAGTTGAGCAATCGGTACCACACCCACGCGGTCGACGCGTGCTCGCTGAAGGAAACCAGCTCCATGTAGTCCACCAGGCCAAGCGCCGCGTCCACCGGGAGCCCGTACGGCAGGGTCTGGTCGGGCTTGGCGGTATCCGCCAGCACGTCGCCCGGGTGCACGTAGCCCGTGACCCCGCCCTGGGCCCGCCCATCGGCGAACACATCCGCATTGCTGGGGAACAGACTCACTGCCGCCGTACGGGCATAGCTCGCGTATCCGGGCAGCACGACGTGATCCCGCAGACCAAGCAAGCCGACGTGACCCCAGAGGCTGGTGTGGAACTCCTGATCGTGCAGGATGAGCACCCGCGGGCTCGAGACCGGATCGGGCCTTCCCGTGAAGTACCCGATGTCCGGCACCCGGCCTTCCTTGTTCACGATCAGGTTGTCGATCAGGTGGAGGTCCTCGGCCTCCGCCATGGCGCGCAGCCGGCGGGGGTCGCTCCGGTAGTGGCCGCCGTAGTTCATGTGAACGTGAAGATCACCCGACCACCAGCCGCGCGCTGCAAGATCGGCCAGGCGCTCGAGTGCGATCCGGGTGGTGACGGTCGAGCTTGCGGTCGCCTGCACGGTCCGCCGGGCAACTCGGTACTCGGGCCCCCGGGTGACCTCGATGGTGAGGGCGCCGGCAGGCACCCTGAGGACACTGCTTCCCGAGGTGTGGAAGTAGCCGTACTCGAACCGGCGCTCGCGACGATCCACGCCGTCGTCGGCGTGGCGCCAGGCGTCATCGGGGGCGAAGCTTCGACCATCCGGGCCTACCACGGAGACCCGTGCCGGCACCGGTCGACCCGTGGCGGCATCCACCACGGTGAGTCGCAGCCGTCCCGTCGGCTGGAGATAGCGCCGGGATGCCGCCACGACCGGCTCGCGTTTGCCGCCGGGTACCTCGACCAGCCAGAGCGACGTGTTGCCGCCGGCATTCGAGATGTACGCGATCCGGCGCCCATCAGGCGACCACCGCGGATAGGTCGCATCGAACTCGCCGTAGGTCAGCTGGAAGGGGTTTTCGCCCTGATCGGTCATGAGCCAGAGCTGATGCCACTGGCGGCCAAGATAGGAGGCGTAGACCACGCGCTTGCCGTCATGGGACCAGTCGGGCCGCGCACCCCAGGTCGTTTCCTCGACGTGGATCTCGCGCATTGGGGCGCCGGGTTCGGCCGCCATTCGCCACAGCGTGCCCGACCCCCACACGTGTCCCCGGTTGGAAACCAGGATCAGCTCCTTGCCGTCCGGCGACCAGCTGGGCGACAGGTACTGATCGAAGACGCTGTAGTAGTAGCGCGGGAGCTTGCTGTCGCGGTCCTCGGTGAGCCGGACCGGCCGGCCAATCCGGCCTTCGGCAAGGTCCACCACGAAGACATGGAACCGGGCCTGGTAGGCGGTCGATACGAACGCGAGCCGGCGGCCATCAGGCGACCAGCGTGGCTCGAGGTTGACCGAGCTGTCGGCTACGACCGGGATCGTCGCACCGGTGGCAAGATCGAGCAGCCGCAGATCGATGGCCGCCCCGGTGTAGGCGGTGTAGGCGATGAACCGCCCGTCGGGCGACCAGTCGGGCTGGTAGGCATAGTCGGGCCCGTCGGTGAGCTGGCGCGCTTCGCCCGTGCCCGCCCGCTGGCGCCAGAGCGAGCCTTGCATGGAGTACACCAGTTCCCGCCCATCCGGAGACCACGCCGCGCCGCTCGGACCGCTGGTCAGCTGGGGGAGATACATCTCCCGGAAGTAATAGGGATGGGGCTCGTTGATCTGCTGGAGCACCGGCTCGCGCTGGGCACGGGCATCGGAGACCGCGCCCAAAAGGCAAACCGCAGAGGCGCAGAGACCGCAGAGGAAGACCCTTTGTGGGTTTTCTCTGCGTCCTCTGCGCCTCTGCGGTGAAAACATGATCAAGGAAAGCGATGCAGGGAGAATTGGGGCTCCGGATCCGCCGTGCCCAGCACGAGGCCGGCGACGAGCTCGCCGACGGCGGGACCCATCTTGAAGCCGTGTCCCGAGCCGCCGCCGGCGAGCCACACGTTCTCGGCGCCGGGATGACGGTCGAGAATGAAATGTCCATCGGAGCTCTGCTCGTATTGGCAGACCCGGGCTTCTACGACGGGCGCAGCCGCCAGGGCTGGAAACCGGCGCGCCAGCACCTCGCGGGCTCGCCCGAGTGCCTCGGCGGTGGGGAGTCGATCCTCCGTGGTGGGATCGATGGGAGGGCCGCGGGTGTCGTCGGCGACCTTGAACCCGCGGTGTTGATTGCCGGGAATGCCGTAGAGGAACCGCTCGCCGAAGTCCATCCACACCGGGCAGTGGCCGTCGTCGAAGCGGTTGTCGCCCCGAGGCGGCCCGAAGAAAAAGACTTCCTGCCGGGTCGGCGTGATCCTGCCGTGGATGACCTCCGGGAACAGCTGCCCCAGCCAGGGGCCGCAGGCAAAGACGAAGCGGTCGGCCCGGAGCGTCGTGCCATCGGCCAGAGCGACCTCCCGCAGGCCGCCGCTGGCAATCGAGCCCGGCTCGGCGCTGAGCGCCCGATACTGGCCACCCTCGGCCACGAAGCCCTCACGCACGATCTCGCAGGCCTGCCGCGCCAGCAGATAGCCCGCTTCGACCTCGTAGAAGGCGCTGCGCACCCCGGCGAAGTCGATCTGCGGATAGCGGCGCGCGGCATCGGCCGGCTCGAGCTGAGCCACCTCGAGCCCGATCTCCCGAAGCAGCGGGAGAGTCGAGCGGGCGTAGCTGTCATCGCCGGAGAACATCCAGAGCGCGCCGGTGCGATGGTAGAGCCGCTGCTGCCAGCGCGCCTCGTGCTCCCACCAGAGCACGAAGGACCGCGCCGTGAGCTCGACGTAGCGCCGGTTGCCGCCATAGATGCCCCGGATGACTCTGGTCTCGCCGCCCGAGCTGGCACGGGCGTTCCCCGGCCCCCAGGCGTCGAGCAGCGTGACCTGCGCGCCGGCCCGGAGCAGATGGAGCGCGGTCCAGCCCCCAAACGCACCCGCGCCAACCACCGCGACCTGGAGCGGCATCAGGCTTCCTGACCCGCCTGCGCCGCCCGAATGCCCGCCAGCGTTCTCGCGGCGGCGCGAGCTGCGCGCCAATAGAGCAGCCCGCCAGCCCCCACGAATGCCCCGGCACCTCCCAGCACCTTGAGCTCGAACAGCCAGGGATCGGTCGTGCCGGGCGGGGGGATGGTCGCGACGACCATGGCGAAGATGGTTACCGCAAGCCCGATGCAACCCACCAGCAGCGTCCGAACCCGGCGCGAGCCGCTCGCTAGCTGTCCGCCTGCCCGCCCGTCCGCCCCTCCGCCCGTCGGCCTGCCTGCCCCGAACACCAGGAAGGTCAGGAACATGTAGCAGTAGGGGATGAAGTAGATCAGGATCATGGTATCGAGGAGGACCAGGTAGGCCTTCTCGACCGTGGTCCCCCTCCCGAGCACCGACACAAACAGGAAGATCGTAGAGAGCGCGGCCTGCACCAGGATGGCGACGTAGGGCGTGCCCCACTTGGGGTGGATCCGCCCGAACGCGGGCGGCACGTAGCGGTCGAGGCCCACCACGAACGCGACCCGGGCGCAGCCGGCGAGCCAGGCGCCCACACAGCCCAGGTTGCCCAGCGCATTCGCGGCAGCGGCCAGCGGCACCACCCACGCCACGATGGGTCCGAGTCCCTGCGCTCCGGCGCTGATGCCCTGGAGCAGCGCCGAAACCAGGTTCACGTCCTTCTGCGGCACCATCCAGAGGATCGCGCCGGTGCCGGCGATGTAGATGAGCGCAATCAGCGGTGCTGCGAGGAAAATCGAGCGCGGGAGCAGGCGCCGGGGGTCGCGGATCTCGCCGCCCAGCGTGGCCGAGAGCTCGAGCCCCGCAAAGGCAAAAGCGATCGAGGCCCAGAGGTTGAGCTCGGGGATCTTGCTCAGATCCGGCGTGAGCGTCGCCGGCGTGAAGCCGTTTGCCGGCGGCCGCGTGGCTACTGCAACGACGCCGAGCACCACGATCACGATGCCGGGCAGGTACGAGCCGATCGCACCGATGTTCTGCAGCCACTTCCCGACCTTGAGCCCCACCACGTTGAGCCACACGGCGACCCACATGGCGCCGAGCGCCGCCGGGAGCACGTAGATCCAGCGGTCGCCCAGACCGCTGCCACCTGCCCCGAAGGCGTAGGTCGCGATGACGGCCCCCGAGAGCAACAGGCTGGGATAGTAGAGCACGTTGTTGATCCAGTAACACCAACCGCAGAGAAAGCCGTGTCCCTCGCCGAACGCCCGCTTGGTCCAGGCGTAGATTCCCCCTTCATCGGGAAACCGGCCTGCCAAGTCTGCCACCGCGAGGCCCTGGGGCACGAAAAACAAGAGCGCCGCGCAGACCCAGAGCACCAGGCTCGACGGTCCGGCCGCGGCGGAGGTGGCCAGCCAGCGAATGCTGAGCACGGCCACGACATTGAGCAGGACGAGGTCCCGCAGGGTGAGCGTGCGCGGGAGCTCGGGGAGAGTGGCGCCCGCTGCCGGGTGACTCATCCCTTGAGGTAGAGCCGCTGCGGGTCGAGCACGTCGCGGAGCAGGTGGAGGGCCCGCGAGTCCGGCGGCTCGACGCAAGTCAGCTGGCCTCGGACCTGGAGGGGCCAGCCGACACCGGCGCGCACTTCCTCGGCCGCGATGCCGGGGTAAAGCGCAGTGAGCACGAGCTCGCCGCTTTCCGGGTCCGCTTCGAGAATGCCTTTATCGGTGATCACCTTGACCGGTCCGGCGCCCGGCATGCCGAGCTCCTTGCGGGTACCGCCCCGGGACCGGTGCCCCGGACTGGTGATAAAATCCACCGACTCGGGGAAGGCGCGGGGGTTGAGCCGGCTGATGATGACGGTGCGCCGCGCGTGGATGGCGATTTCGGCCGCGCCGCCGCTGCCTGGCAGCCGGACCGACGGCCTCTGGTAGGAGCCGATCACCGTCGTGTTGATGTTGCCCCAGCGATCAACCTGTGCCCCGCCCAGGAACCCGACCTCGATCAGACCGTTCTGCAGAATGCACTGGAACACGTCGGCCATGCTGCAGACCATGAGCGAGCCGGTAACCAGCGCCGGGTCGCCGATGGAGACGGGAAGCCGCTCCGGTATCGCGCCCACCGCGCCGGATTCGTAAATCAGGACGAGATTGGGAGCATGGGTCGCTCGCGCGAGATTGCAGGCGAGGTTGGGCAGACCGATGCCGACGAAGACCACCTCGCCGTCCGCCAGCTCGCGGGCGGCGACACAAGCCATGATCTCGCCGGGCGAGTACGTCATCATTGATCCATAACGGGTCGCAAGTGGCTAGTAGCCATAGTTGACCCCCGCACACATGCGCTCGTCCGCCGCCAATCGCTCCACCAGCCCGGGTTGCTTCGCCAGATAGCCCTGCCGGTCGGGCACACCGTAGACGAACTCGTCCAGATAGGCACGCAGCTTGGCCGGGTCGCGCGAGATGTTCTCCCACGCGACGTAAAAATCGTTGTCGCGGTCGTAAAACCCCTGAGCGTACGACGGGTGCGCACCCCAGGGCTCGACTACGACAGCGTCGACGATCGTACCCGGAATCAGCGTGCGATTGGGGTCCGCCCGGATCACTGCCTCGTCCACCAGCTCCTCCACCACCACGATCACGTGCTCAGAGGCGAACGCTGCCTCCTTCTGGACGCCGAGCAAGCCCCAGATCTGCGCGTTGCCGTTGGCGTCGGCCCGTTGCGCGTGCACGATGGTGACATCCGGATTGAGCGCCGGCACGGTCGCGAGCTGCTCTCCGGTGTAGGGGCACGTCACCGTGCGGATCCGGGGATTGACCGAAGGAATGTCGGTGCCGGCGTAGTCTCGCAGGGGCCAAAAGGGCAGCCTCGCGGACCCGGCACAGAATCGCGCCACCATTCCGAAATGGGAGTATTCCTCGATCTCGACCGGGTCGCCCTTTCCCTCGACGGCCCGCCGAAAGGCATGCAGCGAGCCAGCGCCGGGGTTGCCCGCCCAAGAGAATACCAGCTTCCGGGCACAGCCGGCGGCCAGCATCTGATCGTAGATCAGATCCGGGGTGAGCCGGCAGAGCGTGAGGTTGCGGCGGCCCTGGCGGATGATCTCATGCCCCGCCGCGAAGCAAATGAGGTGGGTGAACCCTTCGATGACCACCGTGTCGCCGTCGTGGACGTGCCGGGCGATCGCGTCGCTCATCGAGACGACCTTCGAATCCATCGGTAGCTCGCCTGAACCGTGGGTTGGAGGGCTCTAATCCTACCGTGCTGCGGTTTCCTGGGCCACCACCCCGTCGCCGCCCTTGCCGGCTGCGAGCTCCGCCACCAGCCGCCGGCTCGCGCCCGCCAGGTGCCGCTCCAGCAGCGCGGAGGCCCCCTCGGCGTCGCGCCGCTCGAGCGCGGCGAGAAGGGCCCGATGCTCCCGCTCGAACTCGTCCCGGTATTTGAGCATCAGTCCGTGCGTCAGCCAATAGCGGTCCACCCGCCGCAGCAGCCCGGCGATCATCTCGCCGAGTTGAGGTCGGCGGATGAGATCGTACATCAGCTGATGGAACTCGACGTCCAGCGAGCCCCAAGTGGCGCCGTCGATAGACTGCTCTGCCTGCTCCAGGATGGTCCGAGCCCGCTCGAGCTGGGTTCGGGTGAGCCGGGGTGCTGCCTGCCGGATCGCCGCGGTCTCGAGGATGGCGCGAATCTCGTAAATTTCGGCGATCTCGGCGGGCTCGAGCGCACTCACGGTGGCGCCACGATTGGGTTGATAATCCACCAGCCCCTCTGACTGAAGCTGGCGCAGCGCCTCCCGTACGGGGATATGGCTGACCCGCAACTGGCTCGCGATCTCGTCCTGCGGCAGCGGCTGGTTGGCTTTGAGCTGCCCCGTTGTGATGGCCTCACGGAGCACGGCAGCCACGAGCTCATGGGTGGCCTGGCGCCGTCCGGGCGGCAGAGTACGGAGGATCTGGTCCAGCTGCACGGGCCCTCGGGGAGACGGGTGACGGCAATGCTTGCCAGATTATATATTATATATTAGCTTCGCTATCGTCAATAGTAGCAGGCGCTTGATCGACGCTTACCGGTGCGCAGTCGAGGCTACCGCATGGAAGCCCCAACCTATCTCGCCGATGGCCCGAACACCGGCCAGCCGCTCCCCTATCCCCCGCCCCGAGAGTTCGTCGAGCCGGACTGGACCCGGATTCCCGGCTATCATGGCGTGACCCGGGAAGATTGGGAGAGCGCCACCTGGCAGCGAAAGCACACGATCAAGAACCTGCGCGAGCTCAAGGCCGCTCTGGGCCCGCTCCTGCCGGACAGTCTCGCCGCGAGCATTGCTCAGGATCAGGAGCTCCGGGCCACCATGTCCATGCTCCTGCCGCCGCACATGCTGAACACCATGAACCCGTCCGATCTGTGGCAGGATCCGGTGCGCCGATACATGCTGCCCGCGCTGGCCGACCGGCGGACCGACTGGGCCAATCACCCCAAGGCATCGCGCGACAGCCTCCACGAGGCCGAGATGTGGGTGGTCGAGGGGCTCACCCACCGATACCCCACCAAGGTCTTGGCCGAGCTGCTCTCCACCTGCCCCCAGTACTGCGGGCCCTGCACCCGGATGGACCTGGTGGGGAACGACGTACCCCAGGTCGACAAGCTCAAGTTTCAGGTCCCCCAGAAAGATCGGCACCAGCAGATTCTCGACTACCTGCGGCGGACGCCCAGCGTGCGCGACGTGGTCGTCTCCGGTGGCGACATTGCGAACCTGCACATCAGCCAGCTGGAGCCGTTCGTCGGCGCGCTGCTGGAGATCCCCCACGTCCGTGACATCCGGCTCGCCTCGAAGGGGCTGATCGGGATTCCCCAGCACTTCCTGCAGGCGGAGGTGCTGGCCGGCCTCGAGCGACTGGCGAAGAAGGCGTTCGAGCGCGGGGTGGACCTGGCGCTGCACACCCACACGAATCACGCCCAGCAGGTCACGCCGCTGGTGGGCCGGGCCACCCGCAAGCTGTTGGAGATCGGGTTCAGAGACGTGCGCAACCAGGGGGTGCTGCTCCGCGGCGTCAACGCAACCGCGCGCGACCTGGTGGAGTTGTGCTTCATGCTGCTCGATCACGCCAAGATCATGCCGTACTACTTCTACGTCTGCGACATGATCCCGAACTCCGAGCACTGGCGAACCGGGATCTTCGAGGCGCAGCAGCTGCAGCACGACATCATGGGCTACCTGCCGGGGTTCGCGACCCCGCGAATCGTGTGCGACGTCCCGTTCGTCGGCAAACGCTGGGTGCACCAGATCGCCGAGTACGATCGGGAGCTCGGGATTTCCCGCTGGACCAAGAACTACCGGACCGGCATCGAGCTGGACGACCCCGAGGCCTTGAGCCGGCTCTACGAGTATTACGATCCGATCTACCTGCTGCCGGAGTCGGGCCAGGAATGGTGGCGGGCCTACCAGCGAGAGCTTGCCGGGAGCAACGCATGACCACCCGCGATTACCCGAGAATCCTGATCGGCCCTCCAGGGCCCAAGGGCCAGGCGATCATTGCCCGGGACGAGGCGTGGACCTCTACGTCGTACATCAAGGAATACCCCCTTGTCATGGCCGGCGGCTCGGGCGCCATGGCCGAAGACGTCGACGGCAATCGCTACATCGACTTCATGGCGGGGATCGCCGTGAGCTCGACCGGCTACAACCATCCCCGCGTGGTCGAGGCGATCCGTGACGCCGCCTCACGCTTCCTCCACATCTGCGGCACCGACTTTTACTTCGACGGGTTCGCCCGGCTGGCAGAGCGGCTTGCGCGCTCCCTGCCAGGCCCGAGCAGGAAGCGGGTGTTCCTCTCCAACTCGGGCACCGAAGCCGTGGAGGGCGCGATCAAGCTCGCCCGCCATCATACCCGCCGCCCGGCGCTCATTGCCTTCCACGGCTCGTTCCACGGCCGCACCTACGGGGCGATGAGCCTCACGTCGAGCAAGGTCAAGCAGCGGGGCCATTTCGGGCCGTTTCTCCCTGAGGTGTACCACGTGCCGTTCTCCAACCCGTACCGCTGCGAAGCATGCGCGGCCGGCAATGGATGCGGCATTCATGGCGTCGGCGCCATCGAGGAGCTGTTCGCGCGGCAACTCCACCCCGAGGATGTCGCGGCCATCTTCGTCGAACCGATCCAGGGCGAAGGCGGTTACGTGGTCCCGCCGATCGGGTTCGTCCGCTTGCTGCGCGAGCTGTGCGATCGGCACGGCATTCTGCTCGTCGCCGACGAAGTGCAGAGCGGCGTCGGGCGCACCGGGAAGACCTGGGCCTGCGAGTGGGAAGGGGTCGAGCCCGATATCCTGGTCACCGCCAAAGGGCTCGGCTCGGGCATGCCCATCGGCGCCCTGATCGCGAAGGACTCGGTGATGACCTGGGAATCCGGGGCTCACGGCTCCACTTTCGGCGGCAATCCGGTGAGCTGTGCCGCGGCCCTGGCCACGCTCGACGTGGTGGACGGTCTTCTGCCACACATCGCGGCGATGGGCGAGCGCATGCTCAGCGGGGTACGCCGCCTGCAGCAGCGCCACGGCTCCATCGGCGACGTGCGCGGCCGGGGGCTCATGATCGGAGTGGAGTTCGTCAAGGACCGGGAGGGTCGTGAGCCTTACCCCGAGCTGGTCGACCGGCTCACCGAGCGAGCCTTCAAGAAGGGGTTGCTCCTGCTCGGCGCCGGCAAGAGCGTGATCCGTCTGGCGCCGCCGCTGGTGCTGGACGAATACGACGTGGACACGGGCCTGGCGATATTGGATGAATGCTTGAGCCTAGAAGATTGAAAAGCGTGAACGGTGAACAGTGAACGGGGGCCCCGATGTACCGCGGAGCCCCCGTTTACCGTTTACCGTTTACCGTTCACCGTTACGTAGTTTCTATGACCGTCCTACTTTGCTCCCGTAAGAACTGTTGGACGTAGTACGGCCCACACCCCCCCTTCCCCGTCGATCCCGAGCCCTTCCACCCGCAGAACGGCTGCGCCCCGGGCCAGGCACCCGTGGTGGCGCCGGTGCGCTTGTTGGCATAGCACACCCCCGCCTCGACCTCGTCGAAGAACCGCTCGACCTCCTCCGGCTGCTGCGAGAAAATGCCGGCGGTCAGGCCGTATTCCACCTTATTCGTCTCGGCCACCGCCTCGTCGAGGCTCCCGACCTCGCCCATCGCAAGGAAGGGCACGAACAGCTCTTCGCGGTAGAGCGAGCTCGAGAGTGGGAGCCGAGCGATGGTGGGGGCCACGAAGTAGCCTTTGTCGAACACACCGCCTGCGAGGCGTGCGCCCCCGGCGAGAATCGTTCCTTCCTGGCGCGCCTGAGCAACCGCCTTCTCGTACCGGCACACGGCCCTCTCGTTGATCACGGGGCCAAAGTACACGTCGCGCTGGGTCGGATCGCCCATCTTGATCGCCGCGGTCTTGGCCAGCAGCGCCTCCACGAACGGCTGCGCCACCGCCCGGTGCACGTACACCCGCGACGTGGCGCTGCATTTCTGATTCTGCAGGCTGAAAGCCGACCGCATCACGCCCTCGGCGGCAGCGTCGATGTCGGCGGTGTCCATGACGATTGCCGCGTTCTTTCCGCCCAGCTCGAGCAGTGCCGGCTTGATCCAGCGCTGGGAAATCCCGTGATGAATCCGGAGCCCGACGGTCTTGGACCCGGTGAACACGACGCCGTCGACGTCAGGGTGCTGCCAGAGCGGATCGCCGATCTCGGTGCCGTGCCCGAAAAGGACGTTGAACACGCCCGGCGGTATGCCCGCGTCGCGGTAGACCTCATACAGCTTGAGTCCGGTCCAGGGCGTGTCCTCGGCGGGCTTGTACACCACCGCGTTGCCGGCCACCAGCGCCGCCGACGACATCCCGGCAGACAGCGCAAGCGGGAAGTTGAAGGGTGCGATGCAGACGAAGACGCCGTAGGGCCGGAGCACATCAGTGTTGCGCTCGACCGGCGTGACCCGCCCCATCGGCCGGACGAAGCCGTCCGCGTCCTCGATCTGCTGCGCATAGTAGTCGATCAGATCGGCCGATTCCTCCGCGTCGCCCATGGCCTCGAGCCGGCTCTTCCCCACTTCGAGGCTCATTATCGCGGCCAGCTCGTACTTCCGCTCCCGAATGAGCCGAGCCGCCTGGCGCATGATTGCGACCCGCTCCCGCCAGGGAAGCCGGGCCCATCCCCGCTGGGCGGCTTTGGCCGCCCGCGCGGCTTCGTCCACGTGCCCCGGATTGGCGCAGGCGAAGGTACCCAGCACCAACGATGTGTCGATGGGTGACCGGTCGACCAGCGGGTCGGCCGGAGACTCCACCGCCCGTCCCGCGATAAAGCAGGGGTGTCGCTGGCCGGCGGAGGCCTTCACCGCTGCGAGCGCCGCATCGAATTGCCGGTGGAAGGCGTCCAGGTCACCCGACGCCGAGGTGTACGTGATCTTCTCTGATGCTGTCGCAGTCATACCGCCTCCACTGCCTTTTCTGCCGCGCCGGCCTTCCCGGGCGCCACCGCTTTCTCGATGGCTCGGCCGAGTCGCTGCACGAGCTCGCGGATCTCTTCCTCGCTGATGACGAACGGCGGTGCCAGCATCACCAGGTCACCGTTGGTTCCGTCGGCTTGTCCGACGTTGGGCCACACCACCAACCCTTCCTCGAGGGCCACCGCGGCGAGCCGCTCCGCAAACCCGCGGCTCCGGGGAAAGGGTGCACGGGTCTCGGTGTCAGCCACGAATTCCACACCGGCGAGCAATCCCCGGCCGCGCACGTCACCGACGTGGGGGAAGCCGCGAAGCGCCTGCAGCTCCCGGTGCAGGATCTGTCCTATCGCGGCGCACCGCTCAATCAGCTGATGGCGCTGGAGGTAGCGAATCGCCGCCACGGCGCCGGCGCACAACACGGGATGATGGGAGTAGGTCTGCGCATGCAGCAGGGAGCCTGAGCCCTTTGCCAGCACGTTCACCAGCCGGTCGGGTGCGACCAGCGCGGAAATCGGGGCGTAGCCGCCTCCCAGGCCCTTGCCCAGGGTCATGAGGTCGGGCACCACGCCGAACTGCGAGATCGCCGCCCAGCTCCCGGTGCGTCCGGCGCCGGTGAGCACCTCGTCCGCGACGAAGAGCACCTGGTGCCGGTCGCAGATCTCACGGATCCGGCGGAAGTAGTCAGCGGGCGGAACGGTGGCCCCGCTGGAGGACCCGCCCACCGGCTCCGCGATGAACGCTGCGACCGTGTCCGAGCCCAGCCGGAGGATGGCCTCCTCCAATGCCGACCCGTCGCAGGCAGGGCAGAGGGGCGGACGGCCTCGGCACTCACAGCGATACGCGTACGGAGCGGGCACTCGCGCTACGTCGACCAGCCATTCCCGGTAGTAGGTCTTGTAGTGCTCCCGGGCCGATGCCGACAGGGCGAGCAGGGTATTGCCATGGTAGGCCGGCGTCAGCGCGACGATACGGTGCTTCTTGGGCTTCCCGGCCTCGACCCAATACTGGCGGGCAAACTTGAGGGCCGCCTCGACCGCCTCGGAGCCGCTGGAGAGCGGGTAGACCCGCTGGAGGTCGCCCGGAGAGAGGCCTGCGACCTCCGCCGCCAGCTGCTCCACCGGGTCGTGGGTAAACGCGGTGCCATTGACGTAGGCCAATCGGCCGGCCTGCTCCGCCATGGCGGCGCCGATCTCCGCCACCCCGTGACCCAGGCTGGCGACGAACGCCCCGCCGCACCCATCGAGGTAGCGCTTGCCCTCCTCGTCGACCAGCCAGCACCCTTCCCCCCGGATCACTAAGGGGAAGCGCTTGCTCAACTTACGATAGAAGACCTGGCCCTGGGGGTAGCGGTGCTCGGACATGGGGGCCGAGGGTTGAGGGGAGTGGGAATGTCACCCGGGGCGGGGGAAAACGCCAGTCACAGCGGGCCCGGCCAAAGGCTGTACATTCTTGGGCGCCACCTCAAGGGGGATCCATGGGTATCATCGCTACGCTCGTGATCGGTCTCGTCGTTGGCGTGATTGCCAAGCTCCTGATGCCCGGCAAGGACCCGGGCGGGTTCATCGTGACCACGATCCTCGGTATCGCCGGCGCCTTTGTGGCCAAGTTCGTAGGACAGGCTGTGGGCTGGTACCGGGAGGGCGAATCGGCCGGCTTCATCGCCTCGGTCATCGGGGCGATCATCCTGCTGGCGCTCTATAGGCTGTTCACCAGGCGGCGCGCGGCCGTTTAAAAGCGTGAACGGTGAACGTGAACGGGGGCTCCGCTAGCGATCGGAGTTCCCGTTCACCGTTTACCGTTTACCGTTCACGCTGTTCAGACCGCCGCTGGCTGCGGCGAGATCACCTCGTCCAGGTCCGAGTAGTCGGGGTCTGCCAGCTCGGTGAACACCGGGTGCGAGAGATACCGCTCCCCGAAGTCGGGGATGATCGATACGATCAGCTTCCCGCTGTTGGCCGGGCGGGCGGCCAGCTGAAGCGCGGCCCAGGTGATCGAGCCCGCCGAGATGCCGACGAACAGCGCCTCCTCGCGGGCGAGGCGGCGCGTGGTCGTGATGGCGTCATCGTTGGTCACCCGCACCACCTCGTTGTAGATCTTGGTATCGAGGACGTTCGGCACGAACCCCGCCCCGATCCCCTGCTGCTTGTGCGGCGCCGGCTGCCCTCCTGAGAGTACCGGGCTCTCGGCCGGCTCCACCGCGACCAGCTGGATGTCCGGTTTCTTCTCCCGGAGGAACTTCCCGGCTCCAGTGATCGTCCCGCCGGTACCGATGCCCGACACGAGGACGTCCACCTTGCCCTGGGTATCGGCCCAGATCTCCGGCCCTGTGGTCCGATAGTGAATGGCGGGGTTGGCAGGGTTGTCGAACTGCCTGGGCATCCAGCCCCGGTCGCCCAGGCGGGCGAGGATCTCATCGGCTCGGGCAATCGCGCCTTTCATGCCCTTCGCCCCCTCGGTGAGGACGACTTTGGAGCCGAGGGCCCGGAGCAGGTGGCGCCGCTCGAGCGTCATCGTCTCGGGCATCGTGAAGATGGCGCGATAGCCCAGCGCAGCCGCGACGTACGCGAGGCCAATGCCGGTATTCCCGCTGGTCGGCTCGACGATGACCATACCGGGCTTGAGCACGCCCCGGTCGATGGCGTCCTGCACCATGGCCATCCCGATCCGGTCCTTGACCGAGCTGTACGGGTTGTACCCCTCGTGCTTGACGGCGATCCTCGCACCGAGGCCGGCCGTGAGGCGGTTGAGCTGGATCAGGGGCGTGTGGCCCACTGTATCGATGACGTTCTGGTAGATCATGCCGTGCGGCATACGGGTCCTCTGCGTGGCGGATGGGACGGATGGTTCAGATGAGCCCGACAGCAAACGAGCCCCGATGCTGCCTGGGGCTCGGAGACCGGCCGGGGGTCAGGATCGCCTGGGCTGCGCTGGTCGTTCGCGTCGCAGCGCCGTCAGGCCCGCCCCGACGAGTCCGATCGCAAGAAACATCGGACCGGCGGGACGGCCGGAGTCTCCCGGCCGGTTGGTACAGTATCCGATCGCGAGGCAATACCCTCCGCGGTCGTCAAGCAGTGGATCCCCCGAAACCGGCCCTCCGGCCAGGGCCAATGCGAGAAGGGCAGTCGACAGCATAGCTCGACGTTACCGGCCCCGGCGAGGCCCGTCAAGTTAGGGCGCTGGCTGGACGCGGCGAGGCGGAATCGGCATCATTAAAGCAATCGTGGTCAAACAATCTTTTGAGTGGGGCCGGCCATGCGCGGATCCGTCTGGGCCATCCGGCGTGCCAGCTACGGGGTTCGCCTCCTCGCGCTGCTCTCGCTCTTGTCCTCCGGCTGCGGTGGTCGGCACCAGGACGAGGTCGAAGCCGATCCATTGGCACCAACGTCGCTCACTGTCGATAACAACCACTGGCTGGACGTCGTGGTGTTCGTCTTTCATGACGGCGAGGTGTCCCGCGTCGGCACCGTCACCGCCGCCTCGTCCAGCAACTTCTTCCTCCCCGCCTGGATGATCGGTCAGTCACGCAACATTCGGCTGATAGCGGATCCGATCGGCGCCAGCAAGGGGACCGGCACCGAGCTGATTCACATCCAACCCGGCCAGTTCATAGAGTGGCGGCTTGAAAGCCAACTGGCCCGCTCGACCGTCTCGGTCTACTGATCCAGGCCTCACTGGGTGGGGTTGGGTGATTGGACCCCGCCACCCCCACCAACCTCGCCGCTAGGTCCGAACGCGGCATAGGCACCGATGATCCCGCCCAGCGCCAGCCCGCCCAGCAGGGCCGTCGCGCCGACCGAGAAATGCCGCTCGGTCACCCGCGCGATCGCCTCGCGCGGGAGCGTCACCTGCTCACCTATCCAGTCCGTGCCGATGCGCCGGGCGTCTTCCACCCGGCGCACGGCGAGCCGAAGCCCGGCCGAGTCGGCTGCGAGCACGTCTCCCTCGATGTACGTCGCTTGCGGCCCGAGCTTCACGGAGAGCATCACGACAGCCTCCCGCGTGAGCGTGACCAGGACCCTCTGTCCGAGCTTGGGCGTCACGGACTCGGCCGGTCCGGCCGCTGTGTAGGAATAGCAGGCGCCAAGCAGCCCGACCGCCGCCAGGGCTCGGATCCCTCGGTTCATCGTTGCATCTCCCCATGCCTTCAACCACAAGCGGCGACGCCCGTTACAGCGGGGAACACCGGGCGCCGCTCTGGACGGGGCGAGTCCAAGTTCGCATCATTAAGAGCAGTCCGGTTAAACCATCTTTTGAATGGAGGCCGGCGATGCGCAAACCCTTGACGAGCGTCCGACGGACCGCGTGCGCGCTCTTCCTGGCCGCGGTTACTGTTGCGTCTTCGGGGTGCGGTGGTCGGCACGACTTCGAAGAGGAGCCGGAGGCCGATCCGCAGGCCCCGACACCCCTCACGGTCAACAACAACAACTGGCTGGACGTCGTCGTGTGGGTCTTGCATGACGGCGAGCTGACCCGCGTGGGAACGGTTACAGCCGCTTCGTCGAGCGAATTTGCCCTTGCGCCGTGGATGATCGGGCCGTCGCGCAGCATCCGGCTGACGGCGCATCCGATCGGCGGGACCGGGGCGGTCGGCACGGACCTCATCCACGTTCAGCCCGGTCAGTTCATAGAGTGGCGACTGGAGAGCCAGCTCGCTCGCTCGACGGTTTCGGTCTACTGAGCTCGCCGCCCACCGCTATTGTGGCTGTGCCGGTCCGCCTGCGCCAGTTCGCCCGTTCCCGTCGTCCCCGCTGAGCGCGGCCATCGCACCGATAGAACCGCCGATCATCAGCCCTCCCAACAACGCCGCCTGTCCCACCGCGAACTTACGGCCCGAAATCGAGGTGACCGACGACATCGGAAGCAGGAGGGTGTCGGCGCCGCTGTAGACCTCGATTCCCGCTGCGGTCCGGGCGGAGCGTACTCCGAGCTCCAACGAGTCGGTTCGGATCGCGAGCACCTTGGCGGCAAGCAGGCCGACGCCCGACCCATAATGCGGAGTGACCTGTTGGCTCCCCTGGTCGTTGAGCGAGACTTGGACATCGTCGCCGGGGGTCGGGGCCACCGAGTTCATCGGCTGATACTTGTAGCAGCCGGCCAGAAGCAAAGCAGCCGCGAACATGAGGTGTGGGCGCACCATGAGCAGAGTCCGTCCTTTGTGGAGATGACAACGGGATGTGACCGCACAAAACTACCCAACGGGTGACGCTCGGCGAAACAGATTTCGCCACACTGTAACAAGTGGAAACACCGCCCGGAGGCGGCGATCCCGAGTCGAAACGGCCCGCTGGAAGCGGGCCGTTCGACATGCGGAGCCTCGAGGTCCGACTCAGGGCGGACAGGTTTGCGGCCCCGGATCGTTTGGGTTCCGGAACCCGTTAGCCAGCTGCGCGCCGGTGCCCGGGATGTTGGGGTTGGCATCAGCTTCGGTGTTTCCGTAATAGATCCGCCGTGGAATTTGCCCGCCGAATTTGGCTTCGTTGAACGTCGGGGTGAGCACGGGGCAGCCCGTCCGCTTGAAGTCGTTCCAGACCTCGTAGTTCTGGAACAGGGCAATGTACTTCTCCATGATGATCTGTCGCAGAGAAGTGACGGAACCCAGTGCCGCCAGGCCGTGATTGGCCCTGACGGTGTTCACCAAGACCGTGGCCCCTGCGGCGTCACCCAGCATGAAGGCGGCCTCTGCCCGGATCAGGGTGTTCTCATCGCCGGTCACCCAGGGCTGAGGAAAGTTCGCCTGGGTCCGCGGGCTGCCATTGATCTGGGGCGGCGTGCTGAAGTACTCCGCCAAGCGCGGGTCGCCGCGGGCAGTCATACTATCGATCAGGAAGGTTCCCCCGACCAGGTCCGGCCCGAATCCGCTGGAGACATAGAACTGATTCCAGCCGTTGGATTTCGTCGCGCTGCTGCCGTCGACGACCGCGTTGAAGTCCTGCGAGCCATCAGCCGCCAAGCCCAGTGCGGCTTCAGCGGCGACCTGGCTGTAATTCGGGTTGGTCGACGCCGGGCCGCCTGCATGGAGCAGAATGCGAGCCTTGAGCGTGTGCGCCAGCGCGGTCCAGCTGGCAGCGTCCCCGGCGTACGAGAAATCAAACGGGCCGGGGCCGGTGCCTCCCTGCGCGATCTTCGCGATTGCATCGTCGAGGAGGGTGACCAGCGCGCTGTAGATACTCGCCTGAGCGTCCAGCTTGGGCGTTTTGACCGTGCCCACCGCCTCCGAGTAGGGAATGTCGCCCCACTTGTCGGCGGCCTCGCTCATGATGAGCGCCTCCCAGACCTTCGCGATCCCGTTATACAGCGGATCGGGGTCGTCGGTGGTCTTCTGCTGGATGGTCCGCAGGTCGACGAGCCCGCCGCCCACGTAGAGCGCGGAGAACTGACCGTCGAACGTGGTCTCGTCTATCTGGTAGTCGACGCCCTGCTGCTCGAGGAAGCGTCCATTGATGGCGGTGCACTGCTGCATCCAGAGGCAGATCGTGAACGTCAGCGGCCCCTCGAAAGTGGTGTACTGCGACGCCTGGAACGCCACGAACAGCTGGTTGGCTGTCGCCTGGTCCAGTGTCGGGTTGTTCGGGTCGGTTTCGACCGAGGGCCCGCTCAAGAAGTCACCGCATCCGGTGACCGCCACCGCACAGATGGCGGCGGTCAGGAGATGCTTCGAGATTCGGAACATCTGATGTCCTCCGCCTTTAGCGCGTGAGTGTCATGGTGAAGTTGACCGACCGGCTCTGGGGCGAGTTGAAGTAATCCATGCCCCGGCGCTGCTGCTCCGCCTGTCCCAGGTTGGTCTCCGGGTCCAGCCCCGTGTAGTTGGTGTGGGTCAGCAGGTTACGGCCGGCGAGCCGGAAGTCGATGCTGCTCAGGCCGAGGCCCCGACGGAGCCATGCCTGATCCAGCGTGAACTGCACCGCGACCTCGCGGAGGCGGACGAAGCCGCCGTCTTCGATGAAATCCTCGCTATTGCCGATGAAGATGTTGGCCGGCCCCTGGCGATACCAGTTCTCGCCGATGGGGACCGCCTGGTTCGCTCCGGGCCCAACCACGGGGCCGGTAAACCAGAAGTCCTTGCCGAAGGTGTGCTCGTTGCCCGTGCAGGTGGTGCCGTCGCACGTGGCGCGCACTCGGGTGTCCTCGTGGGTCCCATAGCTGTAGAGGGCGCCCCTGGTGCCGTTCCACACCACCCCGCCGTTCCGGATGTCGACGAGGCCCGACAGAGTGAGCTTGCCGAACCGGAACGCGGTCCGCGCCGAGCCGGTCCAGTCGGGATTGGGATCGCCGATGATGCGCAGGTTGGGATCGAGAGTCGGGAACCCATCGGCGCCGATATACAGCGCACCGGTGGGCGCTCCGGCGCATGCCGCGTCGAGGTCCGGCAGCGTGCCCGAAGGCGTCAGGCCGCACTTGACGAGGCCCAAGTCCCGAAATACGCCGTACGGCTGCCCCACTTGGAGAACCTGGCTCACGAGGAACGCGCCGGGCAGCTCGACGGGCTGGTCGGGCGGAACGTCGCCGAGGTCCAGGACGATGTTTCGGTTGCGGGCGAACTGGAACCCGAGGTCCCAGCCGAAGTTCTTGCTGGTCACGGGCCGGATGTTGAGCGTCGCCTCCACCCCGCGGTTCCGGATCTTGCCTGCGTTTTGCGACTGGACGATGAAGCCGGTCGAAGGCGCGAGCGGGAAGTCCAGGATGACATTCGAGGTCTGGGAGTTATACCAGGTGAAGCTCATATCTGCCTTGTCGCCGAAGAGACCGATATCGATCCCGGCCTCGACTTCTTTGCTGCGCTCCGGCTCGAGCTGACCGGCACCCTTGGTGAGGTTGGTGAAGTACCCACCAAAGCCGTTCTCGGTCGACTCGAGCCCCACACCCTGGAGACCACCACTGCCGAAGAAGGGTTGGGTCGAGGTGCCGACGAGGGTGGTGTTCGCCAGGTAGGGCTGTGCCTGCACTGCGGCCTCGCCGTACGATGCGCGGAGCTTCCCGTAGCTGATGATGGCCTGGGGCTTGTCCTTGATGAAGTTCCAGGCGGCCGACACCTTGGGGAACCAGCCGTACTTCTTGTCCGGGCCGAAAGTGTTCGACCCATCGTAGCGGACAGCGCCGGTCAGATAGAGCTGGTTCGCGAGGTCGAACGTGGCCTGCCCGAAGTAGCCCACGACCCGCCGCTTGAAGGTCTGATCGATGATCGGGTCACGCTGCACCGTGTTCTGGAGATTGAACGGGGTTTCGGTGATCAGATCACGCCCCGTGGTGCCGCGCTGGGTCTGGGTGTTGGCGTTGATGTTCTGCCCGACGGTGAAACTCCCCGCGAACCCCGGACTGAGCTTGTAGCTCGCCGTGGCCGTGAGGTTGTGGTCGATGGTGAAGTTGGTGATGTTCCCGGCGGTGATCTTGCCGGTCGGGAACTGGGAAGAGTTGATCGGCGCGCCGTTCAAGCGATCGTCGTTGTAATAGTCCGTGCCGACGGTTTCGTTGAGCTTGAGCCAATCGGTCAGCTTGACGTCGAAGCCCACGTTGCCGAAGACCCGCTGGTTCGACGACCGGTCCTGGAACTCGTTGACCACGAAAAACGGATTGTCGAACACCCGGGTCTGCGCAAAGTCGAACGCCGGGTCCGGGTTCGGCAGCAGGTAGGACCGGTGGGCGCCGTCCGCCGTGAGGAATGGAAGGTTGTTGAACTCCGGCGGCGTGCGGTACGCCGCGATCCCGATGCCGCTGGTGTTGTTGCCCCGCTCGATGAACCTGCCGTCCGTCTTCGCGTACGACACGTTCCCGGACACCTTGAGGTGGTCCGACGCCTGGTGGGCGGCGTTCAGGCGAACCGTGGTCCGCCGGAGGACGTCGTTGCTGCCCACGACCATTCCGTTCTGATAGATATTGTTGCCCGAGACGTAGAACGTGGTCCGCTCGTTGCCCCCCGAAATGGCGAGCGTTTGATCCGAGGTGAAGCCGGTCTCGAACAGCTCACCCGCGTGATCGAAGGTCGGGCCTGATGAGACATTCGGTCCCCAGCTCCGGAAGCAATCGGCACCGGCACTACCGCCGGTGCAGGGGGCCGCTGGAACCGCCCCGAACCGACCCTGCCCCCAGGTGCGTTGCAGCGGCTCGTATCGGGTGGCCCGGTCGCCGCCGAAAGAGCTCCGCAGCGTGTACCGGGTAGGCCCAGCCTTGCCGGCCTTGGTAGTGATCAGGATCACTCCGTTGGCCGCGCGCGACCCGTAAATGGAGCTGGCCGCGGGGCCCTTCAGGATCTCGACCGATTCGATGTCGGCTGGATTGACGTCGGTGAGCCGACTCTGGGTCGAAGGACCGGTGATCGGCCCTTCGTTGTCGAGGGCGTCGAAGTTGTTGGTTGCAAGCGTCCGGTTGTCCACCGGCTGGCCGTCGATGACGAAGAGCGGCGTGCTGGTCTCGCTGAAGCTGCGGGGCCCGCGAATCTGAATGAAGGCCGATGAGCCCGGGTCGCCCGACGATGCCGTGACGTTGACGTTGGGCGCCTTGGCCGACAAGGCGTTGACGACGCTGGCCTCCTGGCTCTGCGTTATCTCCTGTCCGCTGACGTTGTTGCGAACGCTGCCGAGCTTCGAGACCTCGGACGTCGTGCCGGCGCCGGTGACGATCACCTCGCCCAGCTGCAGGGGGTTGGCGGTGAGGGAAAAGTCTTGCGTGATCGAACCTTCGGAGAGGGTGACCTGCACGGTCTGCGGCCGGTAGTTGATGGCGCGGACCGTGACCGTCGCCTGCCCGCCCGTGACTCGCGCTGCCGGCACCAGGATGGTGTAGCTGCCGTCTTCCCTGGTGTTCGCGCCGAGCCCGAGCTGCGTAATCGCCACCGAGGCGTTCGCGATGGGGCGCCCGCCTTCGCCAGTCACGTGTCCCGTGATCACGGCCGGCTGCTGCGCCGTCAGACCAAGGGGGAGCAACGCGACGGCCGCAGCGCTCGCAAAGAACCCACGAAGTGCTGTTACCATGCCTCCTCCACACATGTGAAAGCCTGTGACTTGTGAGATTTACGAACTAGCGTTTGCGCAAAGAACCAACGCTTGCGCAACGATCCCGCCGGCCTAATCGCTGCCGGGACCTTCCTGCCGGCCTGGGTACCCGCGCGGCTCACGGCGCGAGCGTACACCTCCGGATCTGAACTGTGGCTGGACCTGCGCTTGGTGCGAATGCAACCCTTTATCGGCGGTCGGCATCTACCTGTAGTGAGACGCCGCGGCACGGGCGCGCTCGAGGCTACGCCTCCGGCTCCCTGCACATGCAGGAAGAACCGGCGCCCGGTCCCGATGTGATACGCTTGACTGTCGTCATTGAGATGGCGGGGGATGAACCCCTAGAGCGACGCGTCTGACACGACTCTCAGCCGACCACGCGGCGTGCGTCAAAGCCCGCGATGGCGCGGCTCGCTCGTTAGAGCCGACCCAATCTATCCGTCATATGACGGTTCTGCAACACCCACATACACTTCGTCGCGCCCCGAAACAGCTGTGACCGTTCCCGGACGCAACGGGGCTCGCGCCTTCACCCCCCGCCGAGTCAGGCCGCGCCCAGACGTTCGGCACAGTCCCGGGCAAGGCTGGCCAGGGCTGCTTCTCCCCAGTCGCCTCGATCCGTCACCCGCGCGAGCAGGTCCGCTGGCAAGGCCGGCGGCCCCAGTCGGGCCCCACTCATGGCCCCGGTCATGGCGCCAGTGGTATCGGTATCTCCCCCTGCCGCAATCGCGGTCGCCACCGACTCCAGGTAATCGTCCGGGGTCCGGAGGAAGGCGTAGAGGCTCCACAACACGCTGGGCCCGACGTGTCCCGTGATCCCTCGCCAATGAGGCGCGGCACCGGGATCGAGCCGCCGCCGGTGCAGCTCGGTGAGGGCCTCGCCAGGCTCGAGTCCACCCCAGCCGGACAGCTCGCGAACCGCTGCCCCCAAGCTGCCGTCCACCGGCGCAACCAGATCGGCGAGCTCGATCACAAATGCGGCGCGCTCGATGGAGGCTGCCCGGCTGCCGAGCGCCACGGCACCCGCGACGGCAACGGCGCCGGCTCCACAGACCGGATCCGCATGGGTAACTCGGCTCTGAGCCAGCGCCAATCGCGCGAGCTCGGCCTCGTCCCGCGCGAGCAGCCCGAGGGGCCCCGCGCGCGTCGCGGCTCCGTTGCCGGCATAGGGCGACGGAGTCGCGGCCTCGTTCCAGGGCGTGCCAAGCAGCAGGCGGTGAGCCGCCGCGCGAGTGCCCGGCCCGGCACCTACGTCGGCGCCGCGGCGGAACAGCTCGGCGATGCGGGCCGCGAAGAGCGCCGGATCGAAGCGGCCAGCGTGGCGGAAGACCAGGAGCAACTCGCGCGCGAGCTGGGTGTCGTCGGAGTACTGCCCAAATGGAAACGGATCGCGCCCGTGTACGGGGGCGCGACCCTCCCGGAACCAGCGGTCGACGTACGCGGCTGCCCGCTCGGGCGGCGCCCCTTCCACGACGAAGCCGAGCGCGTCTCCCAGGGCCTGCCCCAGGAGGGAGCCGGCCAGGCGGTCGGCCAGGGAAAGAGACACAGACGCACTACCGGACAGGGTGGGATTCGAACCCACGATACCGTTGCCGGTATACCGGTTTTCGAGACCGGCTCCTTCAGCCACTCGGACACCTGTCCAGACCGCGAACAACGTAAACGGTGAACGGTGAACGGTAAACGGGGAGATCCTCGCAAGCGCATCCCCGTTCACCGTTCACCGTTTACCGTTTACGCAGTTGCCAGCTGCTACCGTCTCGCTAAGAAGAATCGTTTTAGCACCGCCCCGCACTCTTCGGCCATTACGCCGCCCACCACCTCCACGCCATGGTTGAGGGCGGGATGCCGGAGCAGGTCGAAGACCGACCCTGCCATTCCGGCGCGACCATCGTAGGCGCCGAAGACCACGCGGCTGACTTTGGCGAGCACCATCGCACCGGCGCACTGGGCACACGGCTCCAGGGTGACATAGAGGCTGGCGTCGGTGAGGCGGTCGGTGCGCGCCTTGGTCAGGGCGCGGTGGATGGCGAGCAACTCCGCATGCGCCGTCGGGTCGCCGCGGTGAACCATCTCGTTGTGCGCCTCCGCCAGGACCTCGCCGTCGCGCACGATGATCGCGCCGACCGGCACTTCATCCCGCACCGATGCGGCGAGGGCCAGGCGCAGCGCCCCCTCCATGCCGGCAAGGTCGCCGGGCGAGGGCTGACCCCTACGCACTCACCGGCTCCGCCACGCCGGACCGGCGGGAGAATCGGAGCCCCTCACCCTGCCGATCCACTCGAATGACGTCGCCCGGGTGATACCGGCCTTCGAGCACCTCGAGCGCGATCGGGTTCTGCAACAGCCGCTGGATGGCCCGTTTGAGCGGGCGCGCCCCATAGACCGGATCGTATCCCTGCGCCGCCAGGAGCTGCTTGGCCTCGGCCGAGACCTCGAGGCCGAGGTGACGGTCCGCCAGCAGCAGTTCGAGATGGGCAAGCTGCAGTTCCACGATCCGGAGAATGTCGTCCCGGCTCAACTGGTGGAACACGATCACGTCGTCCACCCGGTTCAGGAATTCGGGCCGGAAGTAGTTCCGCAGCTCATCCCGCACCCGCTGCTCCAGCCGCTCCCAGGCTGCGTCGTCCGGCTGGGCGCCTACGTCCACGATCAGCTGGCTTCCGATGTTCG
>JBIOTT010000149.1:0-10662 GCA_044866195.1 Gemmatimonadales bacterium
TTGGAGAGGTCGCCCCGTGCCACCGCGGTGGTGACTTCGGCGATGTTGCGGACCTGGGCCGTGAGGTTGCCGGCCATGAAGTTCACGCTGTCGGTCAGGTCCTTCCACGTGCCCGCCAGACCCTCGACCCTCGCCTGACCACCGAGCTTGCCTTCCGTGCCCACCTCGCGGGCCACCCGGGTGACCTCCGAGGCAAACGAGTTGAGCTGGTCCACCATGGTGTTGATGGTGTTCTTGAGCTCGAGGATCTCGCCCCGTACGTCGACCGTGATCTTCTTGGAGAGGTCGCCCCGTGCCACCGCGGTGGTGACTTCGGCGATGTTGCGGACCTGGGCCGTGAGGTTGCCGGCCATGAAGTTCACGCTGTCGGTCAGGTCCTTCCAGGTGCCGGCCACGTCCTTGACCTGCGCCTGGCCGCCCAGACGACCGTCGGTGCCCACCTCGCGGGCTACCCGCGTCACCTCCGATGCGAAGGAGCTCAGCTGGTCCACCATCGTGTTGATGGTGTTCTTGAGCTCGAGGATCTCGCCTTTGACGTCGACCGTGATCTTCTTGGACAGATCGCCGTTCGCCACCGCGGTCGTCACGTCGGCGATGTTGCGCACCTGCGCCGTCAGATTCCCAGCCATCGAGTTCACACTGTCGGTCAGATCTTTCCAGGTGCCGGCGACCCCTTTGACCTCGGCCTGCCCGCCCAGCTTGCCCTCGGTGCCGACTTCCCGGGCCACCCGGGTGACCTCCGAGGCAAAGGAGTTGAGCTGATCCACCATGGTGTTCACGGTGTTCTTGAGCTCGAGGATCTCCCCCTGCACATCCACCGTGATCTTCCGGTTCAGCTCGCCCCGCGCGACGGCGGTGGTGACGTCGGCGATGTTGCGGACCTGAGCAGTGAGGTTGCGCGCCATGCTGTTGACGTTGTCCGTCAGATCCTTCCAGGTGCCGGCGACGCCCTTCACCTCGGCCTGACCGCCCAGCTTGCCTTCGGTGCCGACCTCACGCGCCACCCGGGTGACCTCGGAGGCAAAGGAGCCGAGCTGATCGACCATCGTATTGATGGTGTTCTTGAGGTCGAGAATCTCGCCCCGCACGTCGACAGTGATTGTCTTCGACAGGTCGCCTCGGGCAACCGCCGTAGTCACCTCGGCGATGTTGCGGACCTGCGCCGTCAGGTTGCCGGCCATCGAGTTCACGCTGTCGGTGAGGTCCTTCCAGGTGCCCGCCACGCCCTTCACTTGCGCCTGACCGCCCAGCTTGCCTTCGGTCCCGACCTCGCGCGCCACCCGGGTGACCTCCGAGGCAAACGAGCCGAGCTGGTCGACCATGGTGTTGATGACGTCCTTGATCTGGAGGATCTCGCCCTGCACGTCCACCGTGATCTTCTGCGTGAGGTCGCCGTTGGCGATCGCGGTTGCGACCTTGGACATGTCGCGCAGTTGGACGGTGAGGTTGCCGGCCATCGAGTTCACGTTGTCGGTCAGCTCCTTCCACACGCCGGCCACGCCCCGGACATACGCCTGGCCGCCCAGCTTGCCTTCGGTCCCCACCTCGCGCGCAACCCGCGTCACCTCTGAGCCGAACGAGTTGAGCTGGTCCACCATCGTGTTGATCGTGTTCTTGAGCTCGAGGATCTCGCCGCGCACGTCGACCGTGATCTTCTTCGACAGGTCGCCGGTGGCAACGGCGGTGGTGACGTCCGCGATGTTGCGCACCTGCGCCGTGAGGTTGCTCGCCATCGAGTTGACGCTGTCGGTGAGGTCCTTCCAGGTGCCGGCCACGCCCTTCACCCTGGCCTGGCCGCCGAGCTTGCCTTCAGTCCCCACCTCGCGGGCCACCCGGGTCACCTCGGATGCAAAGGAGCCAAGCTGATCGACCATGCCGTTGACCGTCTTGCCGATCCGGAGGAACTCCCCCTTGAGCGGACGCCCTTCGATGTCGAGTGACACCGTCTGGGTCAGGTCGCCCTTGGCCACCGCTCCGATGACCCGGGCCACCTGGGTGGTCGGTTGGACCAGGTCGACGATCAGATTGTTTACCGCGTTGACCGACGCGGCCCACGAACCGCCCGCCGCCTGAAGGCTGGCCCGCTCACCAGTGCGTCCTTCCCGCCCGACCGCTTCGCTCACGCGCTGAAGCTCACGGGCGAGAAGCTGGTTGTATTCGATGATCTCGTTCAGCGTACGCGCGATCTGGCTGGCGAGCTCGGTGTGCCCCTTGGGAGCACGGACGCCGAAGTTGCCCTTCCGCACCTCGGCCAGAACGTCGAGCAGCTGGTGGCCGTCGAGCGCGTCGGCAGACCGTCGGGTATTTCGAACTCGGGACCGGCCGTTTCCGCCGGAGGGAGCAGTGGCCATACGGACTCCTGGGCACGACCCGCGAGCGCGGATGAATGGGCGGGCGTCGGTGGCAAGGGCTCGGCGCCCCGGAAGGTGATCCCCGTCACACCGGAGAGGCGAGACGCCGTTGGCCAATAATCGGCGCCGGCGCAGCCTCGTCAAGCCCACACCGCAGGTCATCATTGACTTGGCTGGGGCCCGGCCGCATTGTCAGTCGTCTCGCCGGTCCGGCATTCGTTCCAGGTGTGACCCGATGCGCATTCTGATCTTCGAGGACCAACCCCTCGATGCCGAGCTGATCGAGTACGAGCTCGAGCGGGCCGGGCTTCGCTGCGAGACTCAGCGGGCGGAGACCCGGGACGAGCTGGTGCGATCACTCGAGGAGTTCCGGCCGGACCTGATTCTCTCCGACTACGCGGTACCGCATTTCGACGGCATGGCGGCGCTGGCGCTGGCGCGGCAGCTCGCTCCCACGGTGCCGTTCATCATCGTCACAGGATCGGTTAACGAGGAGACGGCGGTCCGCTGCATGCACGCGGGCGCAAGCGATTATCTCATCAAGAACAACCTGGCCCGCCTCGGACCGGCAGTTCGGTCCGCGCTGGAACGGGAGGCGTCTCGCGCCGAGAAGCTCCGGACCGAGGACGCCCTCCGGCGATCGGAGGCCAACCTGCGCGCGATCTTCAACAGCAGCCCCCAGGGTTTCGTGCTGACCGATCCGGACGGCACCATCAAGGCCTTCAATCAGACGGCAGCGCAGTGGGCTACCCGGGTAGGGGGCCGGCGGCTCAGCGAGGGGAGTAAGCTCGACGAGCTGACTCCGGCGGGTGAGCTGGAGCAGTGGCGCGAGTGCTTCGACCTGGCGCTCCGGAATCGCTCCACCACCCGCGAGTGGTGTCTGCGAGAGACCAGCGGAGCCGAGCACTGGTACGAGGCCAACCATATCCCGGTGGTAGACGATGCCGGTGGCGTGGTGGGTGTCTGCCTGAGCCTCGCCGATATCGACGAGCGGAAGCGAATGGAGGAGCATCTGCTCCGGGCAGAACGACTCCAGGCCTCCGGCAAGCTCGCGGGCGGGTTGGCTCACGAGATCAACAACATGATGACAGCGGTGATCGGACTGGGCACCTTCCTCCTGCAGGATCTCACCGAGTCCGACCCGCGCCGAGTGGACGCGGAGGAAATCATTCGGACAGCCGAACGGGTGGCGGGGCTCACCCGCCAGCTGCTCGCCTTCACCCGCCAGCAGGTGCTCCGGCCGGTGGTGCTGGATCTGAACGCGGTCGTACGCGGAACCGAGACCATGTTGCGCAGCTCGGTGGGGGAGGATGTCGAGCTCGAGGTGCGGCTCGCTCCCGCTCTCCCGGCGACGCGAGCAGACCCGGCGCAGATCGAGCAGGTGCTGACGAACCTGGTGCTGAATGCGCGAGACGCGATCCCGGCGCGCGGGCGGATCACGATCGAGACCGCAGCGGTAGAGCTGGACGGCGCATACACCCGCCGGCACGGCGAGGTCATGGTGCCGTACGGCCACTACGTGCGCCTGGCGGTATGCGACACGGGACACGGCATGAGCCCGGAGGTCCGCGCCCGGGTCTTCGAGCCGTTCTTCACTACCAAGCCGGTCGGTCGGGGAACCGGCCTCGGACTCTCGACCGTGTATGGAATCGTGAAGCAGAGCGGCGGATTCGTCTGGGCCTACAGCGAGCCGGGTCAGGGCTCGATCTTCAAGGTGTACCTCCCGGTGGCAGACGCGCGAGTGGCCGAGGCTGAGCCGCGCAGGCCGGCCCGGAGCCCGCTTACTGGCAAGGAGACCATCATGGTCGTGGAGGACGACGAGGTGGTGCGGGCCCTGGTGGCGCGGATGCTCGGCGAGTACGGCTATCGCGTGGTCGAGACGGCGGATGGGCAGGCAGCGCTGGAACTGCTCCAGGCCGGCGCCTCCGCCGTGGATCTCGTGGTCTCTGACGTGGTCATGCCCAAGATGGGCGGCCAGGAGCTGGGCGAGTCCCTGCACGCGCTGGGTCAGGACATACCGGTGCTGTTCATCTCCGGCTTTACCGGTGAGGATGTCGTCCGCCGGGGCCTGCTCAAACCCGGCGCCCCCATTCAAGAGAAGCCGTTCACCCCTGAGACTTTGGTGGAGCGGGTGAGAGAAATGCTGGATGTCCGCGCCGGCTACGTCGGGCGCCTGACCGGCGGCTGAACCGAGTCGAGCTCGGTTTCGTGCCGCAGCGCGGCCGTCACCCTGCTCAGTAGCTCATCGCGGGTAAACGGCTTGGCCAGGAAAATCACGTTGGGACGCTCCAGACCCTCGCGCACCAGCACCTCGGCCTGGTAAGCCGACATGAACAGAACCTTCATCGCGGGCCACTTTTCGTGGATCCGGCGGACCAGGCTCACACCGTTTACTCCCGGCATGACGACATCGACGATGACGAGATCGATCGGCCGGCGGGCTGTCTCGAGCACCTCCAGCGCCTCGGCCGCGGACGCGGCTTCGAAGACGCGATAGCCGGACTCGCTCAGCAAGCGGTACGTGACATGGCGGACGATGCGGATGTCGTCGACAACGAGGACAGTCTGGGCACCGGCTATCGGTTTGGAGAGGATAGGTCTATCAGTCATTCCGGAGCCGGGGAAGAACGGTTGCCATGGGCCTGGTCGCCCGCACTGCAGGCTCAAAGGGCACCCTAATTACCCGCATCGGGGGCCTTCTTTGCCGTGTGAGGCATCACGCAAGGCGTGGTCGATTTGACGCTCACGGCAGGTTGCCGGGTGGGATTTCGCGAAACCGGCCCCACCGCAGCGCCAGCGTGGGAAGCACGAACAGGCTCAGCAGGGTCGACGTCAGCAGCCCCCCCAGGATCACGATCGCCATCGGACCTTCGATCTCCCGCCCGGGGTCGCCGCTCCCGAGTGCGAGGGGCACCAGGGCGAGGGCGGTCACCAGCGCGGTCATCAGGATCGGCCCCAGGCGCTCGAGCGCGCCCCGGATCGCAGCGTCCCTGCCCCAGCGCTCGCCCTCCACCGTGACCAGATGGTCGTAGTGTGAGATCAGCATCACCGCGTTCCGGGTGGCGATGCCGAACAGGGTCACGAACCCTACCAGTGAGCCCAGCGACAGAAGCCCGCCGCTGGCGAAGACCGCCAGCACGCCGCCCACCAGCGCGAGCGGCAGGTTCGCCAGCACGAGCAGCAGCCGGCTCGGATTCCCGAAAGCCAGCGTCAGCAACATCACGATACCGGCGCCGGCCAGCAGCCCGTTCAACACCAGCTCGCGCTGAGCCTGGCGCTGCGCCGTTGCCGTCCCGCCGAGCTCGGGGTAGACCCCGGAAGGAAGCCGCGTCGCAGCAAGCTTTCGCTCCAGCGCCTGGGCGAAGCCACCCACGTCACCGCCACGCACGTTGGCCGTCACGGTCTGGACCCGCCGCGCGCCCTGATGGGAGACGAGATAGCGCCCGGTCGTGCGAGCCACGTCAGCGACCTGGGAAAGCGAGACCATCCGCCCGCCCGCCGACACGATGGGCAGGCCGCCGAGCGCTTCGGGCTGGGCCCGTGCCTCGGCCTCCAGAATCACCATCACGTCGGTCGAGCGGTTCCCCTCGAACGTCTGCCCCACCTTCACGCCTCGCGTCGCCGCTTCGACCGCCTCGAGCACGTCGTCGGAGGCGAGCCCCGCGGCGGCCAGGTCGGCCGGCCGCACCCGGATCGTCACTTCGGGGGTCACCGCGGGCGGCTCGTACTGCACGTCCGACGCACCGGGTATGCCTGCCACCACCTGCGCCACGCGCCGGGCGGCGAGGTCGAGACTATCCAGGTCGTCACCGAAGACCTTCACGACCACCTGGGCGGTCGATCCGGTGAGAGTCTCCTCGATGCGCTCGGCCAGGAACCCCCGGATCGCGAAGTTGACGCCGGGAAACTGGGCCAGAATCCGGCGGAGATCTTCCTGCACCGTGACCGCGGCCTGCCCGGACAGAGGCACCAGATCGACCTCGAACTCGGTGTAGTGGGTGCCCCAGGTGTCTTCCGACAGCTCGGCCCGGCCAATCCGCTGCGCCACCGATCGAACCCGCCCATCGGCCCGCAACGCCGCGGTCACCCGCTGCCCCAGACGAAAGCTCTCCGCCAGCGAGGTGCCCGGCACCGCCGACATATGGATCAGATAGTGGCCTTCCCGAAACTCCGGCAGGAAGGTTGCGCCGAAGAAGGGCATGGTCGCCGCCGCGCCGACGCAACTGAGAAGTGCAGCCGCGCCCACTCCGACCGGACGGTCGCACAGCCATTCGAGCGCACCGCGGTAGCGAACCTTGAGCCAGGCGAGAAATGCCGATTCGTGCGGCCGGTGCTCCCGCCGGCCCAGGAGCGTCAGCGTGAGCGCCGGTGTGACCGTGAGGGCGACGCCCAGCGATGCAAGCGTCGCAAAAATGTACGCTAGACCCAGAGGCCGGAAGAGCGCCCCCTGCACCCCGGACAGCGCGAGCACCGGGAGAAAGACCAGAGCGACGACAAACGTAGCGTACACCACGCTTCCGCGGACCTCGAGCGAGGCGTCGAACACGACGTCGCGAACACTTCGCACCGGAGTCCCGCTCTCGGCTCGCTGCTGCCGGAGCCGGCGCGCGATGTTCTCCACGTCGATGATGGCGTCGTCCACCACCTCGCCGAGGGCGATGGCGAGCCCACCGAGGGTGAGCGTGTTGATGCCGAATCCGAACCGGTCCAGCACGATGATCGCGGCCAGGAGCGAGAGGGGGATGGCCGTCAGCGAAATCGCCGCGGCCCCCACATCCGCCAGAAACACGAACAGCACGATCGTGACCAGCGCCGCGCCGAGCAACAGCGAGTTGGTGATGTTGCGCAGTGCCAAATCGATGAATTCGGAGGGACGGAAGAGAGCCGGATGAAGCGTGAGACCCGCGGCTGCGATGGCGGGCTTGAGCGCGCGCAATGCCTGCTCGGCGTCGGCCGCGACGATCTTGGTGTTGGCACCGAGCTGGGCGGAGACCACGACAACAAGCCCCTGCTCCCCGTTGATCCCTCCCTCGCCAAAGCGAGGCTCCGGCGCCTCGGTCACGCGACCGAGGTCGCCCAGCCGGAGCACTGCGCCGGCCTTCTCGCGCACGACGGAGCGCGCCAGATCGCCCGGCGCGAGCAGCTGACCCTCGGAGCGGACCACGATGCGCTGGTTGGGCGTGTCCAGCACCCCGGCGCCCCGCACCCCGGTTGCCCGCTCGGCGGCGGCGAGCACCTCGGGCACGCCGATCTGGTACAGCCTGAGTCGTTCGGGATCGAGCTGAATCTGGAGCTGCCGCACCTCGCCGCCGAAGACCGCGACCTTGGCCACGCCCCGGGTGGCCAGCAGCCGGCGACGAAGAGTCCAGTCCACGAAGGTCCGTTGCTCCATCAGCGAGCGCGTCCTTGACGTCACACCGACGACCAGCACCGTGCTCGAGGATGAGGTGAGCGGGCTGATGATCGGGGGTGGCACCGTGCGGGGCAACCGGCTTTGCGCCTCGCCCAACCGCTCGGCGAGGGACTGGCGCGCCCGGTAGATATCGGTCTGCTCCGCCAGCACCGCAGTGATGACCGAAAGACCCTGGATGGATTGCGATCGGACCATGGCGATCCCAGTCACGCCATTGATCGCATCCTCGATCGGCTTGGTGACCAGAATCTCGACCTGCTCGGCGGAGAACCCGGGCGCTTCGGTCTGAATCGAGACCTGAGGTGGCGCAAACTCGGGGAACACGTCGAGTTTGGCGCGGGCGAGAACATTGAGCCCGTAGACGATCAAGGCGAGCGCGAGACCGATGACGATCCCGCGGTGCCGGACCGCGAAGCCGACGATCGCGCCGAGCATCGGCGCTATTCGCCGGGCTCGTCGCCCACGGTCACGCGGGCACGGAACTCCTCCGACAAAAGCTGCTCGGCCCCCTGCACCACGACCGTGTCGCCCGCTGCAAGTTCTTCGGTCGCGAGGAAGCCGCCCACCACCGGCCGATCGATCGGCACCCGGACTCGCCGAAATCGCCCAGCACCCCGCTCGAGGAAAGCCCAGGTCAGGCCTTCCCACTGCACGACGGCGCGATCGGGCACGACCGCACCCCGACTCGGTGTGCCGCGATCAGAGATCACGGCGACGACGACGGCCCCGGGGCGAGCGCCGGCCCAGCTGCGCTCGGCTCGATAGAGGTACGCCGGTAGCCGGGTCACCGGGTCGGCGCTGGGCGCCGCACCCACCAGCCGGCCCGGCACGCTCTTGGCGCCGGCGGTGCCAAGCGAGAGAACAACCCTGGGGGGCGGGGCGGGCGCATCCGGTGGCCAGGCAATTCGAGCCAGCGCCCGATCATAGTCGGTGATCTCGAGCAGCAGCTGACCTGCCTGTACCATCTCACCGGGTTGCGCGCCCACCTGGGTCACCACCCCACTGCGGGCCAGGACCAGCGGCTTCGCGTCCGACACCTGGGCGATCTCACCTCCGGCCGAAACCCGGTCGCCGAAGGCGGGCCAGCGCACCCGATCCGGCGCGGACAGCCGACCGGCGATGGGAGCGCGCACGGCAGTGACGCGGTCAGGCTCCGGAATCAGCTCGCCGGCCAATCGGCGCACCGGCGCAGCAGTGCTCGACCGCAAGACCGCCGTCCGAAGCCCAAGGCGGTCCCGGTCGGCGCTGTCGAGCACCACCATCGCCTCGCCCTGGATGTCCTTTACCCGATTGGGCGCGATCACCGGCGCCTCCTGCGCCGCCTGAGCAGCCAGGCGGGCCTGATGCTTCTGATAGGTGACCACGAGGAACGCGGCCAGGGCGACCACGCCCGCCAACGCCAGGACCCGCACCGACCAACGCATCAGCGCAACGCCTCCTCTTCTCGGCGCACCGGCTCTCGCGGGTCCGGCCAGCGTACCTCGCCGGGCGGCCAGTCGCCGACCGCAGTCTCCAAGGCCAGCCCTGCGGCAGCGAACCGTTGCCGGGCCGCGTGCAAATCGCGCAATGCCCGGGTCTCGGCGAGCTCGAGCGGTTCCAGCGCCGTTGCGCTGAGCTCGCCTCGCTCGTAGGCCGCCCGGGCGAGCCCAGCCTGGCGGGCGGTTGCCTGCCGCACCGAGTCGGCGCCGGCAACTTCCGCGAGGCCGAGCCGGCAGGCGGCTACCGCCCCGGCGACCTCCTGCAGCACCGCCTGCTGTTGCTCGGCGAAGCGCGCCCCCGCCTCCTTCCGCCGCGCCACCGCTTCGCCGATCGGGCCGCGGTTTCGATTGAGCAGGAGCCGCGGCAGGCCCAGCAGCATCGACCAGCGTCCGATGCCTTGGTCCCAAACGAAGCCCGGCCCCAGGCTCAGGTCGGGGTATGCGCCTGCGACCGCGAGGCGCAAGTCTCCCTCGGCCACCGCATACGCCGCCAACGCTCGACCCACCTCCGGGCGGCGCCTCAAGGCGATCACTTGCAAGCTGTCCGCCCCTGCCGTCGAACATACCGGCACTGGGCCGGCGGCGATCGGGAGGCCGTCCAACGCCCCTCCGGGGAGTCCGGCTGCCTGTGCCAGCGCCACCCGGGCGGCTGCCAGCGCCTCCCCTTCCCGGGCTGCCGCCGCTCGTGCGTCGGCTTCCTCGCTCTCGATCGCGGCGAGCTCCGAGCGGGAGATGGTTCCTTCGGCGTAACGTCGGCGGAGACGCTCAGCGAATCGGGCGACGCGATCTGCTCCGGCCGAGGCGTCCGACAGCCGCTCGCGGGAGGCAGCAAGCTCGATCGCGGCGCCGCGGACTGCGCGTGTCATCCGCCAGGCGGTCTCCTCGAGATCCGTTTCGGCGACGAGCGTGCGGGCCCGCGCCGCGATCACCCGGGCGCCTCGCTTTCCACCGAGCTCGAGCGTGAGGATCGCGTTGATCTGGGCGAGCCAGCGCGACTCGAACACGGCGGCCGAAGTCGCATAGCCCAACTCTCCCTCAATATCGGGCTGTGGGCGGGCGCCCGCAGTCCGCTCGCCAGCCCGGGCGGCGAGCCAGCCAGCCCGGGCACGCTCGACCGCCGGTTGATAGTAGAGGGCAACCAGCGCAAGGTCGGCACCGCTCCACCCGTTGCTCGACGGCATCGATCCGTGCTGAGCCAGCCAATTGACCAGGTCCGGCGCGTCAAGCCGCCGGGCCGCGTAGGCCTGGGCGCTCGCCGCTGGATCGAGCGGCGCCGCCGTGTAGTGGGCGCAGCCTCCGCCGGCCGCCATGAGGCAGGCAGACGCGATGACGGCGCGCACGCTCACGCCCGCGGATGGTATTGCTTGTGGACCGAGCGCAGATATTCCCGGTCCACGTGGGTGTAGATCTGGGTGGTCGA
>JBIOTT010000150.1:0-2316 GCA_044866195.1 Gemmatimonadales bacterium
CAACCCGCGCGCGCGGGTCGGAGTCAAGCTGGTTTCTGAAGCCGGTGTCGGGACCGTGGCCGCCGGTGTCGCCAAGGCGTACGCGGATTACGTGCTGATCGCCGGCCACAATGGAGGCACCGGCGCATCGCCCCTCTCCTCGATCAAGCACGCCGGATCACCCTGGGAGCTGGGGCTGGCCGAAGCGCAGACCACGCTGGTGCGGAACGGGCTCCGCCATCGGATCGAGGTTCGCACCGACGGCGGCCTCAAGACCGGGCGTGACGTCGTTTTCGCCGCGCTGCTGGGGGCCGAATCGTACGGATTCGGCACGGCCGCGCTGGTGGCCATCGGCTGCGCCATGGCCCGGCAATGCCACCTCAACAGCTGTCCCACCGGCGTCGCGACCCAACGGCCCGATCTCCGGGCCAAGTTCAAGGGTACGCCGGAGCAGGTGATCACGTATTTCACGCTGCTGGCCGATGAGGTCCGGGAGATTCTGGCAGCGATGGGTTTTCGCAGCCTAGCCGAGATCGTCGGTCGCCACGATCTGCTGGAACGAGTGGAGCGCCCGGACGTGCCCCGAGCCCAGATGCTCGACCTCTCGATGCTTTTGGCGGGCGGGCAGGCGGACGGGCCGGTGGGCGGACAGCCGCAAACCCTCCGACGGACCCAGGACCGCAACGATCGGCCCAGCATGAGCTGCCTCGATGATGAAATCCTCGCGACCCTGGCGGCTTATCTGGAGAGCGAGCTCCCCTTCACCGGCAATTACGAGATTCGAAACCACCATCTCGCGGTTGGGGCGCGGGTGTCAGGGGTGATCGCGCAGCGGTTCGGCGACGCCGGGCTGCCCGAAGGGCGGATCCGGCTCCGGTTCAGTGGCGCCGCGGGCCAGAGCTTCGGCGCGTTCCTCACGCCGGGCATGCACCTCGACCTCGAGGGCGAGGCCAATGATTACGTGGGGAAGGGTCTGAGCGGTGGGGAGATCACCATCCGGCCGTATCGGCGGGTCGCCTACGCCGACGCAACCCATCAGCATCTCATCATCGGCAACACGGTGCTCTATGGCGCCACAGGAGGCAAGCTGTTCGCCGCGGGCCAGGCGGGCGATCGATTCGCGGTGCGCAACTCCGGCGCGATTGCGGTAGTGGAGGGCGCGGGCAACCACTGTTGCGAATACATGACCTCGGGCATCGTGGTCGTCCTGGGGCGCGCCGGGCGGAATCTCGCGGCCGGCATGTCGAACGGCGTCGCCTACGTGCTGGACGAGCCGCGCACGCTGCACGAGCGGGTGAACTTCGACATGGTCGACGTCGTGGACCTCGACCCGGAGGACGAGGAAGTGCTACGGCGGCTGGTGCGCGAGCACGAAGAAAGGACCACCAGTCCGCGGGCGCGAACCATTCTGGTGGAGTGGGAACGCTTCCGCCCGCTGTTCCGAAAGATCGCTCCCAGGGGTGCCGACGGCTACATGGCGGCCACGCGCGCCGCCTACCTGCAGGGTTCGGCGCCGGAGCCCGAGCTCGCCCTCGCTCGACGGAGCGCGTAGCAGTTAGCTTCCGGCGCCATGACCTGGCGCCCTTCCCGCTTCATCGTGATGCTCGGTGTGCTGCTGGGTGCAGCAGCCCCCTCGGTATTGCCGGCCCAGGTCCGCAATACCGGTTTGGGGTTCGAGATCGGGTATTCGCGCGCAGGCTTCGCCCCCCGGGGCATCACCGGCGCTCGCGAGGGAAGCCTGATCGGTGGGTTCGTCAACCAGCGGCTGAGCGGCCCCCTCAGCGGGCAGATCGAGCTGCTGTTCACGACCAAGGGCGGATCGTTGCCTGCAAGCACGCCCGCCGGGCCCGCTCGGGCCACCGTCCAGCTGGTGTACGTAGAGCTGCCGCTGCTCGCGCGGGTGGCGCTGCCGGTGGGCCGCCGGGTGAGACCCGTGCTCCTGGGAGGCGGCTCGTACGCGTTGTCGGTCGGTTGTGAGTTCCAGCTTCAGGTCGCCGGCGCGTTCGGGCAAGCTCGCTGCGATCAGCCGGGCTCTGGCCTGGAGCTCGCCGGCGCCGACCTGAGCGCGATCCTGGGCGGCGGCGTGGAATACGCCTGGCGAAGCTCCGCCGTCAGACTCGAGCTTCGCCGCTTCATCGGGTTGCGCAACGTAGTCGAGGGCACCGAAGGAAAGAATCGGGTCTGGGTGGTGCTCTTCGGCATCACCTTCTGAACCGGACCAGCGCCACCAGCCCAAAGCCCAGCAGCAGCAAGCCCGACACCCAGTTGACCGCTCGAAGCGCACCGATCCCGAGGCTGCCGCGCAACAGTCCTACCCCTCCGCTCAGCACGATCCAC
>JBIOTT010000151.1:0-4724 GCA_044866195.1 Gemmatimonadales bacterium
CCACGCCATACCTATCTGATCTTGACCAAACGCCCGGAGCGCATCGCGGCCCATCTCCCGGAGGCATGGCCCTGGCCACACGTCTGGCTCGGCGTCAGCATCGAGTCCCGCGCATCCCTTTGGCGAGCTGATGCGCTGCGGAACATCCCAGTGGTGGGGCGATTCCTCTCGCTGGAGCCCTTGCTTGAGGACCTTGGCGCCATCGATTTCACCGGCATTGGCTGGGTGATCGCCGGCGGGGAATCAAGCCCTCAGCCCCGGGTGATGGCGCCAGCGTGGGTGCGGTCGATCCGGGATCAATGCCTGGCCACGGACATCCCGTTCTTCTTCAAGCAGTGGGGCGGGTCTGGGCGGGACAAGGGAGGCCATGAACTGGACGGTCAGATCTGGCAGCAGGTGCCAGAGTTCCAGGCATCACCCGCGCGGACTTCTCCATGGCCGCCGGCGTAGGAGGAGAGGCGCGACTCCCGATGAGTAGCATTGATGGCGTCAGCCGGCGTTCATCAGGAGCGGGAAAAATTCGCCCGGCAAACGGACAGGTTTTCTACGACCCAGTTGAGAGGAGGACGCCCTAGATGGCCCAAGGTGTGAAGCTCGCTGAGAGGGTGTATCAACACATCGCCCGACTCGCCCGGGCAGGGAAGACCGGGAATCAGATCGCGAAGGACCTCGGGATCGCCCGGAGCACCGTGCAGGAGCATCTCAAACGGCTGCGGGAGGACGCTGAGCCGAGCCATGGACAGGGCCACGCGGCCCGACCAGAGGCTGACCCCTTCCCCGCACCCCTCGCCTCTGTGTCCTCTGAGTCCTCGCCGGTTGCCCTCGTGATCGACCGCGAGTTCCAGGGTTTGATGCCCGCGTCGACGGGAGAAGCGCGGGCACAGTTAGAGGCGAGCCCGCGGGAAGAGGGCTGCCGTGACCCACTGGTCATCTGGCCCCAGCCTGCAGGTGCACCGATCCTGCTCGACGGACATCACCGCTATGAGATCTGCCAGCAGTATGGTCTTGCCTTCGCCGTCGTCGAAGCCCGGGGTATCCGCACGCGCGACGACGCCAAAATCTGGATCATCAACAACCAGCTCGGGCGCCGTAACCTGACAGATTTCCAGCGCATCGAGCTGGCCGAGCGGCTGCGGCCCTTGCTCGCGGCCAAGGCCAAGGCGAAACAGCAGAAGGGCGGGCGCGAAAAGGTCCCGCAAAATCTTGCGGAACTTGTCGAGACCCTCCAGGCCATCGCGGCGGTCGCCGGCGTCTCGCGCGAAACGGTGCGCAAAGCCGAAGCCATCATGGAGGAAGCCGACGAGCCCACCAAGGAGGCATTGCGCCGCGGCGAGCGCTCCATTCACGGGGTCTATGTCGACCTTCGCCCGCGGCGACCCCGGGTGGACGACGGCCCGACGCCGGTGGATACCTGGCTGAAGGTGGTGCGGGAGCTGTGCGCCCTGCTCGACAGCCTGGAGGAGCAGGGCGGCATGGCGGCAATCGCGCAGCGCTGGAGCCCGGCGGGGCAGGCGGAACTGTTGGAGGAGCTGGAGGCCCTGACCACCCCATTGGTGGCGATGGTGGACCAGTTGCGGGCCGTGTGCGCGACCATCGACGTGCCGACGGAGGGGCAGTGATGCGGGGCAACCCACAGCGCATGAGTGGCAAGTGCCCCGCATTGATCGAGGCATCTGCCGCCGGCACAGGCGGCTGATCCCACTAAGCGCTCGCCGATGGCTACAGGCTGATGGCTGTCCAAAGTCTCCCATGTTGTCCCTATACATACGGCTCGTTACCGAAGTGGTGGCGGCCAATTCATCGCCAGCGTCCAGCGTTTGGGCGGAGTGCTTCGAGCCCCTAGATTTCACGCCCATACGAGGTGATGCGCGCTCTTGGTACTCCATCATGCAGACTCGAAATTATTTTTGATGCAAACAGAGCGAAGACGCGGATGGCATGATTGAGTGATCAGATGTCCCGTTTGGGGTGTCCCGATTAGCCTATGGATATGGTACACTTCACAAATGAAGGTCTTGATCGCCTTGATACCCACCGAATGGAGTGACGAGGATGCCGCGTCTGTGCACCATTTGCACCCACCCCGCCCGGGCCACCATCGACGAGGGGCTCGTCACGGGACAGTCCCTCAGAGCCCTGTCGGCCGCGTATGGGCTCAGCAAAAGCGCGGTGGATCGCCACAAGGACAGCCATCTCCCCGCCCTCCGCGAGCAGGACAGGGCCGATCTCGCGGCCGAGTTTCACGCGGCGCGGGAGGCCGATCACCGGCAGTTTCAGGCGCTGCGCAAGCGTGCCCGCGCCGTGATGAGGGCCTTTGAGGGCTGGGGGCAGATCCCCAGTGTGGAGGCGTGGCTGGCCGCGTGCGAGGACGCTGCCCAGCGGTATCAGTCGGGGCGCTTCCTCCTCGAGCGCCTGGGGGCGGAACGCGTTCTCGACCCGCAGTTCATGGCCACGCTCTGGCAGTTGCGCCAGGGCCTTCTGGAGGAGTATGGTGCGGAGTCCCCGGCGATGACGATGGTGACCGACCTCGCCGTGATGAGCTACGCCAACGCTCTGCGGGTGCAGGGCTGGATCGGGGACCTGGCGCTGGTGATCGAGCAGGAGCTGTTCGCCGAAGACTCGCTCAAGGTCAAGCTCCGCGACAAGTACGGCCCACACTTCGACGGGCTTGCCGTCGAGAAGGCGTTGCGGCGCCTCAGGGAACAACTCCTCCCCCTATTCGAGCGGGTGAATCAACAACTGCTTCGGAATCTCCAGGCGCTGCAACGACCCCCGCGTGGCGCGTTGCCCGTGGTCGCCTTCGCAAGGCGGGACAGGTCAATGTCGCGCAGCAACAGGTGAATGTGCAGCGGCGGGACGGCCGTTCTCCTCAGCCTGTTGAGCCATGCTGAAGCGTGTCTGCCTCGCGGCCTTGGCCTTCCCTGGCCTCCCAGCGATCGCGCCATGGTCACCGCTCACCGGTGACGAAGATCAGTGTAGGAAGTCCTCGCATTCCCTCACCTCGGCTACCCCTGATGTGCTCGCGTCGACCCGGCGCCTCATCGCGACATCGACCGCCTTGGTTGTGGACGCGGTGTTCGATGCGCTCCGGTTGCACGCGACGTAGAGGGCGACCCGTCAGAGTCCCCCACAGGCGGGGGCATGGTGGCCGCCCCCTTGCCATCGACAGAGGGGGGTTACCTCGCGCCTCAAACCGCGTCACGAGCGCTCACACGCCTCTCGCGTGTGGTCGCCTGGCGTGGTGGCGTCGCACCCCGACTCAGCGTGCACCAGCCGCATTGACACCCCCGCGCACGCTCTCTATACTCACGCTCATATCCCTTCGCACGCGCGATCCTTCTGGGCCTTCTCGAGGACACGACCATGACGCGCCACACTATCGGGCTCCTCGTCAGCTTCGCCCTCCTCGTGGTGCCGCTCGCAGGTGAGGCGCAGCCTGCACGCAAGATGCCTCGCATCGGAGTGCTCTCGTTTTTTGACCCGCCCGTGGCGCCTGCTGAGCAGCAGGAGTTACCCTTTCTGCGCGCGCTCCGCGAGCTCGGCTGGGTGGAGGGGCAGACCATCACCGTCGAGTGGCACTACGCCCAGGGCGCGCGTGAGCGACTGTCCGATTTCGCCACCGAGCTGGTGCGTTTCCCGGTGGATGTCATCGTGACCAATGACACGCCAGCGGCCGAGGCGGCGCGGCGTGCGACCAGCACCATCCCCATTGTCAGCGTCTTATTGGTGGTCGATCCGATCGCTGAGGACTTTGTCGCCAACCTCTCACGGCCGGGCAGAAACATCACGGGGGTCAGCGGACAGGTCGCAGAGCTCAGCGAGCAACTGCTGGAGCTGCTCATCGAGGCCGTGCCGGGGATTACCCGCGTGGCGGTCCTCGCCGGGCCGCGATCCCCTGCGCGCAGGCAGATGGTCACAGAGACGACACACGCGGCGCAGGCGTTAGGGGTCCAGGCGCACGTCATCGAAGTCCACGGGCCTGCCGAGTTCGCACACGCCTTCGAGGTCGCCACCAGCGAGGGCGCTGGCGCGGTCCTCCTCTTGCCAGAGCTCTTCTTCTCACGCTACCCACGACAGCTCGCGGCGCTCGCGGTCAAGAGCCGGCTGCCCGCGATGTATTGGAACAGGATATTTGCGGAGGTGGGTGGCCTGATGGCCTATGGACCGAGGCTTCCTGACCTGTGGCGCCGTGCCGCCGCGCTCGTGGATAAGATCCTCAAAGGCGCCAAGCCTGGCGATCTGCCCGTGGAGCAGCCGATGACGTTCGAGCTGGTCATCAACCTCAAGACCGCGAAGGAACTTGGCCTCACCATTCCCCCGACCCTCCTCTTCCAGGCGGACGAGGTCATCCGATGACGGCCATTGCACTGCTCATCACCCTCCCCCTCGGCTTCCTCGTGGCGCCGCTCGCCGCCGACGCGCAGCCGCGGAGCAAAGTCCCGCGGATCGGTATCCTGACCCCAGCCGCGGAGGCCTCCACGCCGTTATGGGAGGCCTTTCGGCAAGGGCTGCGCGACCTGGGCTATGTGGAGGGGCAGAACATCGTCCTGGAGTACCGCTTTGCGGCGGGGCAGCACGAGCGGCTGCCGGCGCTGGCCGCCGAGCTGGTCCAGCTCCCGGTGGACCTGCTGGTGACCAACAGTGGGCCAGGAGCCCAGGCAGCCAAGGCCGCGACCGAGACGATCCCCATTGTGACCGCGACCAGTGGCCATTACGTCGTGGGC
>JBIOTT010000152.1:0-10050 GCA_044866195.1 Gemmatimonadales bacterium
TTCGACGGCAGCGCCCCGGACGGGCTCCGACGCCGAAGGTGCGTTAGCGAGCTGGGCTCAGCTTACGCAGCCAGTGCCAGTTCAGTGTTGGCAGTTAAAACGTTCCAGACAGTTTTACCAGGAATCCAGACCTGGGCACGCTACGATCCCTTCATCGCACCCGTCGAAGCCAATCGCCCCCGGGTATCCAAATATAACCGGGCGGGCGGACGGGCGGACGGGCGGACGGGCGGACCACGACGCTGATCGCCAGAGCGCGCCCTCGCGGCCGAACGCCGTCGCGGCTGAGCGAGGGCGCATCGGGACCCCCGTTCACTGTTCCCGCATTGCACTCCCCCCCGCCCCCGCCGCCTCGACCCGATTCCTCCCACTGGTCTTTGCGACGTAAAGTGCTGCATCGGCCTGCCCCGCCAGGTTCTCAACATTCCGATTGGTCTCCGGGCACGCCGCCACCCCGAACGACGCGCTGAGCGCCCACGGGCGCCCGTTCCAGTCCCACGGGGCCGTACCCAGCTTGATCCGGATCCGCTCCGCAATCCGCATCCCGAGGTCGAGCGGAGCCTTGGGCAGCCACACCGCGAACTCCTCTCCCCCGATCCGGGCCGGCGCATCCCCGGCCCGCACCTGCTCCCGGATGATCCGCGCAAAATGAACCAGCGCGGCATCGCCGGCGGCGTGGCCGAGGGCGTCGTTGAGTTGCTTGAAGCGGTCGATATCGGCGTAGATCAGAGCTCCTTCGCGGACGTTGTGTTGTCGCATGGCCTCGTCCAGACCGCGACGATTCGCGAGCCCGGTGAGTGTGTCGGACTTTGCCTGGCGGCTGGCCCGCTCCCCCGCAAGGGCGCGGGCGAGCCGCGGTCCGGCGTTGGCGAGCGCCTCCACCAGCTCCGCGCGGGCGGGCCCCGACGGCTCGGCGGCAGTGGGCAGATAGATGGCCACGGCGCCGGTCGGGCTGGGATCGCTTCCCACGAAGATCGGCATGAGGAGGGAAACGCCCTGCCGTTGCCGGCGGTCCGGCACCGCGCCGCCCAGCGGGTCACCCCCGGTCAAGGTCTGCCCCAGCTCCCCCAGGGCCACCCGGGCGAGGTCGCTGAACGGCGCGAGCACGGTGTCGAGCAGGCGCCGATCCGCCCGGCCCGAGACGCCGACGACTCGAACCACCCGCTCTTCGACCGCCGCCACCACCACCTCCGCGTTGAGCCCCCGCTCCAGTTGGTAGGCGAGTCGAAGCCCGACGCTTCCGACCGACTCGAGCGAAGCCTCCTGGGTCTGGGCCTGGGCCAGGGCCACGATCTGGGGCCGGTGGCGCACCGCATCCAGCAGCCGATCGAGATCGTGCTCGGCATCCGCGAGCGCCGCGGCCCCACGGCCGTCGGGGAGCAGCATCCCCACCGCTGCCCCGCCCCCAGCTCGAAAGATCAAGGTGCCGGTCTCGAGCCGCTCCGCCCCGCCCTGCTCCTGGTCACGCGCCCGCTCGAGCCGGCGATCGACGGCCGCAATCTGGGTGACCGACAGGCGCTCGGAATCGACCATCCGCTCCGCCCGAGGTCCCTCCTCTGCCGGTGCGATCTCGGTAACCCAGATGCCCAAAGCCCCATTGGCGCGGAGCAGCCAACCCAGCGCGGGATCGGGCAGCAGGTGCGGTCCCAACTCGCGGCGCTCGGCGGCTCCACCCGGCGGGCCGGCACCCTCGGCCGCAAACCGAGATACGGCCCATGCCGCCAGCGCGCCCAGGGCAGCCCCGGCGGCGAACTCTATCACGGGCCCAGGATCCGACTCGCGGCGGCGGCAGCGCCGAAGCCGTTATCGATGTTCACGACCGTCACTCCGGCCGCACAGGAGTTGAGCATGGCGAGCAGAGCCGCGAGACCGCCGAACGACGCCCCGTATCCGACGCTGGTCGGCACGGCGATGACCGGAACCCGCACCAGCCCGCCGACCACACTCGGAAGCGCGCCCTCCATGCCGGCGGCAACGATCACGACGTCGGCTTCCTGCAGCCGCTCATTCGCCGCCAGCAACCGGTGGATTCCGGCCACTCCAACATCGCAGAGCCGCGCCACCGTGTGACCGAACGTTTCGGCGGTCACGGCCGCCTCTTCGGCAACCGGGAGATCGCTGGTGCCGGCCGAGATGACGAGAATGGTTCCGCGGGCGGTCGGGCGGACAGGCCGGCAGGCGGGCAGATGGACCGTCCGGGCCAGCGCGTTCCACTCGAGCCCGTCGAATCGCCCGGCCAACGCCTGCGCCATCTCCTCGGTGGCGCGGGTGCCCAGGAAGGTGCCGTTTGCCTCCACCAGGCGCTCGGCGATGAGTACCACCTGCTCCACAGTCTTGCCGGCGCAGAAGATCACCTCGGGATGCCCCTGGCGGAGCGCCCGGTGATGATCGATGCGGGCGAAGCTCAGATCCTCGAACGGGAACTGCCGCAGGCGACCCACTGCTGTCTCCGGAGACAGGTGACCCGCGGCGACGTCCTGCAGCAGGGCTTCGAGTTGGGCGGGAGTCACGCCACCTGAGCGACGGGGTCGAGGTACTCGAGAAAGATCGCTTCCGCTTGGGCGATCGACTCGATCTGAAAGAGCCGCTGGCGCAGGTCGCTCGCCCCGTGCAGTCCCCTGGTGTACCAGCCGAGGTGCTTGCGAAACTCCATCACCGTCTTTCGGGTGTCGCCCTGAAGGCGGAGGGCGAGCCTCGCGTGCTCCAGTGCGACTCTGAACCGCTCGGCGGCATCGGGAGGGGCCGGCTTGGCCCCGCCCGCCAGCATCGCCTGCGCATCCCGAAACAACCACGGGCTCCCGAACGCGCCCCGCCCGATCATCACGCCCGCGCACCCCGTATGCGCGCGCATCCGGATCACGTCCTCTGGATTTTGGATATCGCCGTTGCCGATCACCGGGATCTCCAGCGCCCCGACCACCCGGGCAATCTCGTCCCAGTCGGCTTGCCCGGAGAACATCTGGGTCCGGGTGCGCGGGTGCAGGGTGAACGCCTCCGCTCCTGCGTCCTGCATCCGGAGCGCGATGCCCACCGGATCGCGCAGGTCGTCGTTCCAACCGCTGCGCGTCTTGACGGTGACCGGCAGATGGGTCGCCCCGCGCACCGCCCGGACAATGCGATCGACCAGGTCCAGGTCGCGGAGACAACCGGAGCCGCCGTTTCGCTGCACCACCTTCTTCACCGGGCAGCCGAAGTTGATGTCGATGAACTCGGGCTGATAGTGCTCGGTGATGAGCCCCGCCGCCTCCGCCATTGCGTTCGGATCCGCCCCGTAGATCTGGATCCCGATCGGTCGCTCGCACTCCTCGAATTCGGCGCCTTCCAGCGTAGTGCGGATCCGTCGCCGGATGGCCTCTGACGAGAGAAATTCCGACAGCACCACGTCGGCCCCCATGCCACGGCAGACCTGCCGGAAGGGAGCCTCCGAGACCCCAGCCATCGGAGCCAGGATCAGGGCGAACGAATGCGCGGACGGATAAGGCAACTGCATGGGGTGAAAATACTTGTTGACACGTCCTGCGGCGAGGGGGTAGGTTCGTCCGCCATGCGGCTCAAGGATTTCTTCGCGCCTGGTACCGTGAAGCTGGCCCTCCAGGGCGCCAACCGCGACGACGTGCTGCGCGAGCTGGTGAGCCTGCTCGAGGTGAGCGAGGTGTCGGCCGAGACTCTCCTGCGAGCGTTGCAGCGGCGAGAAAGTCTGGGATCCACCGGTGTCGGCCGCAGGATCGCCATCCCGCACTGCCGGTCGGTGGTGGTAAACCGGGTGCGGCTGGCATACGGCCACCGCGCTGAGGGGATCGAGTACCAGTCGATCGACGGGAAGCCGGTGCAGGACCTCTTTCTCATCATCGCTCCGCCCGACGAGGCGGTGAACATGTATCTGCCGGTGCTCGGCCGCATTGCCCAGTTTGCCAAGGAGCCGGATGTCCCGGCGCGCCTCGCCTCGCTTACCGAACCGGAGCAGTTCCTTGCGTTGCTGGACGAGAAGGGTGTCTGAGGGGAACTACCACGCGGGCCCAGGCGTTTCGTCGGCGGCCACCCACTGACCGGAGGAACGATGTCCCCCCAACAGCGCGAAACCGCCACCCTGGCCGGCGGGTGCTTCTGGTGTCTCGAGGCCGTGTTCGAGCGGCTGGCGGGCGTGGAGCGAGTCGTCTCCGGCTACAGCGGAGGCTTGACCCCCAACCCGACCTACGAGGACGTGTGCAGCGGAACGACCGGGCACGCCGAGGTGGTGCAGATCAGCTTCGACCCGGCGGTGATCTCCTATCGCGAGCTGCTGGAGATCTTCTTCGCATTCCACGACCCCACGACGCTCAACCGGCAGGGCCCCGACGTCGGTACCCAGTATCGCTCGGCGATCTTCTATGAGAACCAGGCGCAGGCGGAGACCGCGCGTGACGTCATCGCCGGCCTCGAGGCCAAGCGTCTTTTCGGGGCTCCGATCGTGACCGAGGTGACGCCGCTGGTGGCTTTCTATCTGGCCGAGGCGTATCACCAGCAGTATTTCCAGCATCACCCCGAGCGGATGTACTGCCAGGCTATGATCGCGCCGAAGGTGGCCAAGCTGCGGAAGGCCTATTCGTCGCGGCTCAGGGACCCGGTGGCGCCGGCGGGGTCTCCGTCCGGGCGGCCCTGAGCGCGACTTCCCGCGCCCAGGCCGACCCCAGCTCTCCCACCAGCCAGTCGACGTCGCGGGTCAGGGTCACCACGTCCTCCCGCGCATCCGGCTCCACCCGGAGGGCCCGTGCCCGCGCTTGGATCTCGCCGACCCGCGGTGCCAATGCCCGGGTCACCTTCAGCCACAGCAGGTCTTCCAGCGTGGGGGGCAGGGCGGGAATCGTCCGGGGGGTGACGTCACCCCCGCTGAGCACGTTCTCGACCTTCCGGACGGTTTCCCCAGCGGTGTCGCCCACCCAGGCGGCGCCGCTCTCGATGAACGAGCCCAGGCGCTCCGCTGCTTCAGCGACTTCCTGGGCCGTGGCCTTGGGCAGAATTGCGCGCAGCAGCTTGGTCAGCGGATCAGGCATCCCGGCTCACTCCCACTCGATCGTCGCGGGCGGCTTCGAGCTCACATCGTAGACCACCCGGTTCACCCCGTCCACCTCGTTGGCAATGCGGTTGGCGGTGCGAGCCAAAACGTCAGGGGGGAACGGGTACCAGTCGGCGGTCATACCGTCGCGGCTGGTGACCGCCCGCAGCGCCACCACCTGATCGTAGGTCCGGCCGTCGCCCTGTACGCCGACCGAGCGAATCGGCAGCAGCACGGCGAACGCCTGCCAGATGGAGTCGTACAGACCGGCGGCCCGGATCTCTTCGATGTAGATCTGGTCGGCGCGCCGGAGGACTTCGAGGCTGCTGCGTTCGACCTCGCCCAGAATCCTGATCGCGAGCCCGGGTCCGGGGAACGGGTGGCGGCCCACCATCTCTTCGGGCAACCCGAGCTCGCGCCCCACCTGCCGTACTTCGTCCTTGAACAGCTCCCGCAGCGGCTCGAGCAATCCGAATGGCAGCCGCTCGGGCAGCCCGCCCACGTTATGGTGGGTTTTGATCGTGACCGACGGCCCGCCCCGGGGAGAGAGCGACTCGATCACGTCGGGGTACAGCGTCCCCTGCACCAGCCAGCCCACACCGGTGCCGACCTTACGCGCTTCGGTTTCGAAGACCTCGATGAAGGTATGCCCGATCCGGCGGCGCTTCTCTTCCGGCTCGAGGACTCCGGCCAGCCGTTTGAGAAAGAGCTCCGAGGCGTCCACCACGCGGAGATCGATGCCGAGGTGGCGCCGGAACGTGCTCTCGACCTGGTCTCGCTCGTGCAGCCGGAGCAGCCCGTGATCGACGAAGATGCAGGTGAGGCGGTCGCCGACGGCGCGGTGAACCAGCACGGCGGCGACCGACGAATCGACCCCGCCCGAAAGGCCGCAGATGACCCGCTCGTGCTCGCCCACGAGGCGCTGAATCCGCTCCACCTCCATCTCGATGAAGTGACCGGGAGTCCAATCGGGGGTGCAGCCACAGATGTCGAACAGGAACGTGTTGAGGATCTCACCGCCGCGCGGCGTGTGAGCAACCTCGGGGTGGAACTGCACGCCGAAGAGCGGCTTCTCCCCGTGCTCGAAGGCGGCCACCGGCGAGTTGTCACTCGACGCCGTCACGCAGTAGCCCGGCGGGGGCACGTCGACGTGGTCGCCGTGACTCATCCAGACCGGCGTCTCCTCGCCCGTCCCGAAGCCCTGAAACAGCCGGCCGCCCTGAACCCGCAGCTCGGCCCGGCCGTACTCCCTGCGGTTTGCCCGGATCACCTTGCCGCCCGAAAGATGGGCCAGCAGCTGCATGCCGTAGCAGAGACCGAGAATGGGAATCTCGGTGGCCAGCAGGCTTGGATCGGCGGTCGGGACGTTCTCGTCGTATACGGAATTGGGCCCACCCGAGAGAATGATCCCTTTCGGCTTCCAGTCCCGGATCCAGCCGACCGTGCGCGAAGGCGGGTGGATTTCGCAGTAGACGTGGGCCTCGCGCACCCGGCGGGCAATCAGCTGGGTGTATTGCGACCCGAAGTCGATAATGAGAATGCCTTCGTGGTGCTCGGTCACGATGGTCCGGATCCTTCTGGGGTGGCGTGCTCGCCGCGGAACAGGTCGACGATCGCTTCGCGGGGCCGTGCGACCCACCAGCGACCGGCGTCCACGATGACCTCGGCAGCCCGTGGTCGCGAGTTGTAGTTCGAGCTCATCACGAAGCCGTACGCCCCCGCGCCCAGCACGGCAAGGCGGTCGCCCCGCTCGAGCCGGGGGAGGGCGCGGTCGAGCGCGAGGAAGTCACCGGTCTCGCACACCGGGCCCACGACATCGACCGGACCGGCGGCGCCCTCGCGGGCTTCCAGCTCCACCAGCTCATGGTAGGCCTGATAGTGGCTGGGCCGCACCAGATCGTTCATCCCGGCGTCCACAATCACGAGGTCCTTGCCGCCGGAATGCTTCCGCGACAGCACCTCGGTGAGCAGCAGGCCGGCGCTGCCGACCAGATAGCGCCCCGGCTCGAGTACCAGCTCGAGCCCACTCTCCCGCATGCGGGGACGCAGCAGCTCGGCCAGCGCCGGCGGAGCGAGCGGCTCCTCGTCGCGATAGCGAATGCCCAGCCCGCCGCCGATGTCGAGCGCCCGCAGGGTATCGATGCCGGCGGCGCGGAGCGCGGCGACCAGCTCGAGGAGCCGAGCGAGACCCTCCCGATAGGGGCGCGTGTCGAGCAGCTGGCTGCCGAGGTGCATTGCGATGGTGTCGAGCTGGAGCAGGCGGTGCCGGCTCGCCTCACGCGCCAGCGATAGTACCTGGTCGAAGGGGACGCCGAACTTGATGCCGCCGCGCCCGGTGGCAATGTAGGGATGAGTGTCGGCGGTGACGTCGGGGTTGACCCGGATCCCGATCGCCATCCGCCGCCCGCGCCGCTCGGCGATCCGGGCGAGCGCCGCCAGCTCGGCCGCAGACTCCAGATGCACGTGGCCGATGCCGGCCTCCACCGCCGCTTCGAGCTCCGCATCGGACTTCCCCACCCCGCTGAACACGATCCGGTCGGGAGCGAAGCCGGCTTCCAGGGCCCGGGCGAGCTCGCCGCCTGACACGATGTCGGCGCCAGCGCCGAGGTCGCGCAGAGCCCGCAACACGCCCAGGTTCGCATTGGCTTTGATCGCAAAGCAGATCCGGTGCGGGAGCCCGGCCAGCGCCTGGTCGAGCGCGCGATAGCGCTCGCGCACCACCTCGAGATTGTATACGTACGCGGGCGTCCCAGCCCGATCCGCGATCTCGCTGAGCCGGACGCCACCCATGACCAGCGACCGTCCCTCTCGGGTAAGTCCAGCCTCCGCGAGCAGCGTGTCACGACCGTCCGCCCGTCCGCTGGTCCACCCGTCCGCCTTCAATACGCTTTCGCCCACACCGCCTCGCTCACGCTCGGCTGGTCGCACCACATGCAGGTGTCAGGCAACACGGGCGATCGAAACTCCTCATCCGGCAGCACCCGAATGGTGGCCTTGGTCTGCTCCTTGATCTCGGCCTCGCACTCACCCTGCCCGCAGAACCCGCCGTAAGCAAACCCGCCGTCCCGCTGCATGAACTCGAGAAACTGGGCCTTGGTGGCGCCCCGGATGGTGTGAGCCTCGCGCCGGGCCCGCGCCGCCTCGAGCAGCTCGTCCTGCAGCCGGTCGATCTCAGCCAGCAGCCGTTCGCCGATGCCGCCGAGCGGCACCGGCTCCTTCTTGCCACCGGTGCGGCGGGCCAGCATGGCGGTGGCGCTGGTGAGATCGCGGGGACCGAGCTCGAGCCGGAGGGGCACGCCGCGGCCCTCCCACTCATAGTACTTGGCGCCCGGCTTCAGGCCCTCGCGCGCGTCTACGTGGGCCCGGATGCCGGTGGCTGCCAGGGCGCGGCGCACCTGGTCGGCCGCCTCCAGTACCCGGGCCCGCTCGTCGTCGGTCTTGTAGATCGGAACGATCACGACCTGGTATTGCGCCAGACGGGGCGGACAGATGAGCCCATTATCGTCGCCGTGGGTCATGATGAGCGCGCCCACCAGCCGGGTGGACACGCCCCATGAGGTGTTCCAGACATGGTCCAGCTCGCCCGAGGCGGTTTGAAAGGTGACCTCGAACGCCCGCGCGAAGTTCTGCCCGAGATTGTGGCTGGTGCCCGCCTGGAGCGCCTTGTTGTCCTGCATGAGCGCTTCACAGCTGTAGGTGCGAACCGCGCCGGCGAACCGCTCGCTGTCGGTCTTCCGGCCGGTCACCACCGGCATGGCCATCCAGTCCTCCATGAAGCGCCGGTAGACCCCGAGCATCTGGCGGGCCTCGGCTTCCGCCTCGGCTTCGGTAGCGTGGGCGGTGTGCCCCTCCTGCCAGAGGAACTCGGTGGTGCGGAGAAAGAGTCGGGTCCGCATCTCCCACCGCACCACGTTGGCCCATTGATTGATCAGGACCGGCAGATCGCGGTAGCTCTGGATCCACTTGGCGTACATCGCATAGATGATCGTCTCCGAGGTGGGACGGATCACCAGCGGCTCCTCGAGCTCCTTCCCGCCTCCGTGGGTCACCACGGCGGTCTCGGGGGAGAAGCCTTCGACGTGCTCGGCTTCCCGCGAGAGGAAGCTCTGGGGGATGAAGAGCGGGAAGTACGCGTTCTGATGCCCGGTCTCCTTGAACATCGCGTCCAGGGCCCGCTGCATCTGTTCCCAGATGGCGTAGCCGTTGGGCCGGATGACCATGCAGCCGCGCACCGGACTGTAGTCGGCCAGCTCGGCTCGCATGATGAGCTCGTTATACCAGGCACTGAAGTCGGTCGCCCGCGGAGTGAGAGCCTTGGTGTCAGCCATCGATGGTGAACGGTGAACGGTGAACGGTGAACGGGAGGTCACGCAGCGCCCTGGCTCGCGAGCCCGGCGATTTCCGCCACGACCGAGTCCCGCGCCACCGCGCGCTGCGACTTGGCCTCCAGATCGCGCAGGATCACTTCACCCCGGGCCCGGTCATCAGGCCCGATCACGACCGCATAGCGCGCTCGCCGGGCGCCGGCCAGCTCGAGCTGCCTGCGCAGCGAGGCTGAGCCGAGCGTGTATTCCACCCGAAGCCCTCCGGCGCGAAGCTCGTGCGCCAGCGCCAGGACGTGGGGCGCGTCATCCGCCGTCACGGCGACGACGAACACGTCGAGGCCGGCGCTGGCCGCCGGCACCAGGCCGCGGTCCTTGAGCAGCTCACTCAGCACCACGTCGCCCATGCCGAAACCGAGGGCCGGCAGATCCACCCCGCCGAGCGCGGAGAGCAGGTTGTCGTAGCGGCCGCCCCCGCAGATGGCGCGGAGGCTCCGGCCGGCGTCGAACAGCTCGAAGACGGTACCGGTGTAGTACGCCAGGCCGCGGACGATTGAGAGATCCACCTCGACGAAGTCACCGAGACTCATGGCGTCGAGCGCCGCAACCACCCGCCGAAGCGGATCCAGATCGCCTGGCCCCACCCCGCTCAAGCTCCCCTTTCGGGCGAACTCGGCCTCGATCGCGGGCAGCCCG
>JBIOTT010000153.1:0-5847 GCA_044866195.1 Gemmatimonadales bacterium
CGGCTTTTTCGGCGGTCGCTCGCCGTCGGTAGTAGCGGAAGAGATCGCGGAGACAGTGGACCGGCTGAGCCAGAGCGCCACCGGCGCGATCATCGCAGTGGAGCGGGAGGTCGCGCTCGAGGAGTACCTGGATTCCGGCACCCGGCTCCAGGCCAGCCTGTCCGCAGATCTGGTCGCCACGATCTTCAGCCCCTACTCACCGCTGCACGACGGCGCCGTGGTGGTTCGGGGCGACCAGATCATCGCGGCGGGTTGCATCCTGCCGCTCACCCAACAAGTGATCCCCAGCAAGGCTCTCGGTACCCGGCATCGAGCGGCCCTGGGCTTGTCGGAAGAGACCGACGCCATCGTGTTCGTGGTGTCGGAAGAGACCTCGGCGATCTCGGTTGCGCGGAAGGGGAGCCTTGAGCACGGCATCACTCCGGAGCGGGTTCGGGTGCTGCTCGCGGCGCCGGCCCTGCGGGGCTGAGCCGGCTCACGGGCCCCTACAGTTGCCAGCCATCCCCTGATACATTTGAGGGTTATGACGTTCCCGGAGCTTCCTGGCCGGCTCGTCCAAGTGCGCGAGACGATCAGCCGGCACCAGGCGCTCGGGGGATGGGGTCATCCGGTGACCATCGTCGCTGTCACCAAGTCGCACGGGCCTGAGACGGTGCGCGCCGCTCTGGCCGGGGGACTTCGGATCGTCGGCGAAAACCGGGTGCAGGAAGCGCTCGCCAAGCAGGATCAGCTCTCGGACGTCCCGGTCGAGTGGCACCTGATCGGCACGCTGCAGCGGAACAAGGCCCGCCACGCGGTCGGTCGCTTCGCCCTCATCCATTCGGTGGACCGGCTGGACCTCGCCCGGGAGCTCGATCGCCGGGTTTCCGAGGGCCGGCGTCAGCCGGTGTTGGTTCAGGTGAACTGCTCCAACGAGCCGCAGAAGGGCGGGGTGGAGCCTGAGTCGTTGGGGGCGCTGCTCGACGGTCTCCGCGAGCTGCCACGGCTCGACGTCCGCGGGCTCATGACCATGGCCGCGTTCACCGACGACGTCAGCGAGCAGCGGCGCGCCTTTCGCCTGCTGCGGTCGCTTCGCGACCAAGCGCAGGCCGCCGGCCACGGTCTTCCGGAGCTGTCGATGGGGATGTCGGCTGATTATCCGGTGGCCGTGGAGGAGGGAGCCACGATGGTCCGACTGGGCACAGTCCTCTTTGGAGAGCGCTCATGAGCGACGACGCCTTCCAGCTCACACCCCAAGACGTGCGAACCCAGGACTTCGCCCGCGGCGTCCGCGGCTACGATCGGGTGCAGGTCGACGAGTTCAAGCAGCGGCTGGCCGCGGAGATCGATCGTCTGACTCGCGCCCGGGTGCAGGCCGAGGAACGGCTCAAGAGCGCGCAAGACCAGCTTCGGTCGCACCGTGAGCGGGAGCGGGCGGTCCACGAGGCACTGGTCGCTGCCCAGCAGCTCCGGTCCGACCTCCGGGCCCAGGCAGAGGCTGAGGCGGCGGTGATCGTACGAGATGCGCATGTGCAAGCGGCCAAGATCGTCGATCGGGCCAAGCTGGACGAGCAGCTGGTGCGGGAGCGGACCGAAGACGCCGTCCGCCAGTTCAATGCCTACGTGGCGACCTTCCGGCTGCTGCTGGAGCGGCAGTTGGGCGAGGTGGACGGCTTGCAGGCCGCGGCCCGCGAGGGTACCGGAGCCCCCCGGCCGCCAGTCATGTCCGAGGTCGAAGTGGGGGCGGGAGACAGAGGTTGACCGCAGTTACGCTCTACGACGACATCCAGCGCGCGGCCAACGCGGTCCGCGCCCACGCAGCACCAGAGCCGGCTGTCGGGATCATCCTGGGCACCGGCCTCGGGGGGCTGGCGGGCGAGATCGCGGTCTCGGCTACGGTTCCCTACGAGGAGATTCCCGGCTTTCCGCTCTCTACGGTGGAGTCGCACGCCGGCCGGCTGCTGCTCGGCCGGCTCGGTGGAAAGGCGGTGGTGGCGATGCAGGGCCGCTTCCACCGCTACGAGGGATACTCCTTGGGGCAGGTGACCTTTCCGGTACGGGTTCTTCACGCGCTCGGGGCGTCCACTCTTATCGTCTCCAACGCCTGTGGCGGCATGCATCCGCTCTGGGCCCCCGGCGATCTGGTGCTGCTGGCAGACCACATCAATCTGCTGGGCGACAACCCGCTGGTCGGCCACAATGACGACCGGCTGGGTCCCCGCTTTCCCGATATGTCGGCCGCCTACGACGCCGAGTTGCGTGCGGTCGCGCGGCAGGCCGCGCTCGAGCTCGGGATCACCCTGAGGGAAGGGACCTACGTGGCGGTGGCCGGCCCCAATCTGGAAACCAAAGCCGAATACCGGATGTTGCGGGCGATCGGGGCCGATGTGGTCGGGATGTCCACCGTCCCAGAGGTTATCGTTGCCAATCACGAAGGCATGCGGGTGCTCGGCATCTCGATCATCACCGACCAATGCCTGCCGGACGCGCTCGAGCCGGCCGACATCACCCGTATCATCGAGACCGCCGGTCGCTCAGAGCCATCGCTCACGCGACTCATCCAGCGCGTCGTGGAACTGATGTAGCCCATGGCATTTCCGGTCTGGCCCGATCTCAGCCCCGATCAGCTCGAGCAGCAGCAGCTCGAGCTATGGAAGGCGGAGCGGCTGTTCCAGCGCACCGTGGAGGCGGCGCGGGGTGGACCGCCGTACGTCTTCTTCGAGGGGCCGCCCACGGCGAACGGGCGGCCCGGAATCCACCACGTCTTCTCGCGCACCATCAAAGACCTGGTGTGCCGGTTCCATGCGATGCAGGGGAAATCGGTCACCCGCATCGCCGGCTGGGACACACACGGGCTGCCGGTCGAGATCGAGGTCGAGAAGGAGCTGGGCATCAACGGGAAGAAGGACATCGAGCGCTTCGGCGTGGCCGAGTTCAATGACCGGGCCCGGAAGAGCGTTTTCAAGTATCAGTCGGAGTGGGAGAACTTATCCGACCGGATCGGCTACTGGCTCGACTACGAGCACCCCTACGTCACCTGCAGCAACGAGTATGTCGAAAGCGTCTGGTGGCTGCTGCATCGGCTGCATGAGCGGGGGCTGCTTTATCGCGGACATCGGGTGCTGCCGTATTGCCCCCGCTGCGGCACCGTGCTGTCGAGCCACGAGCTGGCGCTGGGCTACGAAGAGGACACCACCAACTCAGTCTACGTCACCTTCCCGCTGGATGACGATCCCAAGCGCCAGCTGCTGATCTGGACCACCACGCCCTGGACCTTGCTCTCCAACGTGGCAGTCGCGGTCAACCCCGAGCTCGAGTACGCCGAATATCCGGTGGACGGCCGTACCATCATTCTCGCGACGGCGCGGGCCGACTTGCCCAGCGGCCGGGAAGAGATTGCGCCGGGGGCCGGTGCAGTGGGAACCAGCCGCCGCAGCACCCGCGCCCGCAAACAGGCGGTCCCGTTCCGCGCGATCACACCGATCCGAACCTTCCAGGGGCGGGAGCTGGTGGGCCTGCGCTACCGCCGGCCACTGGACGTGGTGCCGCTGCCGGACGACCGAGTGTCCCGGGTCGTGGTGGCGGGTGACTTCGTGACGGCGGACGACGGCTCGGGATTGGTGCATATGGCCCCGGCGTTCGGCGCCGACGACTACGCAATGGGCCAGGAGCACGGCCTGGCGCTGGTGCGGCCGGTCGCCGCCGACGGCACCTTCACCGGGACCAGCTGGCCGGAGATCGAAGGCAGGCTGGTGACCGCGCGGGAGACCAACGATCTCATCGTTCAGCGGCTCAAGCAGGATGGGCGCTGGCACCTGACCCAGCCCTACACCCACACCTATCCGCATTGCTGGCGCTGCAGCAGCCCGCTCATCTATTACGCCCGGGACTCCTGGTTCGTGCGGACCTCGGCCGTGAAGGACCGCATGCTCGAGCTCAATCGGACGGTGAGGTGGCATCCGCCCGAGGTAGGCGCCGGGCGCTTTGGTGAGTGGCTGGCGAACAACGTGGACTGGGCGCTCTCCCGCGATCGCTACTGGGGCACGCCGCTCCCGGTCTGGGTCTGCGACGGCGACGGGTCCCATGTCGAGGTGATCTCCGGCTACGGCCGGCTGGCGGAGCGGTGGGGCAAGCCGCTCCCCGACGGCTTCGATCCCCACAAACCGTATATCGACGAGTATGTGTGGGCCTGCCACTGCGGCGGGCTCATGCGCCGGACGCCCGAAGTGATCGACGCCTGGTTCGATTCGGGCTCGATGCCCTACGCCCAGTGGCACTACCCCTTCGAGCACGAGGCGGACTTCGAGGCTCATTTCCCCGCCGATTTCATCTGCGAGGGGGTGGACCAGACTCGCGGCTGGTTCTACAGCCTGCTCGCGATTGCGACGACGGCTTTCGATCAGCTCGCCTACAAGCACGTGATCGTGAACGAGCTGGTGCTCGACCCCGAAGGGCAGAAGATGTCGAAGAGCCGAGGCAACGTGGTCGATCCGTGGGAAATGATCCGTGAGTTCGGGGCGGACACCATCCGGGTCTACCTCCTGGCCTCGAGCCAGGTCTGGCTGCCCAAGCGGGTCGACCGGCGGACCATTCCCGAGGTCGCGGGCGGGTTCTTCAACACCCTCCGGAACACCTACGGGTTCTTCTCGTTGTACGCCGGCGCCTCGCGGCCGGCGCAGGCGCCGCCGCTCTCGGCGCGGACCCAGCTCGACCGCTGGCTGCTGAGCCGGCTCGATGCCACGGTGGAAGCGGTCACCGGCCACTGGGGCGGCTACGACGTGACGGCCGGGACCCGGGCGATCATGGACTTCGAGGTGGACGACCTCGCCAACTGGTACGTCCGGCTGTCCCGGGCGCGATTCTGGGCGCCGGGCCGCGAGGCCGACCCGGCCGCAGTCGCGACGCTGCACGAAGCGCTCGCGACCGTGGCACGGCTGCTGGCGCCGGCAGCCCCGTTCGTGACCGACTGGCTGCACCGGGCGCTGGCGGGAACTTCGGTGCATCTCGCGGGGTTCCCCGTCCCGCAAGGCCGGAGGGAGCCGGCGCTCGAGAGCGCCATGGAAGCGATCCGCCGACTGGCGTCGCTGGCTCGGGCGCTGCGCAACGAGGCGGGCCTGCCGGTGCGCCAACCGCTCCGGCGGATGTATGTGGCGGTTCCGGCCGCGGTCCGGGGCCCGGCGTTCGATCAGCCGCTCGAGCTGCTTCGGCTCGAGGTAAACGTGAAAACGATCGAGGTCGTGAGCTCGGACGCCGAGCTGGTTCGGCTCAAGGCCAAGCCAAACTTCCGCTCGCTGGGCAAGCGGTTCGGGAAGCGCACCCCGGACGTGGCGGCGGCGGTGGGCGGGCTCACGCAGGAGCAGATGCGGAAGCTCGAGGCAGGGGAGCCGGTCACGCTCGAGCTCGACGGCGAGACGATGACGATCTTGCCCGAGGATGTGACCATCGAGCGCGAGGTTGCGAGCCAGTGGCTGGTAAAGAGCGAGGGTCCCTACGTGGTGGCGCTCGATCCGGAGCTGGACCCGTTGCTTCGGAGCGAAGGATTTGCCCGCGAGGTGGTGAACCGGGTGCAGCGACTCCGCAAGGAGGCCGGCTACGAGTACACCACCCGCATCCACCTCTGGATCGACGGCGATTCGGCGGCGTTGGAGGCGCTGCGGCCGCATGGCGAATTCATCCAGCAAGAAACCCTGGCCCTGTGTCTCGAGCTCGGGGCCCGGGCCATCGAGCCCGACCGCGAGCAGCGGCTCGAGATCGACGGGTGGAACATGGTATTGGGCGTACGGCGGTACGAAGAACGGTCGGCGGTCTGACCCCAAAACGGAACGGATGTCGCATGAACAAGAAGCAACTGGGTCATCTGGAAAAGCG
>JBIOTT010000154.1:0-16877 GCA_044866195.1 Gemmatimonadales bacterium
CCTTGGATTCGAGCAGGTTCTCGAACACGCGACGACCTCCTCGCATGACTCAGGTGGCCGAGAATGTATCACTCCCCTGATGGCGCGCCAGTTGAGCAAACATGACAGTTTGATGACAACCGGATTAGGCCATTCAGGGAGACTGTGCGCTGCGTCACTGGACGATTGGCACGCCGGTGACATTCTACTGGCTTTGCCATCGTCAGCTGCCATACCCACGACGCTGCCTTCCATCCTGAAACTGACCTGAAACTGATCTTGCGATCTGCCCCCCTCGTGGTCGGCTGCCTGCTCGCGGCCACGCGGCTCGATGCGGCCACGGCCCCGCGGGACTCGGTGCGGGTCGTCGCCGACATCGGGTTCGTTTCTGCCGCGGGCAACTCCGATCTCACCACGGTGAGCTTCGGGCAGCAGCTCGCAATCGGCACCCCGGCCTGGGTCCTCACCCAGGACCTGTCGATCGTCTACAGCCGGAGCGATGGAGTTACCTCCGCCGACCAGCTGCAAACCAACGGGCGGGTCGAGCATCACCTGGGTGAACGCCTGGGGGTCTACGCGTCCCTGCACTACGAGCGCAATCCGCTTGCCGGCATCATGCTCCGGATGCAGGAAGGCGCCGGCCTCACTTGGGCGATCGTGGCGGCGAAGCAGGACCAGTTGGATCTAGCGGTCGGCGCCACCCTGGTGCAGCAGCGGGGGTCAGTGGATACGACGGCGGGGTTTCCGGCGGCGCAGGCGGTCGCGACGTTTAAGCACGGGTTTACCGACCGCGCGTTCTTTCGGCAGCGGCTCGAGTGGATCCCGAACTTCCGCGACGCCAGCGACTATCGGGTGAACAGCGAGAGCGCGGTAATCGCTCCGTTCTCCCGCCGGCTCGCGCTGAAGATGTCATTGGTGATTCGCTACGACAACCTACCCGAGCCCGGCTTCGGCTCCATCGACCGGGTCTTCACCTCGGGAGTCCAGCTCTCGCTTTGAGCTCCTATCGGGCGGGGTCGCTCTCCGAATCCGGGATCTCGCTGTCCCGCGGCGGCTCGGCTGTCGCGCTGCCATTCCGAGGCAGGCGAACCGTGAAGACGGTCCCCCGCCCCGGCCGGCTCTGCACCGTTATGGTCCCGCCGTGGGCTTCCGCAATCCATTTGGTGATCGCGAGCCCGAGGCCGGTTCCGGCCCGCTCACCGGTGCGGGATCGCGCCGGATCGGCCCGCCAGAACCGGTCGAAGATGTGCGGCAGGTCGCCCGGGGCGATTCCGACCCCGGTGTCGCTCACCACCAGCGTCGCCGCGCCGTCTGCTTCGGTCAAACGGAGGCCGACGGTACCACCCGCCGCGGTGTACTTGATGGCGTTGGTCACCAGATTGAGGAGCAGCTCGCGAACCCGATGGCGATCGATCGGGAGCAGCACGGGCCGCTCGGGAATCTCGGTGGTGACCCGGACGTGCGCGTCCTCCCCGAGCATGCCGGCAGTCTCAGACACGTCGGCCACCAGATCGCGAAGATCCGATTCCTCCAGCGCCAGCGGCGCCCGGCCCTCATCCGCGCGGGCCAGGGTGAGGAGATTGTCCACCATCTCCGTCATCTGGTTGATCTGGTCCAGGGTCTCGTCGAGGGACTGCAGCACATCCCGGGGTGTCTGCGGGTGAGTGAGCCCGCGCTCCACCCCGGCGCGGAGCACCATGAGCGGCGTCTTGAGCTCGTGGCTGGCGTCGGCAGTGAACCGCCGCAGGCTGGAGAAGCTCTGCTCCAAGCGCGCCAGCATGCCGTTGAGCGTCACCACCAGGCGCGAGATCTCGTCGCCGGAGAGCGGGACCGCGAGCCGCCGATGGAGGCTGCGCCCGTCGGTAATTGCCTCGAGCTCATCCATGATACCAAGCAACGGCTGAACGCTGGTTCCGGCGAGCCACCACCCCAGTGCCGCGGAGCAGAGCAGCACGATGGGCGCGATGACCAGCATGGACTGGAGCAGCGCGGCCGGCCCGAAGACCACGTCTTCGGTGGGTGTCGCCACCACCAGCCCGCCGATGCCCGGTCCGGCAGAGTCCACCCTGGTTGCGAGATAGCGCACGGTGCCGCGCGCGCCGCCGATGTTGACCGTGCCGGGAGCCCGGCGACCGGTCAGGGTGCGCACCGGCGCCGAGAGGTCCTCCAGCTCGGCCGCGGACAGGTTGCGGGTGACCCCGGACAGCGCGACGACCTGGTTGGCGGTGTCGACCAGGATGAGGTAATCCCGAAATGCCTCGAGATAGGCGCTGATGCCGGGGTCGAGCGAGGGACTCGCCTGCCCGCTCACGAGACTGCCCAGCACTCGGTAGGACTCGACCAGCCACCGGTTCGCGAGGTCCGACTCGAGCGCGAGCCGGCGGTCCAGCTCGCGCAGGCTCGACTGGCCCCGTTCGAGATACAGCGCGCCGCCGAAGGCCACCACCGTGATGCCCAGCGCCACGGTGTACCAGAAGGCGAGCCGCCGCCGAATGGTGGTCATGTCAACCCTTCACTACGTAGCCCACGCCGCGAACGGTATGGACCAGCTTGTCCGCATGCCCGGAGTCCACCTTCTTGCGCAGCCGGTTGATCACCACGTCCACGATGTTGGTGCCGGGATCGAAGTGATAGTCCCAGGCATACTCAGTGATCAGGGTGCGGGACATCACCCGCCCCGGGTGTCGCATGAGGTATTCGAGAACGGTGTACTCCTTGGGCGTCAGCTCGATCAGCTGTCCGGCGCGGCGGACCTCGCGGGTGGCGGTGTCGAGCTCGAGGTCTGCCACCTTGAGCACCGGGGTGCGGAGCTCCTTGGGACGGCGGCCCAGCGCCTCCACCCGGGCCAGCAGCTCCTCGAACGCGAACGGCTTGGTGACGTAGTCGTCGGCCCCCATCCGCAGCGCCTGCACCTTCCAATCGACCGCGTCCTGGGCGGTGAGGACCAGGACCGGCGTCGTGATGCCGCGATCGCGCAGGGTCCGCAGCACCTCGAGGCCGGTCATCCCGGGCAGCCGCAGATCGAGCACCACCAGATCATACTGGGCTCCCGAGGCGAGTCGCAGGCCTTCGAGACCGTTGTCGACCAGATCGGCGTGATACAGATGCTCGTCGAGCCCCCGCTTGACGTACTGGCCCACCGTGCGGTCGTCCTCGATCACCAAAATCTTCAACCCCTCAACCTCCCCTGGCCAGTGAGAAGTGAGAAGCGGCCGTCACCGCTTTACTTCTCACTCTTACCTCTCCCCTGGGAGCACCACCCGGAACCTGGCGCCCTCCCCTGGCTGACTCTCGACTTCGATCCGCCCGCCGTGCTCCTGCACGATCCCGTAGCTGATCGAGAGCCCGAGCCCGGTGCCGCGACCGGGCGGTTTGGTGGTGAAGAAGGGCTCGAAGATCAGCGGCAGCTGGGAGCGGGGGATGCCTACTCCGGTGTCCTCCACCTCGACGAACACCTCCTCGGCACGCACCCGGCTCCGGCCGGTACGGACGGTGAGCCGTCCGCCTTGCTCCATCGCGTCCAGGGCGTTGAGCAGGAGCGCCATGAGCACCTGTATGAGCTGCTCCGCGTTGCCCACCGTCGGCAAGGGCTTGCTCTCGAGCTCCCGGGTCACCACCAGCTGGCCGAACCGCTGGTGGTGCTTCAGCAGAAACAGGGCGTCCTCCACCACCGCATTGAGCTGCACCGGCTGCTTCGCCTTGCCCTTGGGCCGGCTGAAGTCGAGCAGGCCGTTGACGATCTGGGTGCAGCGCTCCACTTCTTTGTCCACGATCCGGAGGTAGTCGCGCAGCGGCCCGACCGCGAGCCCCGACAGCTCCGGCAGCCGCCCTTCCATGGCGGCCACGCAGGCGCCGATGGTCGCGAGCGGGTTGTTGATCTCGTGCATGACGCCGGCGGCCAGGTGGCCGATGGCCGCCAGCTTCTCGCTCTGGAGGATCCGCCGCTCGCTGAGCCGGCGCTCGGTGACGTCCTCGCCGACGGTGATCACGTGGGTGATCGCGTCGCCCTCGAGCCGCATCGGAATCCGGGTGATCCGGTAGGTTCGCTGCTCATCGCCCAGGCCGACGTCGATCTCTTCCTGCGCGATCTCGCCGGTATCGAAGACGTGGTCGAAGGCCGCCCGCAGCCGGTCGCGGGGCTGGCGGCTGAGCACATCAAACACCGGCCGGCCGACCACCTCGTCACGGCGGATCCCCTGGGTCCCGGTCTCCCGCTTCCGATTCCATGCCTGGATCCGATATTCCCGATCCACCACGTAGAGCCCGACCGGCAAGCTGTCGATGATGAGGCTGATGAACCGGCGTTGCTCATCGATCTCCCGGGACTGCACCGCGACTTCATGGGCCAGGTCGGCCGAGAGCTCGGCCGAAGCAACGAACGGCCCCAGGAAATCGGCGACCACGGCGAGCAGGGTCCCGTCGCGCCCGCCCGGGTCGACGCTCGCCTCGACCAGGCCGACGCACTGGCCTTCCTGCATCAAGGGCACGCGCACGGTATCGCCGGCCGGCGCGGTCAGCTGCTCGAGCGAGGCGACCGGGGCAGCGTCATCGGGTGGCGAGCTGACGGCACGAAAGGCCACGCCGCTGGGCTCACGGAGCCAGAGGGCAACCCGTCGGGCCGGGAGGCCGCTGCGGAGCGTCTCGGCGACGGCAGTCACGGTCGCGTCGAAGCCGAGACCGCCGTTGAGCAGCTTCGCGACGGCGCCGAGCAGCGTGAGGGCCGAGTCGCCCGGATCGGGTAGGGGCAGGGCGGGCGGAAGCGGCGAGCTCATGCCCGGCGGCGCCCGCCCGCGAGCGCGATCGAAAGAATGTGCCATTCGCCCGCGACTCGCCGCAGGATCACGTGCTCGGTCCAGTCCGCCTCGGAGACCACGCCGGCAGGCGAGGTGAGCCGGCGGCGAGTGATCAGCCAGGTTGCAGCGAGGTCGCCCTCCTGCCGCGTGTCTGCGCGTAGGATCCGTACGTCGAAGATGCGCCCGTCGCCGGGATTGCCGGACGGAAGCATCCGCGGGCGCGCCGAATCGATCGGCAGGATGAGGTTCCGAGTCGGCAGCGTCATCTCGTAGGTCGCCTCACTCCAGAACAGCTCCCGCACCGACGACCAGTCCCGGGCCGACAATCCTCGGGTGTACCCCACCAGGACGTGCTGGATCGCCTCATCGTCGCTTCGCGACCCGGTGGGCGTGTGGTCCTCGATGCGGCACGCACCGATGAGCAGCGCACACGCGACCGCCGCGGGGCGCAGGCGGGTCATGGGACTCCTTGGGGATCTCGTTGGCCGTAAGATACTTGACCGCGGGAAGAGGTGAGACCTCTTACCTCCTCACCTCTTACCTGCTTCCTGCAGTTTGGCCAGCTCCGCCAACAGCTCGGCGTTCTCCCGCCGATTGCCCGTCGTGCTCTCCGCAAAGGTCCAGCGAACCACCCCGTTCCGGTCGATCAGGACATAGGCCCGGTTGGAGAAGAACTTGTCCTCCAGCAGGGTCCCATACCTCCGGCTCACCTCCCGCTTGAAGTCGCTCAGCAGGTCCACCGTCAGCCGCTCCTTGGCCTTGAACTCCTTGAGCGTGGGGATCGAGTCCACGCTGATCGGGAGCACCTCGGTGTTGGCGCTGCGGAACTGACCATAGTCGGTGGAAAGCTCGCACATCTCTTTGGTGCAGACGCTGGTGAACGCGAGCGGGAAGAACGCCAGAAGGACGTTCCTTCCCCGGAGCTGGGAGAGAGTAACCTCGCCCCCCGCGGTCGAGGCCAGGGTGAAATCGGGAGCCGGAGAACCGACGGGAGGCAGGGAAGCCATAAAGGGTAAGAAGTGAGAAGTAAGAAGTAAGAAAGGGTGACCGGGGACCCGACTGAAGTGAGAAGCGAGAAGGGCTCCTTCTCACTTCTCACTTCTTCCTTCTTACTTCTTTTCAAACCGCTTTCCCACCTCGGCCCAGTTGACCACGTTCCACCAGGCCGCGACGTAGTCCGGGCGGCGGTTCTGGTACTTGAGGTAGTAGGCGTGCTCCCAGACGTCGCACCCCAGCACCGGCGCTTTGCCTTCCATGATGGGGCTGTCCTGGTTTGGTGTACTCCCGATGGCCAGCTTGCCGCTCTTGTCGAGCGTGAGCCATCCCCAGCCGCTCCCGAATCGACCGATGCACGCCTTCGCGAACTGTTCCTTGAAGGCGGCAAATCCGCCGAAGGTCTTGCCGATCGCATCTGCCAGCGCCCCGGTCGGTTCCTTGGGTCCGCCTGGACGCATGATCTCCCAGAAGAAGGTGTGGTTGGAGTGACCGCCACCATTGTTTCGCACGGCGGTGCGAATCGCCTCGGGCAGGCTGTTGATGCCCTGGAGCAATGCCTCGAGCGACTTCTGCTGCAGGTCGGCGTGGCCCTCGAGCGCTGCGTTCAGGTTGTTCACGTACGCGCCGTGGTGCTTCTCATGGTGGATCCGCATGGTCTGCTCATCGATATGCGGCTCCAGCGCGTTGTGAGGGTAGGGTAAGGGGGGAAGGGTGAAAGCCATGAGGCGCGCTCCTCTGCGGTCAAGCGTTTACCGATCAACGAGATCCCGTTTGTGGACGGCGCAATATGAGTGTGCCCGGAGGGCCGGTCAACGACGCCGGTCACCGGCTCAGCTGCCGGATCGCTTGCGCGTACCAGCGGACCGCGCGGAGATAGTCGCCGACCGCGATGCGCTCGTCCACGCCGTGCAGCCGGTCGAGATCATCCGGTCCAAGCGGCAGCGGCGCGAACCGGTACACGTGGCGAGTGAGCTTCGCGTAGTGACGTGCATCGGTCGCGCCGACCACCAGATATGGCGCCACGATCGCAGTCGGGTACACCTGACGGATCGCGCCCGCCAGGGCGCGAAACGGCGCTGCATCGGCCGGCGATACCGGCGACGGGTCTTGGGCCCGCCCCACGATCAATATCGTCACCGACGAATCGTCGATCACACGAGCAACCCGATCTACCACGCTCGCGACCGTCTCCCCCGGGAGAATCCGCAGGTTGATGACCGCTCGTGCCGACGGCGCCAGCACGTTGTCCTTGACGCCGCCTTGGATGATCGTTGGCGCGAGCGTCGTCCGCACTGAAGCCGCCGTCGACGGGGCCGCGAGGAGACTGCGGAGAACCACTGGCTTGAAAAGCCAGAGGTTCGAGAACAGGACGCGATAGCGCCACGTCATCTCCGGGCCCACCACGTCGAAGAACCCGAGTCCGGCACCACCAAGTCTCGCAGGAAACGGATTGCGCTCCAGCCGATCGATGGCTCGGCTCAGCGCGCCGATGGCGGTGCGCGGGGGAGGCATGGAGGAATGCCCCCCGGGCGAGCTGGTGGTGAGCGCGAGCGACACACTTCCTTTCTCCGCGACACCCACCGTTGCTACCGGCGGGGCGACACCCGGTACGACCCCATCCAGGATGGCGCCGCCCTCGTCCACCACCACGTCGACGGCAACGCCGCGAGCGGTGAGCAGCGCCGCGATGGCCATCGCCCCGTCACCCCCGACCTCTTCATCGTGCCCGAACCCGAGATACACCGTGCGCCGCGGCCGGAAGCCCCGAGCCGCGAGCGCCTCAACGGCCTCCAGAAGGCCCAGCACCCCGATTTTGTCGTCCAGGGCTCCGCGGCCCCAGATGTAGCCGTCTGCCACCACCCCGCCGAAAGGGGGATGGGACCATTTCGCCGAATCGGCCGGGACCACGTCCAGATGGGAGGTGAGGAGCACCGCCGGGGCCGCCGGGTCGGACCCCGTCCAGGTGTAAAGCAGGCTGTACCGGGCGACCGTCTCCCGGGTGAGCTGCGAATCTGCCCGAGGGAAGCGGGCCTGGATCAACTGGTGCAGCGCAAGAAGCTCTCGCGGGTAGCGCCGGGTGGAATCCTCCTCGGAAACCGTCCGCAGCCGAATCGCTTCCGCCAGCCGCCCGGTCACCGCCGCCGAGTCGAGCTCCAGCAGTTCGGCCGGCGGCGGACTTACCTGGCGGCTGCTGAAGCGCGCGGCCCGAAGCGCGAGAACGGCCCCTAGAATCAACCCGACGCCGACCACCACCAGGAGCGCCCGCTTCATCTGGCAGCCGGATCCGCCGAGCGGCCGATGCTGGTCCAGCAGGCGAGCGCGGTGCCAGCACCGGCGAACAGCGTGTAGGTGACTTGGGCCCGAAAGCCGGCCCCGAACACGAACGGCAGCGCCAGCGCAACCAGCATCCAGGCGAGCCGCTCGGCGGAGCTGCGCGGCGTGCGGGCCGGGGCGATAGCCAATGCGAGCCCGGTCGCCCCCAGGATCAGCGCGGCCGGCACCGAGCCGGCCGCCTCGCTGGCCAGCGCAATAAAGGCCAGCGCGTTGCACGCGGACGTACCCCGACCGGTCAAAGCCGCAGCCCAAAGACCGAGCACGCCAAGGGGAACCAACAGCGGCTGCCAGTGCTCCAGCCCGCCACTGGCGGCCGGACTCGCCACCCTGAGCCACAGCGCGATGCCGAGTGGGGCCAGCAGCCCGCCGGGGAAAAGCCGGTGCGCCGGCCAGAGACCCAGCAGTGCCCAGGCGACCAGCCCCAGAGGCAGCGCAATCAGTCGCTCCGCAGCGGGGCTGAACGGGACCTGCGGCAGAGCGCTCAGCCGGAGCCCCGCCGGCCCGGCAACCGCGGCCATGAACCACCAAACCGGCGCGAGCACCAGCGTCGTTGCCGCGAGCCAGGGAGCTCGCGCTATCCCGCGGTGCCGGCGCTCGAGAAAATCGGCTGCGGCAGCCAGGCCCAGGCCTCCGAAAACGAGGCCGGCGTGCGGTCCAGCTATAGCGCCCAGCACGCCCAGGCCGAACCCGATCACGAGCCCCACCGACCCGCTCCTCGCGCCCGGCCACGCGACCGGTTGGCCCCGCGGATCGCGGCCGGCACGCCGCAGGAACGTCGCGGCGGCCCCGCCCACGAATCCCACCGCTCCGAGGACGGCAGCCGCCACCACCGGACGCCAGCCGCCACTTCGAGCGGCGAGGGGCGCCAGCATCCATAACGCGAAGCCGCCGATGCACAGCAGGGCGAGCGCCCGGCCAGGTGAGACCGGCGGGCCGCGGTGGATCGCGAGCAGAGCAGCCGCGACGCCCACCACGAGCCCGAGGAGGAGCAAGCCGGTGGTCACGGCGAAGAAGAGGTCCCCGGACGCCGCGGCCGCCTGCGCAACGGTGCGGGGGTCGTCTGAGCCCGGGCTCACGGCGTACGCCGCGACCCCGAGCGCGAAGGATACGAGCCCGGTGAACGCGAGCCGGCGGGCCGTTGCGGGTTCTATCGCGCTCGCGGCGAGGACCAGGAGCACGTACAGCGGCAGCAGCCCGACTGCCATCAGGACTCCGCCCTGGTGCCAGTCATGGAACTGATTGGTTGACAACAGCTTGAGTCATCCAGCAGGGGACCCGGCATCAGCCTCGGCAGGGGAACTCTCGGGTGGATCACATCTTGCCAATAATGAGACCGGCAGCCCCGGATTGGGGGCCCCGGCGCGCTCGGCCGGGGGTATTCCGCAACCTGACGGGATATCTGCAAGGTGCGGCCCGACTCACCGGCGTTCGCCAACCACTGCGACTTCGAGGACGTTCCCACTGTGACGGCAACCCTGGAACCAACCCCTCCTCATACGCCGAAACCGCCGCCCGCGACGCCGCTCCCGAGCGACGATCATAGCTCGAGCCGTGACGGCCGCCGGAGCGCGAGCCGCAAGCGTACCTGGCGTCCGGCCAGCGAGATCGCCGTGGACCTGGGTACGGCCAACACGCTCGTGCTGGTGAAGGGCGAAGGCGTGGTGCTGAACGAACCCTCGGTGGCAGCGGTGGACCAGGCCAGCGGCGAGATCATGGGGATCGGGCTCGAGGCCAAGCGCATGCTGGGGCGGACACCCGAGGGCATTCTCGCGGTGCGGCCGATGAAGGACGGCGTGATCGCAAACTTCGAGGTCGCCGAGAAGCTGCTGCGCCACTTCCTTCGGGCAGTGCTCGATCGCCGCATCCTCCGGGTCAAGCCCACGGTCATCGTCTGCGTGCCCTCCGGGATCACCGAGGTAGAGCGCCGGGCTGTGCGCGACTCGGCCCAGTCCGCCGGGGTGAAGCGGTTGCTCATGGTGGCCGAGCCGATGGCTGCAGCGATCGGCGTCGGGTTGCCGGTGGACACGCCCACCGGGAACATGGTGGTAGACATCGGCGGCGGTACCACCAACGTGGCGGTGATTGCGCTGTCGGGCATCGTGTGCGACGCCTCGATCCGTACCGGCGGCGACGAGCTCGACCAGGCGATCATGCAGTTCATGCGCAAGAATTACAGCTTGCTGATCGGAGAACCCACCGCCGAGACGGTCAAGATCAACATCGGCTCAGCGGCGCCGCTGGATCCTGAAGTGGAGATGGAGGTCAAGGGTCGCGATTTGATCTCGGGCCTGCCCAAGACCGTCCGGGTGGATTCGGCCGGCATCCGGGATGCCATCCAGGAACCGATCTCTCAGATCATCAACGCCGTCCGCCGCGCGCTCGAAGCGACCCCGCCCGAGCTCGCCAGCGACATCCTCGACCACGGGATCACGCTCACCGGCGGTGGCGCGCTCATCCGCGGCCTCGACCGGCTGCTCAGCGAGGAGACCGGGCTCACGGTCCGCCGTGACACCGACCCGCTGACCTGTGTCGTGCGCGGCACCGGCAGGATTCTGGATGACTTCGCCCGGTTCGAGAGCGTGTTGACCACCTGACCTAGAGCCAGGTGAACGCGGGCGGAGGCAGGCTCCGCCCCAGATCGCGTTCGGCGTTCCGCCGGACGAATGCCAGATCCAGCGCCGCCCGCAGCATCGCGTGGGGCGCGAGCTTCGATCCCCGCACGTCCCGCCATTCCTCCAGCGCCAGCTCGATCACCAGGTCACGGCCAGCGCGCGGACCCGCTCGCCGGCCGGCCGCGTCCAGCCGGGCCAGCAACTCCACGTCGAACGCCCAGCGGCTCCGGAACGGCGCTGCAAAGGCAGCTCGGAGGAGCGGTCCGGCGCGAAACAGCTTGGCTCCGCACTGGGTGTCGTACACCGCAAGCCGGAGCACGATCGAGGCGACGGTAGCGAACACCCGGCCGAGGTAGTGCCGCACGGCGGAGCGCTCGATGGTGCTGCCCAGCAGCTTTACCCGCGCCCCGATCACTCCGATCAGATCGGGACGGGCCTCGAGCGTCGAGACGAACCGGCCGACCGCCGCCAGAGGCGTCGCGAGATCGGCGTCCCAGAAGCCGACGAAGGTCGGCTCGCCCGTCAGGGCCACCAGCGTGCCCGCACGCACCGCCGCCGCCTTCCCCTGGTTGGTGGCCAGGCGGATGGCCCGAATGCGGTGGGGCACCTCGCGCACCAGTCCGCCGAGGATCTCGCTGGTCCGGTCAGTACTTCCATCATCGACGAACAGCAGCCCGACGTCCGCCGATGCGGCCGCGAACTCGGTGAAGCGGGCGAGGTCGAGCCGCGCCGCCTCGTTGTAGCAGGGGACCACGATGACCGTGCGGAGCGCGGGGGAGCCGTACGGCACGTAGTCTTATGGATCAGGAATGAGTGAGCCGCTCACGTGGACGTTGTGTCAGCGATTCGGTTCCTGCAGGGCCTGGCGCTCCGCCAGGATCACCCGCCGTGGGATCCCGACATCGGTGAGGTGAGCGGCAACTTCGATCACGCTGGGCTGGTCGGGGCTCGCCGGGTGCATTACCCGAACCACCGTTCCCCGCACCGGCAGGGTCTCACCAGTGCTCAGCCGGAGAATGCCTTCGACCTTCGCCCCCACCGGGGGCTCCGGACCCGCGTCCTGCCGATAGCGCAGCCCGCGTTCCGAGAGGTCGAGGACATTGAGCGCGCCACTGTCGAGAATCAGACTGGGGTGTACCGCCCCGGAATACTGGAGCCGCGGATGCATACGAGGGCGCTCCCGTGCCATGCTCAGTCCGCCAGCTCCGCGCCGACGGCTCCGCTTTCGGGAGCGGAGCCGGGTCCCTGCACCCGTTGCGCCACCCTTCCGTACGCTCCGCCGAGGGAGGAGCCAAACAGCAGCAAACCGACGAGCAGCCCGGCGGCCACGAGCGCAAGTACCAGCGCGTACTCGATCACCGCCTGTCCGGACTCCCGCTTCGGAACGAGCGACCGCCACTGCGTCACGGCACCTCCGGCGCACCAGGGGTAGGGACCCTGAAGTCCATGGGCAGCGAATATTGCGGCAGAAGGTTTCCGTGAACCTAAAGGAAACCTCGTGATCCGGATAGGGTGGCCGGCCTAGACGCCGGCGGGCACCGGGCTCAGTAGCCCGGCGAGGAGCGCCCGGCAGGCCTCCGGATCGCGCAACCGGAGCTCCGCCACGCTGGGACCGGGTCCGACATGAATGCTCACGCCGCCTTCCGGCAGCGCGGCGAACAGATCCTCGTCGGTGCGGTCGTCTCCGATCGCCACCAGCTTGGCGTCCGCCGGCGCGGCCGCCATGACCTGCGGCACGATGAGACCCTTGTGCACGCCGGTCGGGCGGAACTCCAGGACCATGTTGCCCCGCAGCACCTCGACCGTGTCCTGCGGCCAGCGCTCCTCCGCCTCTTCCAGCAGCCGTTCAGCATGACGGGCGCCCTGCTCCGCTCGCGCCATGCGGTAGTGCCAGGAGAGGCCGGCCGCCTTGCGCTCGATCAGCGCGCCCGGGGTTTCCCGGGTGTAGCGCTTGAGCAGCGCGAGGAGGTCGTCGTAGGGCAAGGGTCGCACCGCTTCGTGGCGTCGCCAGATCCGCTCGGCGCGGAGCCGAGACCACGAGCCGTGCTCGGCATGCAGCCCGATGGGAAGCCGGCCGAACCACTGGTCGAGCACGCTCTGCTGCCGCCCGCTCACCAGGTGGACATCGGTTCGCGGACGTACCGCGAGATGCCCGAGCAGATCGATGAGCGCCGTATCGGGCCGAGCCAGCTCCGGAGCCGGCGCAAACGGGACCAGGGTGCCGTCGTAGTCGAGCAGCAGGACCAAGTCGGACGCGGAGCGAAGCTCGTCCAGTACGGTGCGAACCTGCGTGGCTGGGCTTGGCCGCCCCGGTGGCTCGTCGGCGGGCGAGGCCCGGCCGCGGGCTTCGAGTGCGGTCACGAAGGCGCGGCGCCAGCGCTCCAGCGTGTGCTGGGTAACCCGGCGCCGGAGCGCCTGCATGCGGCTCCGCCGCTCGTCGCGCGACATGGTGAGCGCGCGGTAAAGGGCATTCGTGGTCGCATCGATGTCGTAGGGATTCACGATCACGGCCTCGGCCAATTCGGCCGCGGCGCCGGTAAACTCACTGAGCAGCAGCACCCCGTCTTCGTCCGGCCGGGAGGCGACGAATTCCTTCGCCACCAGATTCATTCCGTCGCGAACCGGAGTCACCAGCATCACGTCCGCAGTCCGGTACAGCCCCACCAGCTCCGTCTGCGCGAAGCCATGATAGAGATAGCGGACCGGCGTCCAGGCGGACGTCCCGAACATGCCGTTGATCCGGCCGACCATGGCGTCAACCTGCCGGCGAAGACGGCGGTAGGCGGCCACCCCGGTGCGCGAGGGCACCGCGACCTGGAGGAGGGTCACGTGCTCGCGCAACTCGGGATACCGCCGAAGCAGGTGCTCGAACGCCAGCAGGCGCCTGGGAATGCCCTTGGTGTAGTCGAGCCGGTCGATCCCGACCAGCAACCGCTCCCGCCGGCTCACGCCCAGCGTGCGGCGCTGCGCGGCCGGGTCCGCCTTCTCCGCCAACCCGCTGAACCGATCCGCGTCGATGCCCATGGGGAAAACCCCCACCGCAGTCTCACCCCCGGCATGGTGGACGACGGCCTCCTCCGCCGGACCCTCGACCACCAGATCGAGCAGCTCGGCGGCAGAGATGCCGAAATGCTTGGCGTAGGCGGCCGTGTGGAAGCCGATCAGGTCGGCGCCCAGAAGTCCTTCGAGAATGCGCTCGCGAGTAGGGAGGACTCGGAACACCTCGAACGAGGGAAATGGGATGTGGAGGAAGAACCCGATGCGGGCCCCGGGGACCCGTTCCCGGAGCAGAGCCGGCACCCGCATCAGCTGATAATCATGGATCCACACGAGATCGCCGGGCCGGTAGAGCTCCGCCAGAATGTCGGCGAACCGTGCGTTGACGCTCTCGTAGGTGCTCCAGTTCCGGGACCGGACCGGAAGCTGGTCGATCAGGTAGTGGCACAGCGGCCAGAGAACGCCGTTGGCGTAGCCGACGTAAAAGCCGCGGATCTCGGGCAGCGTGAGATGAACCGGAACGCAACCAAATTCGCGGAGCTGCTCCTCGAGGGCGTCACGGTCGAGCTCTGGATCGTCGGCGGCACCGGCCCAGCCCACCCAGGGGCCGCAGCCCCGGATCTGCAGAGCTCGCAGCCCGGTGGCCACTCCCCCGACGCTTTCAGTAACCCGCGGGCCCTCGGGCGTCTGCCGGACTGTCACCGGCAACCGCATGGAGGCCAGAATGAGTCGTGGCATCGCTCACCTCCACGCCACAGGCGTCGCGCGTCACTGGTGCGAGGGGCACCATGCGCGACGGAGCGGCTGCTAGTGGGGGCCGGCAAGGGGAGCGGCCGCGATCGGACCTGACGAGGACGTGCTGCCGGGGCGAGCCTGGGAGCGAGTGACTCAGCGGCCGATGACGAAGACTCCCTCGAGCGAGTGCGGCGCGCCAGCGAAGCGGCGACGCCTTACCGGATGGAGCGAACCGGAATCAGACCGGCGTGGCCCCCTTGTCTGCCAAGGCTACCCGAGAGCGGGCCTCGACGCAACATGTCCGGATCGGAGAGCCGGTGGGGACGGTTTGCCACGCGCACCCGGTAAGCGTTGACACATGCACCTGGTGAGATGGACGGGAGTCGGTGCCGAACGGGCCCCTGGAACCCGGGTAGAGCACGAGGTAGCGCGCGCCGGTTCGGACCGGGCCCGGCGCTGCAGCGGGACCCCGCACCGTGAGCCAGCGCACATCGAGCATGGTCGCCGCGACGAATGATGGGTCGGTTACGATCGCGTTGCAGCGAGGCTGGTGTTCAGGAGCGCAGGATGGTGAGATCGTTCGGCGCACAGGCGGCTGCACGGCTCGGCACGATCATCCTCGCAACGGCCTGCGGGGGTGAGGACGTAACGCAGCCCACCGGGCCTCCCCCGCCGCTCCCGCCGCGCGTGGTCTCCGCCATCGCATCGGCCAATCCCCACAGCGTACTCTCCGCGCTCATCACCGTGAGAGCCGACAACGCCGACTCGGCCCGCGTGCTGTACTTGGTCGAGGGGCAGGCGGTCGATTCGACGGCCTACTCCCGACTCGCCAACGGGCGTGCCACCATCGCCACTCTTGGGTTGCTTAGCGGTACCGCGTACCGCAACGTGGTTCAGGTGGCCGGCTCCGGCGGCACGGCCGAATCCGATACCGCGCGCTTCACCACCGGGGTGCTGCCGGAGCTGCTGCAGCGTGTGACAATCACAACTGCCGGTACCGGCGGGCCGGGACTCACCATCACATCGCTCCAGGTCGGCGGCGACGCGGTCTTCGCGATCGGATTTGACTCGGCTGGCGTGATCCGGTGGTATCGCCGCTTCGACCGGTCGGACTTCGTGGGTGGCGAACTCAAGCAGCAGCGCAACGGCAATTTCACCCTCTACCTCGGCGGGTCCACCGGGTCGCAGAAGCTGCCCGGCTACTACGTCGAGTTCACCCCTGCCGGCGACTCGGTGCGCGCGTTCACCGTGAGCGAGCCGCGCTACGTCGATGGCCACGAGCTGTGGATCACCACTGGATCGAATGGCGAGGAGCGCATCCATTTCTTCACCTACGATCACCGGGTCACCGATCTTACGTCCATCGGGGGCGCTGCCAACGCATCTCTGGCCGGCCATCAGCTTGTGCGGCTGCGCGCCGACGGCTCGACCGAGTTCGAGTGGAACGCGTGGGATCACCTTACGCTCGACGAGTGGATCGAGCCGCCCAGACCCCGGAGCGGTCGACCCGCCCGACTTCGATCATCCGAATTCCATCGACTTCGACCGCGACGGGAACTATATCGTCTCCATGCGGCATCTCGGCCAGGTGCTGAAGATCGATGGGCAGAGCAGCGCGATCCTCTGGCGCCTAGGCGGGGCGAAGAACGAGTTCACCTTCGTGAACGATCCGTTGAACGGGTTCAGCGCGCAGCACTCGGTGTGGGTCTTGCCCAACGGAAACCTGCTGCTCTTCGACAACGGCACGCGCCACGAGCCGCCCGAATCGCGCGCGGTCGAGTACGCGCTCGACACCGGGGCGAAGACGGCGACGCTAGTGTGGCAGTTCCGCCACGCGCCGGTCATTTACGCGCCATTCACCGGACTGGTCCAGCGGCTCGCGAGCGGCAACACGCTGGTCGCCTATGCGTGGGTGGGACATGCGACGGAGGCGACGCCTGCCGGGAGGATCGCGTGGGAAGCGGACGTCGAGCTCGACGGGAGGGCGGCGATATTGTACCGGCTGCTGCGGGTGCATTCGCTGTATCGATACCAGGATCCCTGAGCCCGAGCGGCGCGCCCCCGGGCAGCTGCTCAAGGGTGATCACGAAACAGAGCCCCGCACCGACCAACCGGGTGCGGGGCTGCTTCTTACCTGATGGAGCGGACCGGGATCGAACCGGTGACCCCCTGCTTGCAAAGCAGGTGCTCTCCCAGCTGAGCTACCGCCCCGAAGCTACTGCGTGTCTTTCACACCGCTTACGGTTGCCGCTCGCGGACTTCTGCGCCGCTCAGAACGACCCGTAGCATAGTGGCATCACCAGGCTGGTGGTAGCAGCGCAGCAGCGTCGCCGTGCTCTTCCACCACAGGCGGCCTAGTCCGGCCGATGAAAACGTACGTCGTGAAATTGAACAGGACACGCCCCGGAGCCGTGGGACGTCGCCGCAAGAG
>JBIOTT010000155.1:0-9463 GCA_044866195.1 Gemmatimonadales bacterium
AGAGGAGCGTTATGAGAATTCAAGATTCAGTTGCCTTCGTCACTGGGGCCAATCGCGGTCTCGGCCTGGCTTTCGCCAGGGAGTTGCTTGGACGTGGCGTAAAGAAGGTCTACGTTGGCGTACGGAACCCGGATGGCATCGACCTGCCAGGCGTTGTCCCGGTCAAGCTGGACGTAACGGATCCCACGTCAGTGAGTGCGGCGGCAGCCCGTAGCGGCGACGTGACGCTGTTGATCAACAACGCCGGGATCGGCCGCGTGAATGCTGGTGCGCTTGATCCGGCTTTGATCGACACCGCCCGCGAGATCTTCGAGACCAACTTCTACGGCATGGTTCGCGCAAGTCAGGCCTTCGCGCCGGTCCTTTCGGCAAATGGTGGAGGGGCGATCATCAACGTGTTGTCCGATGCCACCTGGTTTGCGCGGCCGATGCTGACCGCCTATTCTGCCGCGAAATCTGCTGCGTGGAGTTTCACCAACGCACTGCGGATCGACCTGCGCGAAAAGGGTATCCAGGTGCTCGCCCTGCATGTCGGTTTCTTGGACACCGAGCTGACCAGGGGTTTGGATGTGAAGAAGAGCGACCCCCAACAGGTCGCCGCGCGCACGCTCGATGCGCTCGAGAATGGCAACGAAGAAGTGCTCGCGGATGAGCAAACAGAGGTGCTGAAGCGGAGCCTCTCGACAGGACAAGCGTACTATCTGAACCCGCCACAGATTGCTTGAGGCGAGAACGAATTGGCCCTGGTGGATTCGAACCACCATTAACGGATCCAAAGTCCGCTGTCCTGCCGTTGGACGAAGGGCCACTAAGCGCTGCGAAACTTCACCCGCCCCAACGACTTGAACAAGCCCACTGCCACAAGGGTGAGCCGGGTTCAACCCACACCGCGGCAACACGGGGCACTCTCATGATGCCGAGCGTGATGCTGCGGCGGATTCACCGAGAGCGACAAGGAGGAGAGGAGCCGCGTAGCTGCAGCAGATTGCAAAACCTGCCGGTCGGATCATCCCTCTGTCGCGCCAATGGCATTAGCTTAGCGATGCCGACTTCAAGTGAGTTCTCTCAGCCAGCAAGTCGGCAGGCGAGCCGTTGCGGCTTGTCGAGGTCACCGGATCCATAAACGAAGCAGCAGGACACGGTCGCACCGCGTAGCGGTCGGCGTCGGCCTGCGTTCGTCGGAAGGATGCCGCTCGTCGGTCGAGGCCGGCGGGCCCGACGCACGCTGGGGTCCTTCGACGCCGCCGGTTTCTCCCCTCACATCCGTTCTCGCTCCGCGGAGCGATCCACTGCTCACGCGTGGGACCACCCACGCTCAGCTCGGAGAGTACCCTTGCATTACGTGCTTAACGTCTGGTCCCGCGGGGGAATCCGGTCCGGCATCCTTCGATCGGTCGCTGCGCTCGCGGGCGTCGCCTCAATTGCCTGCAATGACGCCGCCGTAGAGCCCGCCGCCAGCACGACCTCACCGACCGAGACCGACACCCCTTCCATCACACCGTTGACCGCATCCACAGTGAAGCCCTGGCGGAACGAGGATTTCACGAGCTACGGCGGAAGCACCAGCAACTGGCGGTCAGACCCGCACGATTGGATGAACTCCGCGTCCAGTTGGATGCATCAGGGGCGCATCACCCTCGACACCAAGAACACCTACAACGGGCACCCCACGCTGCGCTATGACTGGCCGGGCCCGGCCGCCGGCAAGCCCTGGGGGAGGGTGCAACACCGACCCTGCCATCTCGGCCGGGTATAAGGCGCCCAACACCCGGGAGGTCTGGATCGAGGTCGCCCACAAATTCCGCAAGGACTGGTATCCGCTGGGTCCGGGATGCGCTGCCGGGGGGTACAAATTTCTGCTGCTTTGGCGAGACACCGACCGTTTCGACATCATCAATTTCGTCAACGGCAAAAGCTGGTGGAGTAGTAGCCCCCAGTCTCCCGTGTTTAGTGGCTACAGCAAATGCTCAACGGCGGGGCCGGGTGAGAACTGCCGGTGGGGCTACGGTAAAGGCCAGTCGACGTATCTCGCCAGCGCCGCCGGTATGCATTGGGATAGCCAGTGGCACATCTATCGGGTGCATCTCCGGATACCCTCGACCAAGGGCAACACCGACGGTACCTACGAGATTTGGGTGGATGGCGTAAAAACCCTCGCCCGCTACAACCGGACCTTCATCTCCAACGATAGCCGCGCATTCATGAACACCTCACCTCAATTGCGCTCGGATCGAACTCGAATAGCGGTACACTATACCCGACCCAGACTTGGTGGGGGCACCTGAAGGTCTGGACCTCGAACCCGGGATGGTGATCTAGTACCGGGCCCCGTGGGGGGCAGCCTGCTCCGGCCCCCGCGGCGCACTCGCGAGCGTCGCGACCGGAGTGCAGGTCCCGTGTTTCCGGCCCAGCATCATCGCCGCGTCGTCGCGGTCGCGCTGGGACCGGTAGACCCCAAAGAGAGTGGAGCCCGACCCCGTCATCCGGCACACCATCGGCCGGGTGGCCGCCAACGCTTCGAACGCATGCCGCACCTCGGGATTCCTCGCGAAGACCGGTGACTCGAAGTCGTTGCCGGCCATCCGGCCGATGTCGCCCCAGCTCGCGAGCGCATCCAGATCCAGCGCGACCGCGCCCCGGCGGCCGAGCCCCTGGCGGGCTTCGTCCACCCACCCATATGCATCCGCCGTCCTCACCGGCACGGGTGGCGAGAGCAGCAAAGTCGGCGCGGCGGGAAGTGGCGGCAGCCGCAACAGCCGCTCGCCCCGGCCCCAGCCGAGCGCGAGCGGTGCGCCCGTGAGCAGAAACGGGACATCGCTGCCGAGTCGAGCCGCGAACTGAAGCAACTCGTGCCGGGGCACGGCATCGCCTGCCAGCCGGTTCACGGCCAGCAGCGCGGCAGCGCCGTCGCTCGAGCCGCCGCCCAGGCCCGCTCCTACCGGGATGCGTTTTTCGAGGCGCAGATGTACCCCGAAGCGATGACCGGTCGCCTCCAGCACCATCTGTGCGGCGCGCAGAGCAAGGTTGTCCGTGGCCGGCCCGACGTCAGCGCCGGCAACCTCGATGGTGGCGCTGCCCGGTTCGCGCCGCTCGGCTACCAGACGGTCGGCCAGGTCGAGCAGACAGAAGAGGGTCTCGAGATTGTGAAACCCGTCGGGCTCCCGCGCGAGGACGCGCAGTAAAAGATTGACCTTGGCATGGCAGTCGACTGCGACCGCGCTCATACCGGGCCGGCAGGCTCGCTTGGCGGCGTCGCGGCCCGCAGGTCCCGCAGGCGCACCGGGCTCTGGACCACCGACCAGAGTCCCAGCAGCGTGATCGGAACGAAGGTGGTCACGTGATACGCGATGGCGAACGAAAACGCCCGATCCTCGCTCACGCCGTAGAGCGCAAGGGCGGCGACGATCGCAGCTTCGAACGGTCCGAAATAACCGGGGGTGAACGGCAGCGAGACGCCCACGGTGAGGAACCCTTGCAGGAGCAGCGCGCCGGTGAAGCTCACCTGGATATCGAACGCGGCGAATCCGACATAGAACGAGAGCGCGTTCACCAGCCACAGCACGAGGGACCAGAGCACCACTCCGGCGACCCGGGAAGGAGAATTGAGCGCCGCGAGGCCCTGGCGGATGCCCTCGATGAGCCCCACGATCCGATCGGCGAGATGGGTGGCTGGAACCAGGGCCCGAACGGCCCGCTCGGCTGCGAGAGGCCACGCAACCACCGCAACGGCCACCAGCAGGGCTGCCGCGGACGCAGCGCCAGCCATCACGGCGAGGTGGCGCACCGAGACGCCGGCGATGGCCACGTGGGCGGGGAGGTCGGGGCTGAGCAGGGACAACGTGAGCAGGGCCGCGATGGTCAGGCCGTCGAAAATCCGCTCCACCGCGATGGACGAGAGCGCGGAGGTGAACCGTGCCCCCGCCAGCCGGGCCGCCGCAAAGGGCCGCAGCAGCTCACCGGCCCGAAACGGCAGCACGTTGTTCACCATGAAGCCCATCGCGGTGGCATGCCAGGCCGGGACGAGCGGCAGCGGATCGCCCTGCGCGGTCCGCAGCAGAAGGCGCCAGCGCAGAGTACGGATGGGGAACGTCAGGGTGGCGAGCAACACGGCCAGGGCAAGCGGGGTCGGGTGTGCCGCCTGCAGATTACGGCCCACCTGGGCCAGATCGACCTGGCGTAGAATGAGTGCAAGCAGCCCGACGGAGATGGCAACGCCGATCAGCGATGGCCAGATCCGCGAGCGGTTAGTCGGGTTCGGCAAGCGCGAGCGGAACGAGGTCGAGGAGCTCTTCGATCAGGGGACGCAGCTCGGTGACCGCCACGTCGGCTGTGAGCCGAACCTGGATGTCACGTCGAATCTCGGCGGCACGCTCCAGGGCGGGCCGGCCCCGGTAGCAGAGGGTCTCGATTGGCACTGCCGGCGGCTCGAGCTCGGCCGCCGACGGAGGCACCGCTCCGGCCGCTGCCGCTCCCGGCGCTCCGAGGAGCGCGTCGATCGATGGCGCAGGGGCACGCGGTTCCTGGGTGAGCCGGCCATAAGTCCCGAACGCGGTCTCCAACCGGCCCCGGGCCACCGCCGGTGCCGGCGGCTCGGCGGATTCCGCCTGCCGCGTGGCTCCCTCCGGCGTCGGAGCCTCCACCAGAGCGGGCTGCCTGTCGAAGGCGAGCGACTCGATCGGGACGATGGCGCTCCGGAGATCGTCCAGCCGGCGGGCGGCTCGGCTGATCTCAGCCGCGAGCGCTACTCGTTCGAGACCGGGGGCCCCGCGGAGTAGCTCGCCGGTCTGCCGGAGTGCGAGCACGAACGGTTCGCGCTCTCCCCTGGCCGTCCCACTGGCCACGCTTTCGCGCGCCGCGCGCGCGAGGCCGCCCAGAGCCTGCGCGACCGGATCGCCGTCGGGCGACGCTGCCGCGCGCAAGGTACCCACCAGGCGGTAGAGCCGGAGGTCCAGCTCGGTGACCGAGCGTGCCTGCTCCAGCCGGCCGGCCGTCTGGACCAGGTGCTCGCCCAGGCTCACCAGCTCGAGCGACCCGGGCGGTGCGGGCGGCGCGAACTGGGGGACCGAGCGCGGGCGCTGAGCCGGCTCGGCATCGCCGGCCCGATAGAGCGACTCGATCGGGACGACGTCGCGCTCCACTGCGAACGCTTCCAGAAGCAGGGCGGTGAAGTTCCGCGGCTCCTCCGCCTCTGCATCCGGGGTTCCCCGCTCGGCGATGTCGCGAGCGACCCGGGAGAGGGCCCGCGCACCTGCCGCCAGGACCTCGTCTACTCCAGGGGGCGGCGCGTGCAGCCGGGAGAGATCGCCCACGGCGAGCTCGATGCCATCAAGTATGTCGGGCAGCGGCGGCAGCTCGGGCAGCTCGGCCAAGCCCTGCAGGGACTGCATCCGGCGGAGCACCATGTACAGCGGCTCGCGATCGTCGGGCGTTGCGCGGATCGCGCGGGCAGCCCGGTCGAGCGCGCTGGCGATGAGGGCACCCTCACGGGCGACAAACGCGCGGACGCCGGTCTGCAGCTCGGGCGAGCCAGCCGGCTGCGCGCCCGGGAGCCGCTCCGCCTCCGGCGGGCCCTGGCCGGCCAGGGATTCGAGCAACGTGGTCAATCGGGCTGCACGGACGGCATCGGCTTCCTGCCAGTCGGGCACCCTGCGCACCAGCAGCCGATATTCTTCGATCCCCTGGTTGGCTTGCTCCCGGATACTGTCGTCCCAGGCGCGATCGCCGGCCCGGAGCGCGCGGGCCAGGACCTCGAAGCCCGCCGCCGAGCGACCCAGTGCGGGCTGATTGGCCATGAGGGCGGAACCGCGGAGCGCACGCGCAGTCCTCAGGAACTCGTCGACCGGAGGTCCGCCGGCGGCGCGGAACAAGGCGTCCAGGCGGTCGAGACATTCCCCGGCTTCCAGCGCGAAGAAGCCGGCCGGCCCGAGCGGGTTGGTCATGGCGCCTCGGCGCGAAGAGGTGGGCGGAACCGCCCGAAGTCTAGGTCGACCCGGGGGCTCGGAGCAAGCGGGCCAAGTCGCGCCTCGCGCTACGGCTGAATCTCGACGCCGATGACGTCGCCCGGCTTGACCGAGAGCTCCTCGGTGAAGCCTGGGCCGCCGCCCCCAACCGGGTTGGCCTCAAAGCGCACAGTGCCGCTCTGCACGAATTGCGAGGGAAACTCGAAGGTGCCCGTGCTGTTTCCGGTGACCAGGCCGAGCCGCTGCCGATCTCCGAAGCGCACCAGGTAGATCGTCATATCATAGAAGTTGCGGTTGACCACCCGCAGCAGCGTACGCCGGGGTGCCGGGCCCTCGGCCTCGGGTGGACTCGCGTGCGAGCAAGCCGGCAGCGCCGCCGCCAGCAGCGCGGCGGCGATCCGAAGAGAAGAGTAGTAGCGCATCATCGAGCTCCGGTGGCGGGCCGGCGCGCGCCGCGCACGAGCCGGCCCATGGTAGTGACCGCCTCACTCATGCCCGTAAGAATTGCTCGGCTCATGATGCTGTGGCCGATGTTGAGCTCCTCGATCTCGGGAATCGCGGCAACCGCTTCCACATTGAGATACGTCAGACCGTGCCCCGCGTGCACGGCAAGGCCGAGTGATCTCGCCAGCCTGGCAGCGGCAGCGAGCTCCTCGAGCGGTCGGCTGCTCTGGCGCCAGCCGTGGGCATAACGCCCGGTGTGGAGCTCGACCGCCGGCACCCCCAGCGTGGCGGCCGTTTCGATAGCCGAGGGGTCGGGGTCGATGAAGAGACTGACCCGCGAGCCGGCCTCGGCGAGGCGACGGATGGTCGTCTTCAGTACCTCGCTCGGCCGGTGCAGGTCGAGTCCCCCTTCGGTGGTGATCTCTTCGCGCCGCTCGGGCACCAGGGTGGCCTGATACGGCCGCAGGCGGCAGGCGAACGCGACGATCTCTTCGCTGGTGGCAAGCTCGAGATTGAGCACGGTTCGCACGCTGGTCTGAAGCTGCTCCACATCGCGGTCCTGGATGTGGCGCCGATCCTCCCGCAGATGGACGGTAATGCCGTCGGCGCCGGCGTCCTCGCAGCAGCGGGCGGCCGCGACCGGGTCGGGCTCGTCCGTCTTCCGGGCCTCCCGCAGCGTCGCCACGTGATCGATGTTCACATACAGACGGAGGTCGGCGCCCGTCATTGCTCGGGAGTCCTCCGGCCGTTATGTTCGCACTCCGTCCTTTGCCGCGTGAGCATTCCGTGATTCCTCGCATCATCTTCGCCACGCCGCTGGTGTTGGCCGCCTGCGGCGGCGGGCCCGGCGCGAGCGGTTCCGCCGGACCCGCGCCTTCCGCTGAACAGGCAGTGAGAAGCTTTATGCAGGCTGCGGCGGACAGCAACCTCACGCGAATGGCGGAGCTCTGGGGCACACGAGCGGGGCCCGCCGCCAAGACCGGTCAGCCGCCCGACTATCTGCGGCGGCTCACGATCATGCAGGTCTATCTGAGCGGCGCGCCCTATCGACTGGTGCCCGGCGAGGCCGCCCAGTTCGAGCCCGCAGGGGGGGACACGGCGGCGCGGCTGCCGGGCCCCGGCGATGCAGCAACCACGACGCGCCAAGTGGTGGTGCAGGTCGAGCGGACGGGCTGCACCAAGTTCGTCCCGTTCATGGTCGTCAAGGCGGCGGACAACAGTTGGGTGGTCAATCAGGTGGATCTCGTGGCGGCCGGGCACCCGAAGCGCCCCTGTGCTCCCGAGAGGACGGGCAAGGATTCCACGGTCAAGGACTCGACTTGACGGAACTTACGCCGGCCTCCCGAGGTTGCTACTCCGTGAGTTCGAGCAGGATGCCGGCAGTGGCTTTGGGGTGCAGAAATGCGATCCGACGCCCGCCGGCTCCGGTGCGGGGCACTTGATCCACCAGCTGGTAGCCGGCCTCGCGGCAAGCGGTAAGGGCGGCATCGAGGTCGGGAACCCGGTAGCAAATGTGGTGAATGCCGGGCCCCCGCTTGGCAAGAAATCGGGTAATCGGGCTCGCAGGGTCGGTGGAGGTCAGCAGCTCCACCTGCGCATCGCCGAACGGGAGGGATACGATCTCGGCGCCGTCCATCGTTTCCGGCGCATCGGGAACGAGGCCGAGGACGTCACGGTAGAACGCGAGGGCCGCGTCGAGATCCGACACGGCTACGCCGATATGGGCAACACGGGGGCCATCGAGCACGAGGTCTCCTCCGAAAAACTTGAATGGAGAATAACGTCATGAGCGCCATCAACGCCGTCGAGGTCACCGACGCCACTTTTTCCAGCGAGATCGAGCAGTCGTCGGGGCTCGTACTAGTAGACTTCTGGGCGACGTGGTGCGGGCCGTGTCAGGTCGTGGCGCCGGTGCTCGATCAGCTCGCGGGCGACTATGCCGGGCGTGCCAGGGTGGCCAAGCTCGACGTGGACAGCAATCAGCGCACCGCCATGCGATTCAACGTTCGTTCGATCCCGAGCATCCTTTTCTTCAAGAACGGGCGGCACGTGGACACCGTGGTCGGCGCGGTACCCAAGGCCGTGCTCGAGGGGAAGATCAAGCAGCATCTCATGTGAGGCGTTCCCAACGCCCATGGCGACTCTGTACGTCGTCGCGACGCCGCTCGGGAACCTGGCCGATCTGAGCCCCCGGGCGGCGGATTGTTTACGGCAGGTAGCCGTGGTGGCGGCCGAGGACACCCGCCGTACCCGCGGGCTTCTCGCTCACCTCGACGCCCGGCCGCAGCTCCTCAGCTTTCATGCCCACTCGGGCCCTCGCCGTACTGAAATGCTGCTCGAGATTCTCGGCCAGGGTCGCGACGTCGCGCTGGTGACCGACGCCGGCACGCCAGGGGTGAGCGACCCGGGACCTGAGCTGGTAGCGGCGGCCCGCAAGGCGGGCTTCCCGGTCGTTCCGATACCCGGTGCGTCGGCCGTCACCACGGCACTCTCGGTCTCCGGCCTCTCCGCCGATCGCTACCTGTTCCTCGGTTTCGTGCCCCGCAAGGGCAGCGAGCGGGGACGCCTGCTGGCGCGCGCAGCGGAGGAAACGTGGGCGGTGGTGCTGTTCGAGGCGCCCGGCCGGCTGGCGGCGTTGCTGCACGATCTCGCCCGCCTCGCAGGTGGCGAGCGGCGCGCGGTGGTGGCACGCGAGCTGACCAAAGTTCACGAGGAGCTGCGGGAGGGAAACCTGGCCGAGCTCGCGGATTATTATTCGCGGGAGGAGCCCAAAGGCGAGGTGACTGTGCTGCTCGCCGGCACCGGGGTGGCGCCGGTGCCACCGGATCGCACCGAAGAGGGCCGAGCCCTGGCGCGGCAGCTGCTCGAGAGCGGCATTACCCGCCGCGAGGCAGCACAGCGGGTGGCGGCGGCGTTGGGGCTCGCGCGCAACGAGGCCTATCGGTTGGTCATGGAGCTATGAGTGGCGGACGGGCGGACAGGCGGACGGGCGGACGGCTTACGCGGTCGGCTTTGAGCGCCCTAATCCTGCTCTCGGTCGCCGCAGCCGGCACGGGGCA
>JBIOTT010000156.1:0-4108 GCA_044866195.1 Gemmatimonadales bacterium
GACGGTCTGGGTGTGCGCGCCCTGGTACTCCACCCGTTGGAACAGCTGCACCCACATACTGGCGTAGCCGATCTCGGGTATCCGCTGCATGGCCTCGGCGTCGGAGGTCTCCAGCACGGGCCGGATCCGCACCTCGTAGGGCAGCCGATCGGGGTTGAGCGGGGTCTGCGAAAAGAACCGCACCACGTAGAACGCGGTCGGGCCGGCGACCTCGATGGCGTTGAAGATCTGAGTCCGGATCCCCTGCACCATGGAGGCGATCGTCATGACGGTCGTGACGCCGATCACGACGCCCAGGATCGTGAGCAGGGATCGGAGCTTGTTCGCCCGCATGGCGTCGAGGGCGATGAGGACACCCTCTCGGACGTTCGGCAGCCGCATGACTACTCCATCCGGAGCGCGGTAATCGGATCCAGGCGGGCCGCCCGGCCCGCTGGATAGACTCCGAACAGGATTCCGGTTCCGGCCCCGAGCGCGAGCGCCACCCCCACGGACCAGGCGGTGATCCGGGCCGGCAGGGGCGTGAACTGCGCCACCAGCGCGGCGAGCACCCATCCGGACAGGATGCCGAGCGCCCCGCCCAGGGCGGACAGGATGACGGACTCGACCAGGAACTGCCGGCGAATGTCACGCCGCCGCGCGCCCAGTGACTTGCGCAGACCGATCTCCCGGGTCCGCTCGTTGACGCTCATGAGCATGATGTTCATGATCACAATGCCGCCGACCACGATGCCGATGCCGACGACGGCCGGGATCGCGGTGAAGAGCACCCGGGTGAGATTTTTCCAGAACGCGACCAGCGCGTCGGCCTTGTCCACGGTGAAGTCGTTGGCTTCCCCCGGCCGCAGCCGGTGGGCCTCCCGCATGGCCTCCTCGGTGCGGCCCATGGCCTCCTCGATGGCGTCGGCGCTCGCCATCTTCACGGAGACGACCGTGGTCTTGCGCCGGCCGTACATCGATTCGAACGTGCTGAAGGGGATCAGGACGAAGCCGTCGAATGACTGACCCAGCACGCGCCCCTTCTTCGCGATTACGCCCTTCACCGTGAGCTCGTAGCCTGCCACTCGCACCTTCTTGCCCACGGCGATGGCAGGATCGTCGAACAACTCATGCGCGATGTCCCAGCCGAGCACGACCACGTAGCGGCGCTCGCGCACGTCGGGGTCGGTGAGCGGTGAGCCGTAGGCGAAGCGGTAATCCTGTACGATCTGGTACGGCGGGGTGACCCCGAACGCGAGCACGTTGGCGACCGTGCGGTTGCCATACTCGACGTCGCTCGCTGGGGTGGGCCAGCCGGACTGGAGCGCCACCGCCTGGGCATCCGGCAGGGCCCGTTGTACGACCTCGGCGTCCTCGCGGGTGACCAGCGGCCGCTTGGCGATAGCCTTGAGCTGCTCGTCGTCCATCAGCCCGACCGAGATGGGACTGCGCCGCACCTGAAAGGCATTGGTCCCGATCATCGCCTCGGTCAGGTTCTCCTTCACGTAGGCGTTCATCCCCTGGATGATGGCCACCACCACCACTAGAAAGCCGACGGAGACGATGATGCCGAGAAGAGTGAAGAATGAACGCAGCTTCGCGCCGAGGATCGAGCCGACGGCGAGGCGGAGAGCTTCGGAGAGGGGCATGTACCAAGATAGGCGGGAGCAGGCGGGAGCAGACGGGAGCAGTCGGGACCCTCCCGCCCGCTCCCGTCCGCTCCCGTCCGCTCCCGTCCCTACTCGTATCTCAGCGCTTCCACCGGGTCCAGTCGCGACGCCTTGCCGGCCGGGTAGATCCCGAACAGCACGCCGGTGAGGATCGAGGCGATCAGGGCCGCGATGACGGACGCGAGCGGGACGGTCGCGGGTACCGGGGTGAACGACCGCACGCCCCAGGCGGCCAGCGCTCCCAACGCCATGCCGATCAGGCAGCCGACCAGCGTGAGCGTCGCCGCCTCCACCAGAAACTGGAACATGATCTCGCCCCGGGTGGCGCCGAGGGCCTTGCGGACCCCGATCTCCCGAGTCCGCTCGGTGACCGAGATCATCATGATCGCGACCACGCCCACACCGCCGACCATGAGTCCCACGCTCGAGAGGGCGATCATGGCGATGAAGAAGCCCGCTGTGATGCTGTTGAAGGTGTCGAGCAGCTTGTTCTGGGTCACGACCGCGAAGTTGTTGTCCTCGCCGGGGCGGAGACCGCGCGAGCTCCGGAGGGCGGCGACCACCTGGTCCTGCGCTTCCTGAAGCGTTGCCGAGTCGGTCGGGACCACCGCGAAATCCATGAAGCCCTTCTGGTAGTCGGCAACCTTGGTGAAGACGGTATGGGGAACGGCCAGGCGGGGCTTGTCGGCGTTGGAGAAGAGGGACGCCGCCTCAGCATGCATGCCCACCACGGTGAACGGCTGACCGAAGATCTTGATCGCCTTGCCGATCGGGTCGACGCCGGGCAGGAGCGACTTGGCCAGGTGGTCGTTGATGACCACGACGTGGGCGCTGGCCGCGTACTCCGCCTCGGTGAAGTTGCGCCCCTCGAGGATGTCCCCGCCGTTCACCTGAATCCAATGCGGCCCCATACCCGCCATGGCGACGCCCTTCAGGTTGGCGTCGCCCCAGCTCACCGGCCCCTCGGTGTACTCACCGGTGTTCACGTCGCGAATCGCGGGCAGTTGCCTCAGCATCTTCGCTTCTTCGAGCGTGAGCCAGGGATTCCGGAGCCAGGGCTGGGTCTCCTCCGACCCATCGGATACGTTGATGCCGCCCTGAAAGAAGCGAAACACGAAGAACGTCTTCGGCCCGGCTGCCTCGAGGATCTGGCTGATGCTGCGATTGATCCCGGTGATCGCCGCCCCCATCGCGATCACCACGGTGACGCCGATCGCAACGCCGAGGATGGTGAGCGCCGCGCGAATCTTGTTGGCCCGGATGGAGCCCAGGGCGATGGCGACGCCTTCGGCCAGGCGGGAGAGGGTGGACCCGGGCCGGCGCGGCGTCATTCGGCCCTCAAGGCGACAATCGGGTCGAGCCGCGAGGCGCGGCTTGCAGGGTAGACCCCGGCTGCGACTCCGACTGCGATGCCGAGCACCACCGCCACCCCGATCGACCAGGGTGCGACGGCCGCCGGCAAGGGTGTCACGGCCTTGACCACGTAGGCGAGCACCAGGCCGGCACCGATGCCCAGGATGGCGCCCGCGCACGACAGGGTCGCGGCCTCGACCACGAACTGGGCCAGGATGTCCCGGCGGCGCGCGCCGAGGGCCTTTCGGACGCCGATCTCCCGGGTGCGCTCGCTCACCGCCATCAGCATGATGTTCATGATGACGATGCCGCCCACCACCAGGGAGATCGCGACCAGCCCGGGCAGCGCCAGGAACAGAATCCTGGAGATTTTCGCCCAGGTGCTCAGCGCGCCCTCAGCGGTCTGGATGTAGAAGTTGTTGCCCTGGTCCGGCTCGAGCCGGCGGGCGATGCGCATGTACTGCTCGGTCTCGCCCACCGCCGCGAGCATCTCGGCCGGGCCACCACTCTTGCCCCACAGCTCGTGCACTACGTTTTCGGCGCACAGGTCCCGCCGGGCGGGCGAAAGGAAGGGGACGATCCCGAAGCGGTCGAGGGAGAGGCCGAACAGGTTGCCCTGCTTCTCGATCACCCCGACGACCCGGTAGGGCAGCCCGGAGATGATCAGGTTCTTGTCGACGGGGTCCACGCCGGGAAAGAACTTCTCGCGCACCAGGTCTCCGATCACGATGACCGGGAGGCCCGCCCGGGCCTCCTGCGGGGTGAAGGTTCGCCCCTCGGCGATCCGGTAGCTCTTGATCCGGAAGTACTCCTCGTCGGCGGCCCGGACTTCGATCTGTCCCCGCAGCGTCCCCTGGCTCACCCGCATGTTGTCCTCGAAGCAGGTGCGGGCGTAGATGGTGGGTGTGCGGACCCGCTCGCGCAGGAACGCCGCCTCGCGGTAGTTGACCCGCGGGCGCCTGAGCCACTCGCGCCAGGTATCTTCGGTGACATTGCCGTTCTCGAAACTGGGGAACCGCCGCACCTCGAAGGTGTTGACGCCGATGAGCCCGTTGGCGAACCGCTCCTGCATGTAGCGATTCATCCCCTGGACGATGGAGACCACG
>JBIOTT010000157.1:0-11312 GCA_044866195.1 Gemmatimonadales bacterium
GCTCCCGCCTGCTCCCGCCTGCTCCCGCCTGCTCCCGTCTGCTCCCGACTGCTCCCGCCTGCTCCCGCCTGCTCCCGTTTGGTCCCGCCCGCTCCCGCCCGCTCCCGTCCGCCCGCCCACGCCTCGAGCGCCTTCCGCTCAGCGGCGATCAGCCCGGGCGCGTCCATCCGCGCGTTGTGGGCGGCGAGCCCCAGCTCGGCCGTGATGTAGACGTTGCCGACCTCGTTGTCGGTGGCTGGGCCGGTGATGGCCGTGATCGGCAGCCCGTATTCACGGTGCATGAGCTCCGTCGCACCCCAGCAGGCCACCGGATCGGGCGCCGCCATGACGTACGCTGCGCCCACCCGCATGAGCTCCCGATCGTGCAGGATGTCCTGCACACCGTATTCGCCCAGAATGCCGTCGCCCAGCTCGGCCACGATCACGTCCGGCTTTCCCTGCGCCAACCGGTTGAAGATCCCCTTCGCAGTGGAGACCGTAACGCCGGCGTGCGTGCTCGCCACGCCGACATCGTTGAATGTGAGCGCGGTGATCGCGCCGGCATCCTGCATGGCCAGCGCATCGCGCATCAGGGAGACGCCGGTGAGCTTGGCGGCCGAGACCCGGAGCCCCGACCGGGCCAGCCCGCGCACCAGTTCGGTTGCGGCCACCGTCTTTCCCGCGTTCATGCAGGTTCCCACGACGTAGACGACCGGGACCGCGCTTTCCAACCGGTCCGCCGGAGGCACGGCGAGGTCCTTGATATGCGCAGGCCGGCCGACTCGGTCGCCCAGCTCGGGAAAGGTGAGGATGGCACCCAGCACTTCCGCCTGGAACGGCGGCCCGATGTCCGGGTTCTCCGACGTGCAGCGGCCGAGAATGCCGCCCAGGTTCAGGACCTCCAGCGTATCGCCGGTGGCGACGGTCGGCGGCACCACGCCGGCGTAGCCCCGCAGCGCGCGCCGAGTCCCCAGGGTGCCCGCGAGCACATCGCCCGCGCGGAGGGAAACCATCCGGCCCCCCACGTCCTCGATCGTGTTGTAGGTGGCCTTGTCCTCCAGTATCCGCACCGCCAGCACGTACCCCTCGGCCGCGGTGACCTGATCCCCGACGATCACCTCGGTTCCGAGATGGGCATTGCGGGTCGAGGACGAAATGCGGTCCAACTTCACGCGCGTGGTTACCACCATCGCAGGCTCCTGTTCATGGGAATGAACCGCAGAGGCGCAGAGATCGCAGAGAAAGGCCCTTGATGGTTTTCCTCTGCGCCCTCTGTGTCGCTGCGTTCAACCTCTGTCGGCGGCCCGGGCCGCGAGCAGCGCCGGGATCGCCGCGATCCGGGCGTAGGCCCGGGCCTCGTCGCCGGTCCAGAGCCGATTCTCTTCGCCGTAGGTGGCGACGGTCTGGTCCATCATCGAATGCGGGCTCCGGCTGCCCACCACCTGGAACCGGCCCGGCGCGAGCCGGACGCGGGTTTCACCGGTGACCCGCGACTGGGAGCTGGTGATCAACGCCTCGATGTCACGGAGCGCCGGATCGAAGTACTGACCCTCGTGCAGCCGGTCACCATAGAAGCGCCCCAGCTGGTCCTTCCAGAACGCCTGCCACTTGGTCAGGACCAGCTTTTCCAGCTCGCGATGGGCAGCGATGAGTAAGAGCGCAGCACCTGCCTCGAAGCCGATCCGGCCTTTGATGCCCAGCGCGGTTTCGCCCACGTGGATCCCCCGGCCGAATCCGTAGGCCTCGGCCAGTCGGCTCAACCGCTCGACCAGGGTCGGGCCGTCCAGCGCGGCGCCGTCGAGCGCGACCGGAAGACCGCAGGTCCAGGCGAGGACGATCTCCCGCGGGGCTGGAGTATCGGCGGGAGGATCGAGCAGCTCGCCAGGCGGCCCCGCCCAGGTGTCGTGGGTCCAGCCGCCCCCCCAGGTGGTGCCCCACAGCCCCCGATTGACGGAGTAGGCGCCGGCCTTGGGAGGTACCGGAAGCTTGCGGTCGGTGAGATACGCGATCGCGTCGTCGCGGGTGACGCCGAGATCGCGAATGGGCGTCACGATCTCGAGGTCGGACGCGAGCACCCGGAGCGCGACGTCGAACCGGACCTGATCGTTGCCTGCCCCGGTAGAGCCATGAGCGACCGCGCGGGCTCCGATCGCCCGGGCCGCCTCGATCACGGAGAGGGCCTGTTGGGTTCGCTCGGCCGCGACGCTCAGCGGGTACACCTCGCCCCGGAGCACGTTGCCCTGGATGAGAAAGCGGACGAAGCGGTCGAACACGGCGGCGCGGGCGTCGACCTCGTGATGCTCGACCGCGCCCACCGCCCGGGCCTGGGCCGCGATGGCGGCGCGGGCCTCGGCCGGGGTGCCGCCGGTGTTCACGTACACGGTGTGGACCGCCCATCCGTCCTGGGACAGGCGGGGCACACAGAAGCTGGTATCGAGGCCGCCGGAGAAGGCGAGGGCCAGGGCGCCTTGGTTGCGCATAATGCATGATTATGCAGACAGCCGGCCCCCGACGCAAGCCGCGGGATCAGCGCCCCCGGGTGTACTCCAGCGTCGCCGCCCGGCGCGGCGCGGGGTACGGCGCGGAGCCCTTGATCGCCCGCCACAACACTCGATTGAACTCGTCGTCGTCCACCCGGTCGACCGCCGAGAAATCGAGCCGGGCGGACCGGCGCGCCCCTACACCGGTGGACGGGTTCCGCTCGGCGAGCGACTGGTCCGGCCTCAGGGCGGTGTAGGGCCGCAGGTCGGGGGTCGCCGCCCAGATCTCCCGGAGCGGGCGGCCAAAGCGATCAAATTGGGAGAGCGGACCGAGACCGACGATCTCCTCGATCGTGGCCAGCACGTCGGTAGTGTTGACGAACCGCTGCACCACCCCCGTGCGGCTGTACGCGGACACGACCAGAAGGACCGAGCGGTGCGAGTCGATGTGATCGGGCCCGTCCTGAGCGTCGTCCTCGAGCACGAACATCACGGTGCTCGCCCAAAACGGCGACCGCGACAGGGCTTCGACGATTCGCCCGAGCGCGAGGTCGTTGTCCGCCATGTAGGCCCGCGGTGTCGGCCGGCCGGCCCGGGCACCCGCAGTGTGATCGTTGGGCAGATGCATGATCTCCAGCGCGGGCAGGCGGCCGCTGGCCACGTCGGTCCGGAAATCGGCCAGCCACACGTCGGCCCGGCGCTGGTCGGAGATCCCGACGTCGAACGCTGGATACCGCGCGCTGGTGTAGGGCCGCAGGGCCGGACGGCTCGCACGATAGCTCGCCGGCCCCGAGTCTCCCGGCGCATGCGGCGCCGGCTCGCCGTATTCGCCGTAGTTGCGGAGCGTCAGCCCCTTCCTGATCGCCGCATCCCAGAGAAAGCCGGCGCCAGGGTCGTCCACCTCGCCTTCCCCCACCGGCCCCGGTCGCTTCGACCGATACACGTCCGGCGTCGTCTTCTCCACGAAGTCGGTGACGTACGCCGCAGTGGACCATGGATGGCCCTGGGCGCTCACCTCCGCGTTGACGAAGAACCGCTGGTAGATCCCGAACCGCTCGGCCAGCGCGTGGTGATTGGGAGAGATCCGCCGGGGAAAGAACACCAGGGACGTATCGCCGTCTGCCTGGGGCAGATCGCCCAGCACCTGATCAAAGGTGCGATTCTCCTTGATCACATAGATCACGTGCTGGAACGGCGGATAATGCGCCCGGCGGGTAGGTGCCTCATCCCAGCCGTTCGCCCGCGCAACCCGAGCAGAGAGCGAGTCGAGCAGCGCACCTCTGGGAGCGGGGAGCACCGTGATCGTGCCGTTGAGCTGGCCCAGGGTGTACAGCGAGTCGCCCTTCTCCAGTGGCGCGTCCGGCTGCCCACCGGCCGGATTCGGACCGGCCCCCCGTCCCTTTCCGTTCACGACCCAGAGCGAGTCGCCGATCGGAACCACGGCAGTGGGATACCACTCCGCGGGAATCCGGCCGGCCAGACCATCGTTTCCCTCTGCCGACCCCACACCCGAAGCGACCGGGCTCAGATCGAACACGGCGACGGCATTGTTGTCGGCTTCGGCCACGAACAGCCGCGTGCCGTCGCGGGAAAGCGCGAGCGCGTTGGGGGTGCTCCCCTCGAGCGCGCCGGCCGGCGGCGGATCCGCCAGCCAGCCGACCACCCTCCCGCTGCGGGTATCGACCGCAGCGACCCGATCGGTGCTCGCCGACGCGGCGAAGAGACGCCCACCATCCGCGCTCAGGCAGAGGCCGGAGGGGTGGCGTCCGACCTCGATGGCCTGGTCCGCCCGCAAGCCCTCCGGGCCCGGCCTCAAGACCGCCACCGACGATGCACCCCAGGCCGAGACGTATACTCGGCCATCGGGAGCCACTGCGACATCATAGGGATAGCCCGCCATCGCGATTCGCTGCCGCACCCGCCGGGTCTCGAGGTCCACTACCGCGACCGCGTCGCTCAGGTTCTCGGCGACGTAGAGCGCACGGCCGTCTGAGGAGAGTCCGAGCCCTGCCGGGTATCGTCGCGCCACGGTGTCGGCCGAGTCCGCTCGCAGCACGATGCTGTCCGACAGGGTCGCCGGCGCGCCCTGGTTGGGGCGCCAGCGGTAGACGTACACGGCGTCGGCGGCGCCACCCGAGGCGTAGAGCGTCCTCCCGTCCGCGGCCCAGGCCAGCCCGAGAAAGGCGCCGGGCTGCGGCAGACGCTGGACCACGACGCCGCGGGCACGGTCGACCACCTCGAGGCCCTGTTCGCGCCAGCCGCTCATGCTGAGGACGAGGTATCGTCCGTCGGGCGAGACCCGCGCCGCCAGCGGCATGTTGCCCACCGCGATCGAGCGGCCGGCCGGGTCGAGGCGCGCGCCGGTCGGCAGCCGGTGGCTGGCCGAAGGTTCGGATGGCAGCCCGAGATTGCCGGCCGGAGAACGCTGGCAACCGAGCACGGTCAAGCCGACTGCGAGCGAAGCAGCTGCCCGCAGCCGCCTTCCTGGTTGGGACTTCACTTGCGCGCCTCCCTCAGGCCTGCCGCTTCACATTCATCCTGTCGAGCGCCCCGCGCAGCGCGCGGGCGAGCTCGACGGCGTCGGCGTTGGCCCAGTAGTGCAGGAAGAACAGCCTTGGTTCCTCGGTGAGCATGTGGCTGTGGACCGCTGTCACCTCGATTCCGCCGGCGCGAAGCGCCTGAATCACCGGGTTGACCTCCTTCGCCGTCAGGACGAAATCTCCCGTGATTGCCGCCTTGGCCTTCGCGGTAGGCTGAAAGTTGATCGCTGTCGCAACGCCCATCGAGGGCGGCACCACCATTCCGTCGGCCTGCACGGTCTCCGCCCGCGGCACACTGACCTGATAGACGCCGGCGTTAATGTTACCACCATACCCCAGCACGCCGTCGATCCGCGCGGTATCGAGCGGAAACGCCGCGGTCGGCTCAGCACCGGGCTGCTTCGCAGGCGGCGTACCCGTCAGCAGCAGTGCGGAGTGCACCGCGTCCGCGATTTCCCCCGCCCGGCCACGGGCCTGAATGTGCAAGTACATCACCCGGGGTGACTCGCCCAACAGGTGATTGTGCAGAGCTGTCTGCTGAATCCCCAGCTGCTGGAGCTTCGCGAGCACGGGGCCAACTTCACGCTCCGTCAGGACGAGGTCGCCCATCGCCATGGCGTCTCCCGCCCCGCCCTCGAATGCGACCCATGATCCGAGCGCGAGTGCCGGCCGCAGAGTAATCCCATGGGCAACGACCCGGAGATCGCCCCGTGGAAAACTGTATCTGTGGACCCCGCCGGGCTGGGCCTTCCCTTCTCGACCCATGATCCGGTCGACCGCTGCCCAGTCTGACGGTACGGGCGCGGACTTCCCCAGTGACGCGGGAACCTGACCCTCCGCAGGGCCTGGGAGCGCGAGCCCAACTGCAACGAGTAGGGTTGGGCCCACTCGCAGGACCGCTGGCATTGCCTTCAGTGACATCATTTTGGTTCCCTTGACGAATCGTGCCATCACCCGGCAAGGCGCTCGTCCACCGTCAACGCAAAGATGGCAGTGCCGACCAGGCCAATCGCGCCGGCCGTGAGAAACGGCAACGAAGGCGTGATCCTCCATAGCGCGCCGCCAATTAGAGCGGCCGGTGTGATGGCGAGACTGCGCACCAAGTAATACAGCCCGATGCCCCGAGCACGGGATGCGGGCGGAACCAGATCCACGATGAGCGCCTTCCGGGCCGGCTCGCCCATTTCCCGGAGTCCCCCGATGACATAGGCGAGCAGCAGCCCCCCGAAGCCACGCGCGGTCACGACCGCGACCGGAAACAGGGAAAACGCTACGAACGTGGCGATGACGAACGGTTTGCGGCCAAACCGGTCGGCCAGGCGGGCCACCGGGAGGTAGCAGGCAATCGCAGTGACCATCTGGACGGCGACGAGGAGTCCGAACCGGGGTGCACTGATGCCCACTACGTTGAGCGCATAGATGACGAGAAACACGTCCACCATCCCCTCGCAGGTCCGGATGAAGACGTCCGAAAGCAGGAGCCGGCGCAGCGGACCCGGAAGCGAGCGCCACACATCACGCATGCCAAGCGGCACGTGTTGCGCCGGCAGGGTGAGCCGGAGCTGGCGGACCAGCAACAGCGCGGCGCAGGCGAGCAGGATCGCGACCAGCAGCCCGATGCGCACGCCCCCGCGCACGCCGTGGGTGGCGATCAGGACACCTCCGATGGTGGGAGCAACGGCAATGGGGAGCCGCCGCAGGATGGACTGGATCGAGAAGCCGAGGGCGCGCCGGTGACTCGGCAAGGCATCGCCGACGACCGCGAACAGGGTCGGGCTGGCCATGCTCGACCACGCCATGACGAAGACCATCCCGACCAGCACGGCCGGCCAGGCTGATGCCATCGCCACAATTGCATATCCGATGGCGGCCAGGGCCAGGAACAACAGCAGTGCGCGCTGACGGCCGTACCGATCGCCCAACAGGCCGCCGGGGTACTGGTATACCGCGTCGAGCAAGTCTTCGGTGCTGCCGTAGGCCCCGATGGCCAGGACCGGCGCGCCGAGCGCCTCGAGGTACTTCGGGAGGAACCGGATCCAGAGGTTTTCGCCCAACGCAAGCAGGAACATCGCGCCGGCCGCGGCGCCGGTGTTGCGCTCGATCCCCCACTTCATCGGGCCGGTTGCCCAAGCCAGGCGTAGAGCCCATCGTAGAGCCGGTCGGTGTACCTCAGGAGCTCGTGGTCGTTCTCGATCACCATGCCAAGGCCGCGGATGACCGCATCGAGGCCGGGGGCCTCCGGGGGCCGGAACTTCTGGTCATGCAAGTCTGCATCGTGCACCATCGCCGCGAGCTTCTCCAGCGCCGGTTGGGAGAGCCGGTACCTGTAGATGACGCTCTCGAACGAGCAGCGACCCTCCTGATGCCCGAGGTCGGCGCCGGGCATGTCGAACGGCGCGCCGCCCAACCGCGCGGCTTCCGCCAGATCCGCCGCGAACGCGAAGACGGCGTCGGGGTCGACGAATCGCCGGATCAACCACGCGCAGGCGGTCCGGTCGATGTGGGGATGGGGCCGGGTGACCCAGAGCATCGCGCACCTCCTCGTCTGACACAGGCGGAGACACCGGCCCCCTTGCGGCGCCGGAGACCACATGATACGATCGTATCATCTCAACCGCAATAACGTATCATGCCCTTTGCCCTGGACTTCCGCGAGAGCGCCCCGCTGAGCTGGCTGGCTCGCCGTCTGTTCTGGCTCCGCCGCAGCGTCGGCCGGGCGGCCGCCCCGTCCCGGCTCGCGCCCCGCACGCTTCCCCAATCCGGCCTCCTTCCCGGTTACGTCGCGCTCGGCCGGTGGCGGCCCAGTCGCGCCGCACTCGACACCCGCCTCGAGATCCTGATCGCCCAGTTCTCGGCCGAGCGCAGCGCTTGCCGCTGGTGCATCGAGCAGGGCCGCCACCGGTGGCGCAAGGCGCTGCTGCCGGCCGGCATTCTGGGCCAGCTGCGCAGCTACCGCACCAGCCCGCTCTTCTCCCAGCGCGACCATGCCGCTCTGGCGCTGGCCGAGGCCGTCGTCCGCTACACCGACCGGGCCCCGGCGGCCGCCGACGAGGCCCTTGCCGGAGCGCGGCGCTACTTCACGGAATCCGAGGTCGCCCGCATCGCCCAGGTAGCGGCCGGCGAGCATTTCTTCGATCCCGTCACCGGAGCGCTGGGCCAGGATGTCCGGCAGGAGGCGAGCCCCGGCGCCATGCCGTGGGACGCCATCGACTCGGGGATCGGCGTCCGAGGCTGGACGTGAGCTCGGCCCCCGTTCCGGGGCGCCGATGGCTCCTCCTGCTCCATCAGCTTCCCCCCAAGCCTGACTACCTCCGGGTCAAGATCTGGCGCCGCCTGCAGCGGATCGGCGCGGTCGCCATCAAGAACTCGGTCTACGTCCTTCCGCGCACCGACCAGGCCGCCGAACACTTCCAATGGATCGTTCGGGAGGTGGAGGCCAGTGGCGGCGAGGCTTCGGTATGTGAGGCTGGGTTCGTCACGGGACTCTCGGACGGGCAGATCGAAGCGCTCTTCCGGGCAGCCCGGGAAGCTGATTACGCGGCCCTATCCGAGGAGGCACAGGAGCTCCTGCGCCGCACGCCCGGCGCGAGAGCTGGGGATACTCCGGGACCGGGCGAGCACGAGACGGCGCTAGCCCGGCTCCGTCGCCGCCTGAACGAGATCGGCGCGGTCGACTTCTTCGGCGCGCCCGCCCGCCAGGTCGCGGAAGCGGCCATTGAGCGTGTCGAGGCCCGGATCAGGCCCCCGAAGCAGCGTGCCGGGCGGTCCGCAAGCCGCGGCAAGAGCAGGCGGAAGACCGCCCGAACCTGGGTGACCCGCCGAGGAGTCCACGTCGACCGGATCGCGAGCGCCTGGCTCATCCGCCGGTTCATCGATCCGCGAGCGCGCTTCCGCTTCGTCGAGGACCGAGGATACCAGCCCAGGCCGGGTGAAGTCCGGTTCGACATGTTCGAAGCGGAGTACACTCACGAGGGTGACCACTGCACGTTCGAAACGCTGCTGGCCCGCTTCCAGTTGGATGAACCCGGCCTTCGGGCACTAGCCGAGATGGTGCACGACATCGACCTTGCGGACGGGAAGTTCGGGCGTCCGGAGACGGCGGGGTTCGAGCGCCTCATCGACGGCATTACCCGCGCCCATGTCGACGACGCGCACCGGATCGCCCAGGGTGCAGTGCTGCTCGATGGCTTTTACCGCTCGTTTCAAGGCGAGGTTGCCCCCGCAAGGCGGCGGCCGGCGAGGTCCCAAGTAGACCCGACCTCTCTCCCCCCAGCCCTGGCGGAGGATCTTCGCCGCGCCCGCCGCGTAACTGTGCTCACCGGCGCCGGCATCTCGGCCGAGAGCGGCGTTCCGACGTTTCGGGACGCGCTCACGGGCCTGTGGGCGCACTACCGCCCGGAGGAGCTTGCCACGCCCGAGGCGTTCGCCCGGAATCCCACGCTGGTGTGGAGCTGGTATCGAATGCGGCGCGAGCTGGTGGCCGCGGCGGAGCCGAACGCCGGGCACCGGGCTCTGGTGGCGCTCGAGCAGCGAGTGCCGCAGTTCGTGCTGGTCACGCAAAACGTGGACGCACTGCACCGGCGTGCCGGAAGCAGCCGGCTGATCGAGCTCCACGGAAGCCTCACACGGGCGCGCTGCTCGCGCGAGCACACCGTGCTGGAGAGCTGGGACGAAACCGGCGCCGTGCCGCCCCGCTGTGGAGCCTGCGGCGCACCGCTCCGGCCCGACGTAGTGTGGTTCGGCGAGCTGCTGCCGCCCGAAGCGCTGCGCGCAGCCGAGGTCGCCGCGCGCAACTGCGACGTCTTCCTCTCGATCGGCACGTCGAATCTGGTGGAGCCAGCCGCCTCCCTGCCCTGGCGGGCAGCCGCCGCCGGAGCCGAGGTCGCCGTGATCAACCTGTCGATGGAAGGCCAGCGCGCCGGGCCCCGCATCCATCACCTGATCGGCCCGGCGGCCGAAGTGCTGCCTGCGCTGGTCGAGGCCGCCTGGCCGACGACATAGGGGCTACCAGCGCTCGGCGATCGCCTGGACGAGGTCTCCCAGGTTCACTAGGTCGCGAAGATCGATCACCTCTGCCGGCGAATGGCTGTACCGCAGCGGCCATCCGATTGGAATGTCGGGGACGCCCCAGGCGGCAAAAGTGGATCCGTCGTTGCCGCCGTTGGTAGTGCCGATCTGGAGGGGGAGGTTGCCTGCCCGGGCGAGCCGCGCCAGCGAGTCGACCAGCGCAGGCGGGGTCACCGAGCTGTTGTCCAATGCCCGCGCCACGGGCCCGCTGCCGATCGGCGCGACTGCGAACGCTTGGGGCTCGAGCGGCGCGTCCGCCGAAACAAACGTGTCGATCGCGTGGACTCGGGCGGACCCGCCCCCCAACGCCGCCGCGGCTGCTGCCGCGCCCTCGAGCCCCACCTCTTCGCGAACGCTGAAGATGAATATCACTTCGTGGCGCAGCCGCGCCGGATCGAGACGGCGCAACGCCAGGATCAGCGCGGCGCACCCAACCCGGTCGTCGAACGAGCGCCCGGTGGCGCGGGTGCCCGCGAGGCGGACGTACTGCTTGGGCATGGTCACGGTGTGGCCCACGCGGATGCCGAGCCCCTCGGTCGCCGCACGGGAGGCGGTGCCCACGTCGACCCGAAATCCACTGGGCGTGCGCCGTGGGGCCGGCCCGGCGGAGTCGCGCGGCATGAACACACCAGGCACGACGGCCGCGCCGGTGTGCACCAGGGCAGGCTGGGCCTCGAACAGGGAGGGAAAGAACCCACCTCTTGCCTTGATCTCGAGCGAACCGTCGTCCCGAAGTGCGGTTATCACGAACCCGATCTCGTCGAGGTGGGCAACGAACACCACGGTGGGCCCGCCCTTTCCGGCCCGCACCCACAGGTTTCCCGCCGTATCGGTCTCCGATTTCGACTTGGCCCACTGGGGAAGCAGCTGCTCGACCGCCGCGCGTACCGGCGCCTCGGCGCCCGAAACGCCGTAGCTCTCGAGCAGCGGCGCAAGCACGCGCTCGGCCCCGGCGATGCGGCTCGCCTGTTGGGCGGCGAGCGGGGCGCTGAGGCAGGCCGCGAGCCCAAAGCAGATAAACGGTCTCATGGCGCGCTCCCTCTCCGCAGCCACTCGGCCATCTCAGTGGCGGCGCGCTCCACCTCGGCCAGCGAAACCGTCTCGACCGGAGTTCCCGGATACAGGGTCGCAATCTCCCAAGCATGCAGTTGACCCAGAGCCGCCCGGGGACCGCCCGGGAGCTCGGCCGCCTGCAGGGCGGCCGCTCCACCCCGTGCGTCGGCAATCCAGGTTTCGCTGAACGGGC
>JBIOTT010000158.1:0-44800 GCA_044866195.1 Gemmatimonadales bacterium
AGCACGGCTCGCGGCTCCTGTCGCACGGTCACGACCAGAAAGCCGCCGTCCAGCAACCGATATCCGGCTACCCGCCGATCGAGCTGCACCGGATCGGTAATGGCCCGCGGCGGGGGCTGGTCGGTGACCGGCTCGCCGGTCGCGTCCAGGATCAGCTTGCTGCCGACGTGCATGACGTAAGACGTATAGTCCAGCGTGTCCAGTGCGGCGATCGGCAGCAGGAGCATCCGCTCCTCCGGCTCGAATCGGTACCAGAGCTCGCGCAGCAGTACGCCGAAGCTCCGGACGGACACGTCCTCCCGGAGCATGACAGCGACCTTCGTCAACGCGAGCTGTCCGGTACCCAGCAGCGCGAGCGCGGTCTTCAGGACCTCCTTGGGGTGGCGCTCCCTGAGCGCGACGGCGAGCAGGTTGTGAAAGCCGGCATCGTCGTACGCGTAGAGATCGACCACGTTGGGATTGATCACCCGGATGAGCGGCCCAATCATCTCGCCGGCCGCGATTCCCATGTACTTGTCTTCCTGCGGCGGCTTGCCGACCACGCTTGCCGGGAACAGCGGCTGCCGGCGCCGGGTGACACGCTTCACGTGAAAGACCGGAAACTCCGCCGCTTCGGAGTAGTGTCCGAAATGATCGCCGAACGGCCCTTCCATCCGGCGCTCGCCCCGCGGCACCTCGCCCTCGAGCACGAACTCGGCATCGGCCGGCACCTGCAGGTCGATGGAGACGGCCCGTACCATCCGGGTGGGTGCGCCGCGCAGAAAGCCGGCGAAGGCGAGCTCGTCCATATCTTCGGGCAGCGGGAAGATCGCCGAGAGCATGAGAATCGGATCGCCGCCGAGGACCACGGCCGCCTTGAGCGACTCGCCACGGCGCTCGGCCTCGAAGTAATGTCCCCGACCGCCCTTCATGCTCTGCCAATGCATGCCGGTCGTGGCGTCATCGAAGACCTGCAGCCGGTAGAGCCCGAAGTTGCGTCGTCCGGTCCCGGGCGCCTCGGTGAGGGTGGGCCCGAAGGTGATGAAGGGCCCTCCATCGCGGGGCCATGTGGTGGGGCTGGGAAAGCGGCTGAGCCGCGGCGCCTCGACCACCTCCTGGGCCCGAGCCGAGCGGACCAGCCGAGGACGCATGAACCGGGCGCGCGCCAGCGTGCCTCGGGCCCGCCAGAAGGCTCCAAGCGAGGGGGGATTGAGCTGCTGGACCGCCCCGATCAGCTCGCGGCCGATCTCCTGCGGGTGCCGTCCCAGCGCGAGCTCGATCCGCCGCATCGAGCCGAACAGGTTCATGACCAGGGGGAACGAGGCGCCGCGAACCCGCTCGAACAGCACCGCCGGTCCCTCTTCGCGGACGACCCGCTGAACGATCTCCGACACTTCCAGGCAGGGGTCGACCTCGGCCGTCACCCGGCGCAGTTGTCCGGTGCGCTCGAGCTCGGCCACGTAGCTCTGCAGGTCAGGGAACACGTCAGCCCGCGCGGGTACCGACGTGGAGCGCCGTGACGCCGCCGAAAAACAGCCGGTAGTCGACCTGGTCGAAGCCGGCCGCAACCATGCGACCGGCCAGCTCCGCTGGCTGAGGGAATACCCGGGTGGACTCGGGCAGCCAGTGGTAGGCCGTGCGATGCCGCGAGACCAGCTGCCCGACCCGCGGCAGGACCCGTTCGAAGTAGAAGAGATACAGGCCGCGCATGGGCTCCCAGGCCGGCGTTGCGACCTCGAGGATCGCGAGCCGGGCGCCGGGCTTGAGCACGCGGGCGACTTCGGCCAACCCGCCGTCGAGATCGATCAGGTTACGCAGCCCCCATCCGACCATCGCTCCGTCGAAGACAGCATCACGAAACGGGAGCGTCAGCGCGTCAGCCGTGATCGGCGCGAGCCGATCGGCCTTGTGCCGGCCCAGCTCGAGCATTGGACGGACGAAGTCGGCGCCGACGACGTGCCCCCGGAAGTTGCGCCGTCGCGCCAGAATTGCCGCGAAGTCCAGGGTTCCGGCGCACAGGTCCAGATAGATTCCGTCCGGGACTCGTTCCCAACCGAGCCGATCGACCGCGTAGCGCCGCCACCGGAGATCCATCCTCAGGCTCAGGATTCGGTTCAGGCGGTCGTAGGTGGGCGCGATGGCCGCGAACATCGCCCGGACGTAGGCCCGCTTCTCGGCTCCGCCCGCTGTCGGTAACTTATGATCTGAGGCTAACATAGCCGCTCAATGTAGCCCGCGGGGAAAGCCCTCCGCAAGCGTCGGGTCCAGGCGTGGTCGCTAAGGCGGATCTCGCCGCCAAGAGCGATCAGGACATCGTGGCCCTGGCCCGGGCGGGCGAGGAGGCCGCGTACCGGGAGCTCATCCGACGGTACGAGCGGCCGCTTTTCTCGCTGCTCTATCGGATGGTCCGGGATCGCGAGCTGGCCGAGGATCTGGCGCAGGAGACGTTCGTCAAGGCGCTGAACGCGATCGAATCCTACCGGCCGGAATTCAAGTTCTCCTCCTGGATCTTCAAGATCGCCAACAACGCGGCCATCGATCATCTCCGGCGCCGGGAGCTGGATACGCTCTCACTGGAAGGCTCACCCCAGGCGGAAACGCCGGAGGCGATCGAGGCCACCGCGCTCCAGATCGGCAACCGTCAGGAATCGCCGCTCGACGAGGTCGAGGCCCGCGAGCTGGGGGGCCAGATCGAGACGGCGATCGCGCAGCTCCGGCCGGAGTATCGTTCCTGCATTCTGCTCCGCCACGTCGAAGGCCGCGCATACGAAGAAATCGCCGAAATCCTGAACCTTCCGCTGGGCACGGTGAAGACCTACATCCACCGGGCACGAAACGAGTTGAGGCAGGCGCTGGCCCACTTGCGCCAGTGAAACCTTCAGCTTATCCCGAACGTAGAGGGGTCCACCTATGACCGGTAACTCCGCCCCAGCGCATCTCGGCCCCGACGATCTCGACGCGTGGCTCGCAGGCACGCCGTCGCCCGAGCTGCGAGCTCACGTCGACGAGTGCTGCACCTGCCTCGAGCTGGTTCGCGCCGAAGAGGCGCTCGCCGCTCAGCTCACCGCACTGCCGCTCTACGCACCGACGGCGGGTCTTGCCGACCGGGTGATGGCCTCCGTGTACATCCCCGATCCGTTTGCCATTCGCTCGTTGCAGGCGGCGCGTCGCCGCCTGCTCGCCTCCCGGAAGTCGATCGCGATTGCGGCCACTATCGCGGTGGTACTGCTGGGTTCGATGGCGGCGAGCGCCGTGTGGACCCTGACGAACCGGGACACTCTCGTCGCGGCCGGCAACTGGCTGGCGAGCGAAGCGGCGCGGTGGGCCTGGGTGGGGCTCCGCAGCGCGGCTCTCAACGTCGTCGAGCAGCCCTGGTTTGCCGGGTTCCGAAACCTCCTCGAGACGCCCGGCAGACTGGCGCTCGCCTCGGCCGCGCTGTCGCTCATCTACGTGAGCGGCATTCTCGCACTCCGGCGGCTGCTCGCGGTCCCGCCACGGCGGGTGGCCCATGCGAACGGCTAGCCGCCTCCTGCTCGCGCTGGCCCTGCTGATCTCGTTCACCCCCAGCGCCCACGCCAAGAGCACCTGTGCGTTCCGCCGAGTCAGCGGCGTTTTCGAAACCGTCCGCGCATTCGTGGTTCAGCAGATCGCGCCCGGGACGGTGAAGCCCAAGCCCCAGGCGGTCCAGCCCGCCCCCCCAGGGGGCCCCTCCGTCGACCTGGGCGATCTGAGCCAGCCAGAAGTCGTCGAGCGCCATCTCCGAACCGCAGCTCCAGCCCCCCGTCCCGACCTGCAGCTCAGCATCCCCAACGGCCAGGCACGCCTGGGTGATTTCACGATCGGTTCGGCCGAGACCATGACGGGGCACCTGCTCGTTCTGGCAGGTGACGCCAACGTATACGGGAAGCTCCTTGGCAACCTCGTCACCATGGATGGCAACGTCGTCATGCATCCCGGTGGGGTGGTCTCGGGAGACATTCTCGCCCTCCACGGCGACGTGAGAGACGAGGGAGGTGAGATCGGCGGCGAGGTGCGAACGCTGAGCGCCGCGACTCGGCCAGTGCTGCAGAGCGACACCGCGAGCGCCGTCTCCACGCTGGCCGCCGTCGGCCGCAACGTGGCCGGCGTGGTCGGCGTCTTCTTCACCCTCCTGGCCCTCGGCGTCGGGCTGGTGATGTTTGCTCGCCCCAGTCTGGAAATCGTCTCTGACACCGCCTCCCACTCGTTCGGCCGCTCGTTCGTCACGGGTCTGGTCGGTCAGATCCTGGTGCTTCCGACCTTCGGGATGCTGATTGTGGGGCTGGTGCTGAGCGTCGCCGGAATCCTGCTTCTTCCATTCGCGGTGGTGGCTTACGTGCTGCTGGTCATTCTGGGAGTGGTCGGTGGCTATCTCGCAGTGGCGCACGCGATCGGCGAGACCTACACTCGGCGCCGCATGGCCCGGGGCAGCACGCTTGCGTCCCCCAACAGCTATCGCTACCTGCTGGCCGGGCTGATCGGGCTCTTTGCCCTCTGGGCCGCCTGGTCGCTGATCGGCTGGGTGCCGGTGGCCGGTGAGATCGTGCGAGCCGCGGCGGTGCTGGTCACCTGGTTGCTCGGCACGGTTGGCTTCGGCGCCGCGCTCCTCAGCCGCGCCGGGGCCCGGGAAAACTTCGCCGGCCGGCTCATCCCGCCGGAAGCGCTGACCGACGAGTATCTCTGGGCAACGCCGCAGTTCGGCGTACCCGCCGTCCGGCGGCCGGAGACCGGTCCGGGCGCCCGCCAGGGCTCGCGTCGCGAGCCCGACCGCTGATCCCGATGCGCGCCGGTGGCCTGGCAGTGGTCCTGGCCGCAGGATGGGCCGGCACTCTTCCGGCGCAGACCATGCGCCCGTTTACCACATTCCGCCAGCTCCACGGCGAGAGCCGGCTCGAGGCCCGCCTGGACTTCGCTTCGGGCCGGCTTCGAGTGGCCCCCGGCCGCTCGGGCGATCTCTACCGGATGATCCTCTCGTACGATGCCGACCGGTTCGTCCCTTTGTCACATTACGCAGCGGCAAGCAACGCGGTGACGCTGGGCGTCGACCGGGTCGGCGGGCCGGGCCTGCGGATCGTCTCGCGCAGTCAGCTTCAGCAGAGTGCCGCAGTCGAGCTGTCGCCCCGAACCGACCTCTCGTTGGCGCTGTCCCTGGGTGCGGTGGAGGCCGATGTCGAGCTGGGGGGCCTGCGCCTGGGCAACCTCCGGGTGGAGGCTGGAGCGAGCCGTACCGTGCTGCATTTCTCCCAGCCCAACCCGATCCGCTGCCGCACCGCCGACATCTCCGCTGGTGCCGCCGAAATCGCGTTGCTCGCGCTAGGTAACAGCCGGTGCGACCGGCTCAGGGTCGAAGGAGGCGTCGGCCGCATGACGCTGGATTTCGGCGGCGCCTGGACCAGCTCGCAACAGGCCGAGCTGAGCCTGGCCGTGACCGAGCTTCGCCTCCGGCTGCCTCGAAAGGCAGGGGTCCGGATCACGATGGACCGGTTTCTCGCGAGCTTCGAGCCGGCGGGCCTGGTGCGGGAAGGAGACGCCTGGACCTCACCGGGCTACGATAAAGCGGAGCGGCACCTGGACATCGTACTGCGAACCGCGGTGGGCGCGGTTCGGGTCGATTGGACCGATTGAGGAGCTGAGTCGCGCCGCGTCCCGACAGCGGCTGTGTCTAGGGCGATTGGGCCGGTTCGCTCCCGGGCAGGCAGTCCGCCGGCCGCCGTCGCTGCGCACCATGCTGCCATCGGAACGCCAGCATCCGCCACGCCGGCGGCAGAGCAAGCGAGTCGGTGTGCCGAGTAAGGAAGTCCGCGGCGTCCGGCGTCACGGCCCACCGCTTACGCCAGTGGTACTTCTCCACCAGGACCAGCCCGCTCGGATAGCACTCCAGGATCTGTTCGAGTGACTGAGCGGTGCTCACCACGGGACGTCCGTAAACGATCGAACGGCTGAACTCGCCCTGCACCCCGCTGGGCAGCTGCAGGTCGGTGGCCGCCAGGCCGTAATCCACCCGGTTGAAGTAGTACAGCGCCTGCAGCGCGGACGAAGCGAGGAACACCGCGGAGCTGTCGATCACGGGAGCGAGCTTCCGGGCCGCGGCCCAGCCGGTGTCTCTGTCCTTACCGTTGAGGTCCTGCCAGGCCTCGTCCACTGCCGGGTTCCCCAATCCGGCGAACGCGGCGGCGGCGATCAGCCCCACTACGCTCAGCGCCACCGCAATCCGTGGATTTCGCTCGAGACCCGCCACCCTGCGATGAAGCAGCTCGGTAAGCATGCGGTGTAGCGGTGGCACGATCGCGCCAGCCGCAAGGCCGACCAGCGCGAAGAACATCGGCAGCGCATAGAACAGATACCGAATGTTCTTCCAGGCGCCGCTGGAGTGCACCAGAAACGCGGCGCCGAATATCACCAGGCAAAGCGATGCAGCAGCCGGCCGGTACCAGAGCGCCACGGCTGCAAGCACCGGGAGGAGGGTCCAGAGGGTGGGCCAGTCAGCCAGCAGGTAATCGAAGTAGTACCAGCGGTTCCCGATTTCGGCAGCGGCCCAGAGATCGGCGTAGCGGAAGACCAGCAGATACGCGTTGAACCAGCCACTCCGGATGCCGGAGACGACGAGCCAGCAGACCAGCCCGAAGACCAGAAGCGCCAGCGCCTGGGCCACCCGATATCGTCGAATCAGGCTGACGGCATCGCGCCCTCGCGCCAGCAGCACCCAGAGCCCGACGATGGGGATGCCGATCGTGCTGGTCAGGTGCAGACGCCGGGCCAGGGCAAAGCAAGCGCCGGCAGCGACCGCGCGGGGCAACAGCCAGCGGTCGAGACGCTCTGCCGTGACGAGCCGATAGATCAGCACGGTGCCCAGCCAGAACACCAGCGCGTGCAGGGTATAGAACCGCGTCATCCGGGAGAAGTCGATGGTGACGGGCGTGAAGCACAGCAGCAGCGCCGCCGTCCAGGCGGCGAGCCGGCCGCCTTCGCGCCGGACCCAGAGGAACACGGCCGCAACCAGGCCGGCGCCTGCCAGCAGCGCCGGGAGCCGCGCTTGCCAGAGCCCATCCCCAAACAGCGCGAAGCTCCCCGCAACGAGATAGGTGAAGGGCGAGGCCCGGGTGTAGGCCACTCCGGGCACTGTCTCGAGCACGCCACGCTGAAGCAGGGATCGTGCGGCAAAGATGTGGTTCAGCTCGTCGACGAACGGCGGCGTCTCCATGGTAGGGAGTCGGGTGACGATCGCCAGCGCGACGAGGAGCGCTACCTCGGCCAGCACGGTCCATTGGACTTCCGGGCGGGCGTCAAGCTCCGGGGCCTGGCCCGCCGGCCTTGGCAGCGCTGGGTTCATTTGCGGGTCCGGCTTCGAGTACCGGATGCTGGACGTGAGGGGTGCGCCCGAATATATCAGGACCGGACCAGCGAGCGAGCCGGTCCCGCTCGGCACCTATCCTTGAGCAGGCACACGGGAGAGTCGCATGTCACCGCTCGAGACCCTCGGCTTCACCCTGGGCACCTCGTTCGCCGCGGGGCTCAACCTGTACGCCACGGTCGCGACCGCCGGCCTGCTCGACTACTACGGCTTGATTCAGCTGCCTCCGCCGCTCGCCGTTCTCGCCCAGCCGCTGGTATGGGGGATCGCGCTCGGCATTTTTGCCGTGGAGTTTGTGGCCGACAAGATCCCGCTGGTCGACAGCGTCTGGGATACCCTCCACACTTTCATCCGGCCTCCGGCTGCCGCCTTTCTCGCCTACAGCACCTTTGCCGACGTGCCGGAGCCATGGAAGATTGGCGCGGCCCTGCTCGCCGGGGGCGTCGCCCTCACCTCGCATGGAGCCAAGGCCACCACCCGCGTCGCAGCGAACGCCAGCCCCGAACCGTTCAGCAACTGGCTTCTGAGCGCAACCGAGGACGTCGTCGCGATCGGGCTGGCGTGGCTCGCGGCCACCCACCCCGTCATCACGGCCGCGGTCGTGACGGTGCTCGTGCTCGCCAGCGGGTTGGTGATCTGGAAGCTGTGGAGATTTGCGCGACGAGCGTTCGTCTCATTGCGAACACCGGCCCCGGTAAGAGGTGAGAGGTGAGATTACCGGCCAAGCCGCACCCGCACCTGCCCCCCCACGCCCAGGCCTAGCCGCCGGGCAGCCGACCCGTTCCGCACCGCGATCTCGACGGCACCGTCCGAGCCGAGATAGGCGAGCAACCCGCCCGCGGGCACATCTGCGAACGTACGGCGGAGGGGGCCGAGCTCGAGGTCTTCGACCTCGAGCGTAGCGTAGCTCGGCACCTGCTCGGTCGTGAGATTGGTAACCAGAGTCCCGAACCGGTCCACATAGATCACCTCGCCCACGACGCTCTTGCCCTCGTACCGCGGCTCTCCGGTGGCGAGTCGCTCGGGCATGCCGGTAAAGGGGGGGCCCAGCGACCGAAGCGGGGTCCCGCACGCGAGCGCAGCGGCTGCGGGCGCAAAGAGATCGCGTCCGTGGAAGGTGGGAGCCGCTGTCGCCGGCACGGGCAACGCCACGATCTCGACCGGGAGGTCCCGGAGCACGTTGGTGAAAATGCCGTTGTCCGGGCCCACCAGATTGTGGCCGCGGGCGCGAAGCGCGAGCGCGGCGCGTGGGGTGCCGACCCCTGGATCGACGATGGCGAGATGAACCGTTCCAGCCGGGAAGCGGTGCCAGGATCGCCCCAGCACGTAGGCGGCGGCGCGGACGTCGCCAGGTGCGATGGCATGGGTGATGTCCACCAGGCCGATGCCGGGCGCGGCGGACAGGAGCACCCCCCGCAGCTCGGCGACGTATGAGTCGGACAGCCCGAAATCGGTGAGAAGAGTGATGATGCCCATGACCTAAAGATTCACCGCAGAGGCGCAGAGAGCGCAGAGGTCTTATAACTCTCTGCGTCCTCTGCGTCTCTGCGGTGTAAAAATCGTCAGCCTCGAAGGATCGGCAGCGCGAAGGAGCGACCGGCCAGCTTCTCCTGCAGGGTCTCGGCAACACCCTGGAGCGCCACCGCCGCGGGGGTCTTCGGCTCGGCCGTGACGATAGGGCGCCCCGCGTCGGCCAGCTGGGTGAGGCCGGGCTGCAGCGGCACCTGCCCCAGCAGCGGCGCACCGATTTCGTCCGCCAGCCGCCGGCCGCCGCCAGCAGCAAAGAACTCGATCGTCTTCCCGGTGTCGGGATCGGTGTACCCGCTCATGTTTTCCACCACGCCGATCACCGGCACGCCGACCCGCTCGAACATGCGGGCACCGCGAAGGGCGTCGCCCACCGCCATCTCCTGCGGCGTGGTCACGATGATGGCGCCGGCAACGTGGGTCGCCTGCACCAGGGAGAGCTGGGCGTCACCCGTGCCGGGAGGCAGGTCCACTATGAAGTAGTCCAGCCGGCCCCAATCGACGTCGCGCAGGAACTGCTGCACCACCTTCATGATGATGGGACCGCGCCAGATCGCCGGCGCATCGCGGTCGACCAGAAACCCGAGCGACATCAGCTTGACGCCGTGCGCCTCGAGCGGGCGGATCTTGCCCTCGATCACCTGGGGTCGCTCGGACACCCCGAACATCCGGGGGATGTTGGGTCCGTAGATGTCGCCGTCCATCAATCCCACAGCATGCCCCGCGGCGGCGATCGCAACAGCGAGGTTGGCCGATACAGTCGACTTGCCGACGCCGCCTTTTCCGGAGGAGACAGCGATGATGCGGCCGAGGTTGGGCTGCTCCATCGGCGCGGCAGGCGGGGGCGGTGCAACCGGCGACGCTCCCGGGGGTGCATGGGTGGACCGGGCTGGGCCACCTGGATCAACCACGGAGATCTTCACGTCTTCTCGGCGCACACCTTCGATCGCGGTCAATGCCGCGCGGGCCTCTCGCACCAGGGTTGCCGGGTCTTCCCGCGACAGGAGAAACGTGAACGCGATCTTGCCGTCGTCCGCGACCGTAAGGTCCCGGATCATGCCGGCGGACAGGACATCAGCCTCGAGACGGGGATTGCGAATGCGGGCGAGCGCCGAGGTGACGCGGGCTTCGAGCGAGTCGGCCACTAGGTCCTCAGACAGCTTCCACCGACTTCACCTCGGGCACCATCTCGCGCAGCCGAAGCTCGATGCCCTGCTTGAGCGTCACCGTGGAAGCCGAGCACCCGTGGCAGGTCCCGCCCAGGCGCAGCAGGAGTCGTCCATCCTGCTCGTCGAAGTCGATGACCTCCACCTGCCCCCGGTGGGAGGCGATGTAGGGCCGCAACGTATCTAGTGTGCGCTCAATGCGTTCGATGGTGTCCATAAGCCGAAGCGGTCAATTCCTACAGCCGGATTCGGCAATATAAGAGGCGCGCGACAGGGATCAAAGCCGGCCATCGTGGCTCAGATACTCCCGCGCGGCGGTCAGCACCGTCCCCTGCACCTCGGCCAGGCTTCCGGGGAGGGCCAGCCCTGCCGCCTTGGTATGCCCTCCGCCGCCGAACCGCCGCGCAAACGCGGCGACGTCCACGCTGCCGACCGAGCGGAGCGAGACTTTCACCCGCCCCTGGGAGACTTCGCGGAAGAGCAGCGCCATGCGCACCCCGTCGATCGAGCGGGGAAACTCGACCACGCCATCCAGGTCGTCGGACGAGACCCCCAGCCGCTCGATGGCCCCGGGCGGCACGGTCACCCAGGCGAGGCCGACCTCGGGCTCCACCACCAGAGTCTGGAGAGCCTCCGCGAAAAGCCGAGGGCGTCCCTCCGGTGCGCGGGCATAGACGTCGAGATAGATCTGCTCGGGATCGACGCCGGCTTCGAGCAGCTCCGCCGCGATGCGGAGGGTCCGCGGGTGGGTGTTGCTGAACCGGAAGCCGCCGGTATCGGTCAAGAGCGCGACGTACAGTCCGCGCGCGGCGGCCTCGGTCAGAGGCCACTCGTTTGCCACGGCCAGCTCGAACACGAGCTCGCCGGTGGCGGCAGCAGTCGGATCGAGATAGCGGGGTCCCGCCGGCAGCGAGCCCGGGCTCACATGATGATCGATGCAGGCGACCGGAACGCCGCGGTCGCGCACGGTCTCGGCCAGCATGCCGAGCCGGCCGAGGTCCGAGATGTCGAGGACGATGATGAGGTCGGCGCGCCGAAGCTCCTTGACGGCCTCTCCGGTGCGGTCCACCCCGGGCAGGTCGTCCAGCAGAAACCGGAAGCGGGGCGGCGTGGGCGAGGGGTTGGTGATCGCGACGTCATAGCCCTCCGCGCGCAGCAGATGCGCCAGGCCAGCTTCACTCCCGAGACCGTCACCATCCGGGTTTACGTGGGTGGTGAGGCAGATCCGCCGGCCCCGGCGAAGGGCTTCCGCAAGGCTCAAGGCCGCGTCGCGGTGTGCGTCGGTCAGGGTGTAGGGCATGAAAAACAGTAAACGGTGAACGGTGAACAGTGAACGGGGGCTCCGATGGTGTCCCGACGCCCCCGTTCAACGTTTACCGTTTACCGTTCACGCTGCTATCCGTCCCACCTTCGAGTGCCGCCTCCCATAGAGGAAATAGATCGCGAGGCCGATCGCCATCCAGATGATGAGCCGCGCCCAGGTATCGGGGGGAAGTCCCAGCATCAGATAGAAGCACGCCACGATCCCGGCAAGCGGGACCAGCGGCACCAGCGGCGTCTTGAAGGGCCGCGGAATCTCAGGGTCCGTGTACCGGAGCACCAGCACGCCGCCGCAGACGATGGCGAACGCGAGCAGGGTGCCGATCGAGACCAGCTCACCCAGCAGGCCGATCGGCAGCATTCCGGCCATGGCCATGGCGCAGGCCCCGGTTACGAGACTCGCCAGCCAGGGCGTCCGGAACCTGGGATGCACCGCCGCGAACACCGGCGGGAGCAGCCCGTCCTTCGACATCGTGTAGAAGATGCGTGGCTGGCCCAATAACATCACCAGGATCACCGACGTGAGACCCGCAATGGCGCCGATCTTCACGATGGGGCGAAGCCAGCTGAGCGCGGGCCCCACCGCATTGACGCCCACGGCGATCGGGTCCGGCACACTGAGCTGGGTGTATTTGACGATCCCGGTGAGCACCAGAGCCACCGCGATATAGAGCACGGTGCAGATCGCGAGCGATCCAAGGATGCCGATCGGCATGTCGCGCTGGGGCTTCTTGGCCTCCTGAGCAGCCGTGGAGACCGCATCGAACCCGATGTAGGCGAAGAAGATCACCCCGGCCCCCCGCACGATGCCGCTCCATCCGTACTTCCCGGGCGCTTCCTCCGGGGGAATGAACGGCACCCAGTTTTCCCGGTTGATGTAGGCCAGCCCGGCTGCGATGAAGAGCAGCACCACGGTGACCTTGATGACGACGATGACGTCGTTGAAGGTGGCCGATTCCGTGATGCCGATGATGAGCAGGATGGTGATCAGGGCAACGATAACCATCGCCGGAACGTTGAGGATGGCGCCGGTGGAGGACCACCCTTCGGTGAATAGCCGCCAGACGTTCCAGCCGGCATCGGGGGGCGTGGTGTGGATATACGGGGCCGAGGTGAACTCGGCCGGAAAGTTGATTCCGAGGTCGCGGAGGAACGAGACGACGTAGCCCGACCACCCGACTGCCACGGTGGAGGCCGCAAATAGATACTCGAGGATGAGGTCCCACCCGATGATCCAGGCGAAGAGCTCGCCCAGGGTCGCGTAGCCGTAGGTGTAGGCCGAGCCGGCGATGGGAATCATCGACGAGAACTCGGCGTAGCACAGCCCGGCCAGCGCGCAGGCGGTGCCCGCGAGCACGAATGACCACACAATCGCGGGGCCGGCGTAGTTCGCGGCGGCCTGCCCGGTCAGCACAAAAATGCCGGCGCCGATGATGGCGCCGATACCGAGGAACACGAGGTTGACGGGGCCCAGGGCTCGTTTCAGGCTCTGGTCGCGGGCCACCTCGGCCTGCAAGCTCGCGACGTCCTTGCGGCGGAAGAGACTCATCGGTTGTCCGGGGAAGAAGATGACCGCGTTAACGGTGTTAAGCACTGTAATTCGGCGCTTCCCGCGTAATCGTCACGTCGTGCGGGTGGGATTCGCGGAGGCCGGCTGAAGTGACCCGGATCAGCTCCACCTCGCACTGGAGTGCGGGAACGTCGGCCACCCCGACGTAACCCATCCCGCTTCTCAACCCTCCCACCATCTGGTAGAGCACGTCCCCCACCGGGCCCTTGTAGGGAACCCGCCCTTCGATCCCCTCGGGGACCATCTTGGTGGACGTCATCTCCCCTTCCTGGAAGTAGCGATCGGCGGATCCATCCTGCATGGCGGCGAGGCTGCCCATGCCCCGGATCATCTTGTAGCGGCGTCCCTCGGCCAGAATCGCTTCGCCCGGGCTCTCCTCGGTGCCCGCGAGCATGGACCCCATCATGGCAGAAGACGCTCCGGCAGCGATGGCTTTCACCACGTCGCCCGAGTATTTGATCCCGCCGTCGGCGATGATGGGGACCTCGCCCGCGCCGCGAACTGCGTCCATGATGGCGGTAACCTGGGGCACGCCGACGCCGGTGACCACGCGGGTGGTGCAGATGCTGCCCGGCCCGATCCCGACCTTCACCGCATCTGCGCCCCGCCGAACCAGCTCGCGGGCGCCGGCCTCGGTGGCCACGTTCCCGGCCACCAGCTGCACGTCGGGAAAGGCCTCGCGCACGGCATCGACGGTGGCGAGGACGGCTTCGCTGTGACCGTGGGCCGAGTCGACCACCAGCACGTCGACGCCGGCCGCAACCAGGGCACCCGCGCGCGCCAGCGTATCGGGCGCCGCGCCCAGCGCCGCCGCCGTCCGAAGACGGCCGTGGTGGTCTTTGTTGGCGTTGGGGTGCTCCCGCCGCTTGAAGATGTCCTTCACCGTGATGAGCCCCCGAAGCACGCCCTGCTGGTCGACCACCGGCAGCTTCTCGATCCGATGCCGGGCCAGGATCCGCTCGGCCTCGTCGAGGTCCGTCCCCACCGGCGCGGTGACCAGCTTGTCCTTGGTCATCGCGTCGCGGATCGGCTGGTCGAGATTGCGCTCGAACTGGAGATCCCGGTTGGTGATGATCCCGATGAGGCGCCCGTCTCCGTCGACAATGGGCACGCCGGAGATCTTGAACCGCCGCATGAGAGCGTAGGCCTCACGGACCGGGCGATCGGGCCCAAGAGTGATCGGGTTGAGGATCATCCCGCTCTCGCTGCGCTTGACCCGGTCGACCTCCGCTGCCTGGCGGTCGATCGACATGTTCTTGTGAATCACCCCGATGCCGCCGGCGCGGGCCATGGCGATCGCCATCTCGGCCTCGGTGACCGTGTCCATGGCCGCGGAAATCAGTGGGATATTGAGCGGGATGGTGCGGGTGAGACGGCTTTGGGTCGAAACCTCGCGCGGGTGCACCGTGGAGTGCCGAGGCACCAGGAGCACGTCGTCGAAGGTGAGTCCGACGGTCTGGCGAATACGACTCATGCGCGCTCGAGAATGAAATGCACAACGGCCCGCCGACGTCCGAGCGGAACGCAGGGCGGGCCGAGATGGTTGCGGGGCGCCATCCAGAAGCATGGTGGCGCGACCGCCCGAAATCAAGGTCGTGCTGGCGCTGGATCACCGGGGCGCGGCCGCATCCTCTCCGGGTCGAAGGCGGGGTCGACCGCGATCTCGAGCACCCGCGTGGTGCTCATGGTCTTGCCACTCGCCCGGTCGACGTCACGCGTGCGGTAGGGCTTGGTGATGCCCCCGACCGTGCGAAACTCATCGAACACCGATTCCACCCACTTTTGGCTTGGATCCTGATCCGGGTGGAACGCGCGGAAGTCGCGCTTCCGCGCAATGAGGCAGGTCGTCGGATCCACCAGGTACCAGCTGCGAAATCCGTCGGCCAGCGTGAGCCTGACCACGTAGTAGCGGGTGCCACCGACCAGCTCGCGCCCCAGCAGCTTGAGCGTGTGCCCGTTGCGCGGCATGTCGGCCAGGGTCCACAGGTGGCCCGGCTGAGCGACCCCGCGACGCAATGCGGCAGCGGCTTCCGCGGTGCTGCCGATGGGCTCGCTGGCGTCCTGCGGCTGCTGCCAGCCCTGCCGCCCGTCCCACCCTTCGGAATAAACCCGGGTCCCCTCGGCGAACACGTCGATCCGCATCCGCCCATCGCGAGTGGCTCGATAGCGGCCCCGGAGCGTCGCCCCGGCTTCCTTTATCTCGATCCGATACTCGAGCTGCCGAACGCGCCTGAGAGTGGGCTCGCCGGCAGCGCTGTCATGGCAGGCGAGACAACGGGTCCCATGCCACTCTGACATCGGCCGGCGCCGGGAGGTTGCTTAGACGCCGTTGCCAGCGAGCCAGCGCTCGATGTTGGCCCGGAGCAATCCCAGAGGCACGCTGCCGTCCTCCAAGACGCGATCGTGGAACGCCCGGATGTCGAACCGCTTGCCGAGTCGCTGCTCGGCCTCGGCTCGGACCCGCTCGATCTCGATCCGGCCGATCATGTAGGCGGTCGCCTGTCCGGGGGTGATGATGTAGCGGTCCACCTCCGACTCGACGAAGCCCCGCGACTGCGCCGTATGAGCCAGCATGTAGTCGACCGCCCGCTGCCGACTCCAGCCGAGCGCGTGGATTCCGGGATCGACCACGAGGCGGGCCGCACGGAGGGCATCGTTCGAGAGGAGTCCCATCCGATCCAGATCTGACGTATACAGGCCCATCTCGTCCGCCACGCGCTCGGCGTAGAGGGCCCAGCCCTCTACGAACCCGCTGTTGAAGAAGAAGCGAGTAATCGGGTGAGCCCCCGGCCGCTCTTGGGCGAGCGCGATCTGCAGGTGGTGACCCGGAATGGTCTCGTGAAACGCAGTCGCTTCGGCGCTGGCGCGGGGTTTGTGCGTGGGATCGCCGGCGTTGATCCGATAACGGGCCGGCCGGCTCCCGTCCTCCGCGGCCGGCACATACGAGCCGGGGCAGCCGGAGGCTTCCTCGAAGGCCTGACAGGGATCCACGATGACCGGCGCCTTGGGGAGTCGGCCGAACCACTTCGGCATCGCGGCCTTGGCGCGGACGATCGAGCTATCGGCCGCGGCGATGACCTCCTCGCGCGAGCGGAAGGTGTACTGGGAGTCGGTCCGCAGCCGCTCGAGGAGAGCAGGCACGTCGGCGGTGCCGAAGCTTCGCTGACCGATGGTTCGCATCTCGGCTTCGATGCGGCTCATCTGGGCCAGCCCCAGCTCGTGCACCTGGCGCGGATCGAGCTCCAGCGTCGTGAAGAACCGCAGCCGGGCACGGTAGCACTCGGTACCGTGCGGCAAGGAGGACACGCCGGGCGTGGTGCGGGCGCGCGACAGGTATTCCTCTGCCAGGAACGTCCGGTAGCGGCGCAACGCGGGGTTGATCCGATCGCGGACGACCATGACGATCGCCTGGCGGAACTCTGGCGTCGAATCGCGCTCGATGAATCCGGCAAAGGGGGACTTGTCGGGCGCGCCTTCCAGCAGGGCATCCACCTGCCTGAGCACTGCTTCGACGTTGGTACGGGGAGCCGTGTATCCCTGGTTGAGTCCCTCCCGCAGATTGCCAATATCCTGGTCGATGAATCGCGGAATCGCCTGCCAGCGAGCCAGCGCCTGCGCGCGGGCTTCCGGCGAGCCGACCCGCTGGAGCCGCGCCAGCCGAGGGAAATTCACCTGCCAGCCGAACAGCTGGCTCACCCCCCACAGATCGAGTCGGCACACCCGCGACGCACGATTGGCCTCGAGCGTCTGCCGCATGATGGCGTACACCGGCGCGTCAGCTGTTCCAACGATTCCCGCCGTGTCAATCGCCTGCAACCGGGCGAGCCACTCATCCTCACGGGCCTGCCAGGCCTGCCGTGCACTGGGGGTTTGATCGGTGAGACGGTCGTGCGGAGCGTCGGCGAGCCCGAACAGGGTCGCCTGCTCGGGGAAGCGCTGGACGAACGCGGCGAAAAATTCGTCAGCGACTCCCTTCACCCGGGGCGCCGACGACGCGGCAGGCGCGGCGCCCGGAGGCGTCGAGCCCGTTCCGCAGCCCGAGGCACCGAGCCATAGCGCTCCGGCACAGAGAAGACCGAGCATCGGGCGAGTCATCGGGCCGTCCGACGCCAGAGGGCGTAGACCGGAACGCCGAGGAGCACAATCAGCAGCCCCAGTCCGGAGTAGAGCCGCTGCTGCTTGTCGACCAGGAGCACAACCAGAATGAACCCGGTCGCAACGATGTACAGCGCCGGCAGTAGCGGGTAGCCGACCGCCTTTACTGGCCGCGGCACATCGGGGCGAAGCCGGCGGAGGCGGAACAGGGCAACCGCGGTCAGCAAATAGAAGAGCAGCGCAGCGAAGATCACGTAGTTGAGCAGCTCGCTGTAGGTGCCGCTCACGCACAGCACCATGGTCCACACGGCCTGCGCGATGAGCCCGAACACTGGGGTGCGGAACTCCGGGTGCAGCTCGCCGGCCTGGCGGAAGAACACGTGGTCTCGCGCCATCGCGTAGTACACCCGCGCCCCCGCGAGGATGAGTCCGTTGTTGCAGCCGAAGGTCGAGATCAGGATCGCGACCGCCATGATGATCGCGCCGGCCGGTCCCAGCATCACCTCCATGGCCGCCGTCCCGACCCGGTCCTGGGCCGCATGCTGGATCCCTCGGGCGAGGACGTCGGCTCCGTTGGGGTCGCCCGCAAACGGCAGCACGTTGAGGTAGGCGACGTTCCCGATCACATACAGGAGGCTGACCAGCCCGGTCCCCAAGCCGAGCGCGAGCGGCAGGTTCCGGCGTGGGTCTCGCACCTCGGCTGCGGCAAAGGTGACATTGTTCCAGGCATCGCTCGAGAAGAGCGACCCCACCATGGCGGCGCCGAGCACCGGAAGCGCGGCCAGCCCCCACTCGCCGCTGCCCCAGAACGAGCCGAAGTTGGCCGCGGCCACCTCAGGCCGCCGGAACACCGTGAGCCCCAGCAGAATGAGGGCGCTGAGGGCGGCCACCTTCGCCAAGGTGAAGACCGTCTGAATCGCGGCGCCCAGCCGGACGCCGCGGATGTTGACCGCCGTAAGCACGGCCACCATGAGAATGGCGACCACCCGCTGGGGCGAAAGGCCCAGCTGAATGGTCCCGCCCGGCATGTCGAACGAGCCGAGCTTGAGAAACACGTCGGGCGTGAGGCTCGGCATCAGGACGCCGAGAAATCTCCCGAACGCTACCGCGACGGCGGCGATGGTCCCGCTCTGGATCACCGTGAAGAGGGTCCAGCCGTAGAGAAACCCGGCCGAGGGGGCCAGCCCTTCGCGCAGGAAAACGTACTGCCCGCCCGCGTTCGGCATCATCGCCGCGAGCTCGGCGTACGCCAGCGCGCCGATGATGGTGATGGCACCGGTGATGGCCCATACCAACAGCAACCCTGCCGGGCCGAGCGCGGTGACTTGGCGGCTGATATCGGCCGAGACGATGAAGATTCCCGAGCCGATCATGGATCCAACAACCAGCGAGACAGCGGCGAGCGGGCCGATTCCCCGGACGAACTGGGACTCGTCGGTGACGGCGGGCGCGCGAACCTCGGCAGGTGCGGCCATGGAGGTAAGAGGTGAGAGGTGAGAAGTGAGGGGGGTTAGCTGCTTCTGGGCTCGCGTTCGGACGGCGGGCGGGGCGGCAGCGGCTGGCTGCCCGAGGTTTCTGCGGCGCGCACCGCTTCCTCCACCACGGCCTGGCCGGCCGCAGCGAGGCCACGCATCACCTTGGCGGCGCTATCCATCAGTCCGATGGTGCCGCTGATCGCCTGCAGCGGGATCTTGCCGGCGCGCATGGTGTCCTCGACGGTCTCGGTGAGCTTGGCGAGAAGGCCGGTGGACCGAGCCCGCTCGGCGTACTTGCTGGAGAGAAACTCGACGTAGTCCAAGACCTCGTACGCGCGATCGTCGCCGAGGGTTTCGAGCGCGCGGAGGATCCGCTGGCGGAGAAGATCGTTCATTGGCAGTCCGCTATCCGCTATCCGCTTGCTATCCGCCGTTGGCGGATCCGCGCCCAGCCGAGCCGATCTCCACGTCGGATAGCGGATAGCGGATAGCGCAATTCACTTGAGCGCCATCCCGCTCACCACGCCCACCAGCTCCACCACCGGCGTCGCCAGATACTTGGTGCGCGGCGCCCTGATCGTCACCCGCAGCACCAGCTCCTGCAGCGGCGGGAGGGTTTGAAACTGGGACGCCTGATCGCGGGGCAGAATGACATAGACGAACCCCGGCTCCGGCAGGGGGCCCCGGGTGAGCAGGAACGGTTGCCCCGCCGGCAGCTCCGAGCGCAGCTCGTCGGCCTTCTGGATGGCAATGAACTGCACCCGCCACTCTACCGTCTGGCCCACAAAGCGCTGGGGATCCGCCCGCACCTCGGCCGCCGATACGCCGATTAATGCGCCCTCGGCGGACGGCTTGAGGTCGACCTCGCGCATCCACCCTTCGAACTGCACTCGAACCCAGTCCCCGGCCCGCCCCACGACCCGCGCACCGGTGCCAGGCTCGACCGTGCCGAGTCGGCCGCCCTCCGGGACAGCCACCAGCGGCGCCGCCCGAGCCACCTCGACCCGCAAGTCGGCCGTCCCCGGCTTCACGGGCTCCTGCTGAACCGGCGGAGCCGCAGCGGGTGAGGTTCTGGTCTGAGACGGCGCCGGCGATTTCCGAGGAGACGGCGCGGGGGACTGGCGAGGCTGCGCGGGAGACTGGCGAGCCGTGAGCGCTCCGGTTTCGACCGGCGCAGCGAGCGACCGGCGCCGCACCCATCCGGTCCGCTTCACGTGCACCCAGCCGCCGCGGATCCCGATCTTTCGAAGCAACGTGCCGCGCTGCAGCCGGGCGATGATGGCCCCGTTAGGCTCCGCGCGCAGGTTCTCCCCGTCCGAGGCGCTCACTGCGAGATCGAAGCCATCCCGCGCGTTGGGGCCCACCGATCCGCGAATGATCCAGCCGGTGATGGTGACTTCGGCCCAGCCCCGCTGGCTCCTGCCGGCGTTGACGGTTGCCGCGTCGGTGAGTGTGCCGAGCACGACACCACCGATGCCCCGGTGCAGCTCCGTCGTGCCGGTCAATCCGCTTCGGCCCTGTGCAACGAGCGGTGCGGCCAGCACCAGGCCAAGCGCGAGCGCGCAGGCTGGTAGCCGGCAGAGGGCAGGACTAGATTGCGGCGCTTGAGTCACTGTGGCGCATAGTAGAGTCCGCGGAGAGCCATGTCAAACCGAAGCGCGCGCCGCCCGGTCGTGCTCGTCGTTCTCGACGGCTGGGGTTATCGGGAGGCACGCGAAGGCAACGCCATCGAGCTCGCCAACACTCCCGTCTGGCACGGACTGTGGTCGTCGCTGCCGCGCACGCTGCTCGAGGCCAGCGGGCTCAGGGTCGGGTTGCCCGAAGGCCAGATGGGCAACAGCGAGGTCGGGCATCTCAACCTGGGCGCGGGACGGGTGGTCCCCCAGGACCTGGTGCGCATCTCCCAGAGCATCACTTCCGGCGAGTTCTATCGGCTGCCGCCGCTAGTCGAGCTGGGCGGCTTCCTGCGCCAGAGCGGCGGAACGCTCCACTTGGTAGGGCTGCTCGGTCCCGGCGGAGTGCACGCGCTCGACCGCCACCTGCTGGCCTGCGTCGAGCTCGGCGTGCGGCTCAAGGTTCCGGCGATCGCGATTCACGGCTTTCTCGACGGCCGCGACGCGCCCCCGACCCTCGGCGCCGAGGTAGTGCGCACGCTGCTGCAGGACATGCGGCGCATCGCGGGCAACCGGGTCGAGGTGGCCACCCTGTGCGGCCGCTATTACGGCATGGATCGCGACCGCCGCTGGGAGCGCACCAAAATCGCCTACGATGCGATCGTGCACGGAGTCGGCGACGCGATCACCCACCCGGTGCTCGCGGTGCAGGCCGCCTATCAGCGGGGCGAGACCGACGAGTTCCTCAAGCCGCTGGTCCACCACCGGGACGGCGCACCGGTGGCCCGGGTACGGACCGGCGACGGGGTGCTCTTCTTCAACTATCGCAGCGACCGGATGCGCCAGATCGTGGCGGCGCTGTGCCTGGACGGCTTTCATGGATTCGACGTGCGCGATCGGCCGGTGCTGCGCGGCGTGACCATGACCCAGTACGACCAGACCTTTCCGCTGCCACAGGCGTTCCCCCCGTTCACGCTTGCCCGCATCCTGGCCGAGGCCCTCGCGGATGTCGGCCTGACGCAGTTTCGCACCGCGGAGACGGAGAAGTATCCTCACGTGACCTACTTCTTCAACGGCGGAGTCGAGCCACCGTATCCGGGCGAGGAACGTTGTCTGATTCCCTCCCAGCGGGTGGCCACCTACGATCTCGCCCCCGAGATGAGCGCCGAAGGCATCACCGACGCCCTCTGCCGCACGCTGGAGGCGAAGACGCACGACTTCCTCCTCTGCAACTATGCCAACGCCGACATGGTCGGCCATACCGGCGTTCTGCCCGCCGTCATCCGGGCGGTAGAGACGGTCGATCGCTGCCTCGAGCGGGTCCTGCAGAGCGCCGAACGGGCGGGCGCACGCGTGCTGATCACCGCCGACCACGGGAACGCGGAAACCATGATCGATCCGGCGACCGGCGGCGTCCACACCGCCCATACCACCAATCCCGTCCCCCTCGTGGCCGTCCGCGCCGAGTGCGCTGAGCTGCGGGCGGGCGGAGCCTTGTGCGACGTCGCGCCGACGGTCCTCGCCCTCCTCGGGTTGGAACAGCCGGCCGATATGACCGGGCGCGATCTCCGCCAGTGCTGACACCCATGCGAGCCATCACCGCGATCTGCGCGCTGGCCGTCGTGTGCCCCCTGACCGCGACGGCCCAGGTAGGGCATGCCCCCCAAAGCAGCCCGTATCATGACCTCGCCAAGGGGAGCAGCTTCACGTTGGTCGGCGGCCGTCTGCTCGGAAACGGCGGGCGGGTCGGGGTCGGGCCCAACAGCGGCTACACGTATGGAGTGCGCTACGATCTGCGAGCCTCGCGAGCTCTCTCGATCGGACTGGGCGTGGAGCGGGGCAACCTGGAGCGGCTGATCGTCGACCCGAGCAAGCCGATTGACGAACGAGTCTCCGGACCGGTCGATCAGAACGTGACGTTCGCGGAGGCGCTGATCACGCTGAACCTCACTGGGGGGAAGACCTGGCACGGGCTCGCCCCGTTCGTGGGGCTGGTGGGCGGCGCGGCGTTCGGCGAGCGAACGGAGGCGGATACCAGCGGCTACAACTTCGGCACCAAAGGCTTCTTCGCGCCGGCCGCCGGATTCCGGCTCTTCCTGGGCGACCGCCTGCATGTTCGGGGCGAGGTTCGCGGCAACTTCTGGAAGCTCTCGTACCCCACTAGCTTCCGCTCAGGGACCGACCCGGTCACACTGGATGCGAAAGAGTGGAACCTGAGTCCGTGGTTTGTGGTCGGTCTGGGCTTGATCCTCTAGTCGCACGCGGGGCCATGCCGACCACGCTCACTCGCACCGTGAGCTTCTTTGCGCTGCACCGGCTGTACCGGCCGGAGTGGAGCCCCGAGCGCAACCGCGAAGCATTCGGAGCTCTGTCCGACGAGCCGCCGCACGGCCACCACTACCAATGCGCCGTCACGGTGCGGGGCGGACCAGGTGGCTCGCCCGATCTGCTGGTCGATCTCGCCCAGCTCGACCGCGTTCTCCGGGAGGAAGTGGTCGAGCCGTTCGACGGCAAGTACCTCAACCGGGACCTCCCCGCGTTCGCCCGAACGCTGCCCACCTGCGAAGCCATGGCGGAATACTTCTTCCGGCGCATCGCGCCCCGGCTGTCGCCCGAGGCGATACTGGAGCGGGTGCGCGTCTCGGAGGATCCCACCCTCTATGCCGACTGCACCGGACCCGCCTGACGTCGCTCGTCCGGCCAAGCGGGGCGGGCGCATGTCCGCCCACGCCGCCGTCGAGGAGGTCGCCGTCTGGCTCGAGGTGAACGGCCGGCCGGCCGTCACCTGGATGTGCACCCCGGCGCAGCTCGAGGAGCTGGCGGTCGGCTGGCTCCACGGGGAGGGTTACATCAAGACGCTCGAGGAAGTGCGGCTCCGCCCCTGCGCTCCCGATCTCGGCTTCTGGGCCGAGGTGCCGGACGCGAGGGTCGCCGCGGTGCGGGCGGAGGGGCGCCGGCCGGTACTGGCATCCGGCTGTGGCGCCGTATCCACCTTTCTTGCCGATCCGGCGAGCGTCGGCGCCCAGCCGCAGCGAGGTGCTCCACCGGGGCTCGAGCAGTTGCGCGCGCTCTTCAAGCAGCTCTTCGCGCAGGGCGAACGGTACAAGGACACGGGGGGAATCCATGCCGCTGCCCTGGTCGACGGCCGGGAGCTCATTGCTCACGCCGAAGACATCGGACGTCACAATGCGGTCGACAAAGCCATCGGCGGCGCGCTGCTCACCCGGCACCCCATCGCCGGTCTCGGCCTCCTGGTGACCGGCAGGATTTCGGCCGAGCTGGCGTTCAAGGCCGCGCGCGCCGGCATTGCCTGGGTGGCCACGCCCTCGGTTCCATCGACCCTCGCAGTGGAGATCGCGCGCCGTAGTGGCATGGTGCTGGTGGGTCGGGCGGTGAGTGGTGAGCCGCAGGTGTGGGCGGACGGACAGGCGGACGGGCGGATGGGCGGACAGGCGGACGGGCGGACAGGCGGACAGGCGGACGGGCGGACAGGCGGACAGGTGGACAGTGAAAGCGGACCGCCGGACAGTCAGGTCGGAGGTCGGGATTGACCTCGGAATCCCCGTCCGCCCGTCCGCCCGTCCGCCCGTCCGCCGTGCGGGGGGCAGTGTTGGCCGGGGGTGGAGCCACCCGCTTCGGCGGCCGGCCAAAGGGCCTCGAGATCGTGGGCGGCGAGCGGATCCTGGACCGGCTGGTCTCGGTCTTCCAGGAGGCGCTCGGCGCATCGCCGCTCTTGGTGGCCAATGCTCCCGACGCGCCCAGCTGGCGACCGGACCTTCGGGTCGCGCGCGATGTGCGCCCAGGGCTCGGCTCGCTGGGCGGGATCTACACCGCCGTGGTCGAGGCGCCGGCGCCTGTCGTCTGCGTCGCGTGGGACATGCCGTTCGTTGCGCCGGCACTGGTCGCCGCGCTGGCCGCCGAGCTCGATCGCTATGACGCTTTCCTGCCCGAAAGTGATGGCCGCCGGGGCGTAGAGCCGCTCTGCGCTGCATACGGTCCCGCCTGCGCGGGAGCGATCGCCCGGAGTCTCGATGCCGGTGACCTGCGCGCGATCGGCTTCCACGGCTCCGTCCGGGTCGGGATCCTGCCGCTCCCAGCGGTGCGCCGGCTGGGCGACCCGGCGCGGCTCTTCTTCAACGTGAACACCGCGGCCGATCTCGCGAAGGCGGACACGCTCCGGTGACGCGCATCCTCGCGGTGATCGGACGGAAGAACGCGGGCAAGACGACACTCACCGTGGCGCTGGCCTCCGAGCTGGTCCGCCGAGGGCGCCGAGTCATGACGATCAAGCACGGGCACCACCCCGCCGACGTCGACCGTTCGGGCACCGACACCTACCGCCATTTTCACGAGGGGCGGGCCGAGCGCACGCTCATTGCCGGGCCGGCGATCCGGGTGCTCTTCGAGCGCACGCCCGACGATTACGATCCCATTGGTCTCGCCCGCCGCTACATGGACGGCGCCGACCTGGTGCTGTGCGAGGGATACAAGCGGGCGCCGCTTCCCAAGATCGAGGTGTGGAGGCGAGCGATCGGTGGGGGACCGCTCTACGATCCGGCGGCGTCCAACGCCTCCGAATGGCTCGCGATCATGACCGACGACCGCGATCTTGGCATCCAGGCCGCCTGTCCCGTCCTCTCATTCAACGACACCAACTGGCTTCAGACCCTGGCGAACCTGGCATGGGAGCGGGCGCTGGTCGTGTGACCGAGACTGCCCTTGCGGCCGCGGATGCCGCGCGCCGCATTCTGGCGGACGTCCGGCGGCAGCCGGCGTTGCGGGTTCCGCTCGACGACGCGTTGGACAGCGTGCTGGCCGAGGACATCGTGAGCCCGCTGGACATCCCGGCCTGGACCAACTCGGCGATGGACGGCTACGCCGTGCGCGGGCCGGATGTCCGGGGTGCTTCCCAGGCGGCACCGGTCCGGCTCCGGGTGATCGAAGAGCTTCCCGCGGGCCGGTTTCCCTCCCGCGCCATCGGCCCCGGCGAGAGCGCCCGCATCTTCACCGGCGCGCCGCTCCCCGAGGGAGCCGACAGCGTCATCCGGCAGGAAGACACCGATCAGGGGCGCGAGCTGGTCGCGATCTTCAAGGCCCGCGACATCGGCGTCAATATCCGCAAGGCCGGCGAGGACATCCGAAGGCACGAAACGGTGCTCCCGGCCGGCGCCGTGCTGGGTCCGGCGCAACTCGGCGTGCTCGCGTCGCTGGCGGTTGCGCATCCCTTGGTGTTCCGCCGCCCCCGAGTCGCAATTCTGGGCAGCGGGGACGAGATCGTGGACGTCGACCAGCCCGACGCCATTCTCAGCGGGCGCAAGATCGCCAGCAGCAACACCCACACGCTCCTTGCGCTGGTCCGGCGCGCGGGCGGCGAGCCGGTGAACCTCGGGATCGCCCGCGACACCCCCGACAGCCTGCGGGAGCACCTTCGCCGAGCGCTCGATTGCGACCTCCTGGTGACCAGCGCGGGCATCAGCGTCGGCGAGCACGACTATATCCGCACCGTGCTCGACGAGCTGGGAGCCGAGCAGCGGTTTTGGAAGCTGCGGATGCGGCCGGGGGCGCCGGTGGGCTTCGGGCTGCTGCGGGACATCCCGTGGATCGGCCTTCCCGGCAATCCCGTCAGCACGATGGTCACGTTCGAGCTGTTCGTGCGCCCGGCAATCCGGGTCATGTGCGGGCACCGTCTGCCGTTCCGGCGAGCACGCACGGTGCGGGCGGCCGAGCCCATCTCGCTGAAACCGAAGCTGCAGCACTTCCTCCGGGCGGTCGTAACGGAGGGTGCCGCCGGGCCCGAAGCCCGGCTCACCGGGCCTCAGGGATCGGGCATTCTGAGCTCGATGGCGCTCGCCAACGCGCTGCTGGTGATCCCGGAAGGCCAGTTCGAGACCGCGGCTGGCGCGGAGTTGAGCGCCATTCTGCTCGACGACCCGATCCACCAGGAGGCGCCACCCTTCTGATCGACACGCGGCGATACGAAGTCACGCTGGAGGTGGAACCCGGGCTGGCCGACCGGGTCGAGCGTTACATGCGCGAGCAGCACGCGCCCGAGATCTGGGCCACCGGCTGCTTCCAGCGGATCAATTTCGACCGGGCCGGACTGACCACATTTCGCACCTGCTATGAGGCCGCGTCACCGTCCGACCTCGAGCGGTATCTCCGCGACCATGCAGCCCACTTCCGCGCCGACTTCGCAGCCCACTTTCCTGCCGGCGTCTTGGCCACTCGAGCCACTTGGAGCCCGGTTGAAGAATGGCGCTGACTCCGGGTCAAGCGCTCGCTAGAACCCAGCCATAACAGATGCCGCCTCGGCCGGAGCGACTGTGATCTGCGACCTTTCGCTACGTCCCTGGAAGCTCCTAATTGACTCGCTGATGTTCCGGTGAAGCCCGCCGGGCTGATCGGTCCGGCGTCGATATTCCACCGGGGCGAATGTTCACGCCCCACCTCCCCGTCGGTGAGAGTGCGGTTGGGGGTTCGGCCGGCTAATCCGGTCGGCCCTCAGCTCGCCTACCGCCGGAGAAGATCATTGGACGACCATGCCCACCAGCTCGCCTCGGCTTAGCATCAATCGCGGCACCCTGAAGCAGATGGCCCGCTGGCTGGTGGCGCTCGCGTTCATCGCGGTGCTCATTCGCCAGGTTGACTGGGGCGACGTGTCCCGCCACCTGCTGCATGCGGATCGCACCGGGCTGGTGCTGGGTCTGCTGATGCTCGGCCTCAGCCGGTTCGTGAAGGCAGCGAGATCGTATCCGCTGATGCGGGTTCAGACCACCGAGCTCCCGTTCTGGGTTTGTCTGCGCACGTATCTCGCATCGGGCTCAGCAGCCTACGTCCTCCCCACAGGATTTGGCGGAGATTTGCTGCGCGCGGTCGCGCTCGGTCGCCGGCGCGGTCTGGTGCCCGAGGTGACCGCATCGATCGCGATGGAGCGAGTGCTCAGCGGGGTGGCCATGGTCATGGCAAATCTGCTCGCCGCACTTTATGCGCTCCGGGGCCGAGAACCCGGCAGGTTTGCCCTCGCGTCGGTGGGGCTTGCGGCTCTCGGAATAGCAGTCTTGCTGATACCGCTGAACCAGCGCGTCCGGGATTGGATCAGGGGCCGGCTATCGCGCTTTGCCGGCTCTCGCTGGTTCCAGTCCCTGGGTCGGTTCGCAAACGCCTATCACTCCTATCGGCACGAGCCGGGCGTGCTGGTTCTGGTACTCCTGCTGTCCCTGGCGGAGACGGTGCTGGTCGTGTTCAGCATGGCGTTTCTCGCCGAAGCCACTGGGACCGGCATCACGGTCGGCATGCTGCTGGTCGTGGTGCCGCTGACGCTCGTGCTCCACCGGCTCCCGATCACGTACTGGGGGCTCGGCGTCGTGGAAGGCGGGTTTGCGTTTCTGCTCAATGCGCTGTTCCTGGTCCCACCCAGCCATGCCCTCACGGTGGCGGCAGCCTACCGGCTGGCGGAGCTGTGCGCCAACGTTCCCGGGGCGCTGCTCTGGCGGGATCTCGCCGGCGCAGGCGCGAGTTCGCGCCGGAGGAACAATCTGCCAGAGGAACAGGCGGTGCACTGAGCCCGCAGCGGCTCACCGCCGCGCGAGATCCATCCATCCCTAGGTCCGGGACGCCTGGGCCGAGGCCTACCTTGTCCTCGCGACCGTGATGCGGCGCTCAGCAGCCCGCGTTTCCGGCGCGCACCCCGGCCCCAGGTCGGCCGAGCCCCGGACCTGACCCAGCGCCGGGGCTGGCCCCCGCTCCTAGGGCCGTCCGCATCGCACATCCAATCAACAGGTTGTCTCAGGTGACATCGGCGTGATTCCGGGGTGAATCCGCCGCGTATCGTTGGCGCCGTCACGAGGGCCGGTGAGGCCCTGGTCAGGCCAACGATCGCGGAGGATGCACCCATGTCGAGCACGCAGACCACCTACAGCCTGGGCACGCTCCTGCTTCTTGGCGGCGTCGCCCTGCCCCGGCCCAATCACGCTTCGTCACATTACTCGGCGCGGATATCAGGCGCGCTTGCCGCGACTCTGGGCGGATCGGCGGAGTTCGGCCGACCGGTCAATGGCGAGGCTGAGCGACCATTCCTGATCACGCTGGGCGCAAAGGGCGAGGACGGAGCGCTGGTTCTCACCCGCTGGGACGGCCAACGACCCGGACCTGGCAGCTATCCCATCTCTGCCGAGCCGACGCCTGACGGCGTGCAGGTGCTGGTCGTCACCGGACCGGCAGAGCATCCGGCCGGCGTGTTCCGGCCCCGCGGCGGAACTCTCACGATCACGAGCTCGAGCTGGAACCGGATCACCGGACGGTTCGAGGTGAACGCCGAGGGCTACCTCACATCCGGGCCTGAGGAGAACGCACAGGCCGTCACCATCGAGGGGTCGTTCAACGCGACCGCCTCGCACTGAAGGACGGTGCCCGGCCATGATCCCCGACCAGATCGCCGTCGTCCGGAGGACGTGGGCCAAGCTAGCCCCGGTCTCAGACCGGGCCGCCGCCCTGTTCTACGATCGGCTCTTCGAGCTCGACCCCAGTAGCCGCGCCCTCTTCGGCCCAGTCGACCTGCGGGAGCACGGGCGCAAGCTCTTCCAGAACCTCGCGGTCATCCTGGATCTGTTGGACCGGCCCGAGGAACTGCTCACCACCGTCGCCGAGCTCGGGCGGCGGCATGCTATGCATGGCGTCGGTTGGAGGCATTATGGGATGGCTGCCGATGCGCTCTTCACGGCCCTGGAATGCTGCCTCGGACCGGCGCTCACCCCGGCGGCGCGCGCAGCCTGGTCCGTCGCGTATTGGACGGTGGCGCGGGCAATGCAACGTGCGGCAGCTCAGGTGGCGTGACCGTCAGCGCTCCGCGACCAGGTCCACGGTCCAGACGTCGCTCTGGCGCTCGCCGAGGCTGAAATACAGGCGCTTTCCATCCGTGGCGAACTCGGGCCGGCTCGAAGGCCGGGTAAGATCGTCAAAGCGGACCAGCAGCTTCGGGGTTCCTCCGGCCGCCGCAACGCTCCAGATGCTGGAGCGACCCTCGGTATCGAAGGCCTTGTAGAAGATCGTCCTCCCGTCGGCGCTCCATTGCAGCACCTCGGGAACGGGGTAGCCAGCCGAGTCGGCCGCTGGCACGAGCACTCGAGGCGTACCGCCCTCGGCCGGCGTCAGCCAGAGCGCCCTTTCATTGGTGAATGCGATCGTCCGGCCGTCAGGCGACCAGCGGCCCGAACCGCCGCCGTCGGTGGTTAGGCGACGCGGAGCTCCCCACGTCGAGTCTGCCCGCCGCCGGACCACGTAAATCTGAGCCTTGGCGCCACCCTCGGAGGCCGAGAATACGACGCCCTTTCCGTCGGGCGCCCAGCCCGGATTCCGCTGGTCCACCAGCGCCTGTGTGACCTCGGTGGCTGGACCTCCTTCCGCCGGCATCACCAACACCCTCCGAGTGCCTCTCCGGTAGGAATAGAATGCGAGCTCGCGCCCGTCGGGCGACCATGACGCCAGAAAATCCGGGTCGGGCGATTGGGTGAGCTGTTCGACATCTCCGCCCGCAAGCCGCACCCGATAGATGTCCTGATTCCCGGCGCGGTCGGAATCGAAAGCGAGCCATTCACCGTCGGGCGAGAGTGCGATGCCTTCGATGGCTTGACTCCCGCTCGTGACCGGCTGGGCTGAATCGACCCGGGCCGTCCCGCTCGAAGGAACGTCCAGCGCCCACACGTTCGCGATGTAGGTGAACACCGAATATGCCCCGCGGCGACCATCGAGTGCGAGACTGATGGTCTGCGCATTCAGGCCGGTCGTGAGTCGGACGGGCTCGCCCACCGGTTTCCCGGTCCGGTCGATCGTGACCCGGAAAACGTCGCGGCTGCCCAGCCGGTTGGATACGAAGAGCAGGGCGTGCCCGCTTGCGAGCCATACTGGGCTGGTGTTCAGCGCCGCGTCGTCGGTTATCCGGACCAGGGCGCCACCCCGGGAAGGCACCAGCCATATGGAGCTCGGCGCCACGTTGCCGAGGTTGGTCGGGCTGCCCCAGGGCTGCGCTCCGAAGGTGAATGCGGCGTTTCCCGAGACCAGTGCGATCCATTCGCCATCGGGGGACCAGGCGAGCGAATGGGGGAAGTCGATGGCAGCAAGCCTGGTCGGCGAGCCGCCCTCGATCGGGCGGACGAACACCACTGAGTTCTCCACGTAGGCAATCCGCTTCCCGTCTGCGGACCACGCGGGGTAGGCCACCCAGTTCGACGGCGGCCCGGGCCGAATGAACGGGCGTGGTGTGCCACCCAGAGCCGGGACCAGGTAAATCGTGCCACCGGACTGGAAGGCGATTTGAGTGCCATCGGGAGACCAGCGCGGGGCACGGTGATACCCAGGGAGCGCCTCGCTGACCGGTACGGCCCTGCCCCCTGTCACCTGCCGCACGAAGATCCGCATCCGGCCATCGGGATCCGCAGCGTAGGCCACCACCTTGCCATCGGGTGAGATAGCGGGGTCCATCTCGAGTGCGCCCTCGAACGCCAGCCGACGAGTCGGACCGAAGGTGAGCTCGCGGGAACGCGCTCGAAGCACAATGCCCGCGACTGCCACCAGGACCAGGCCCGCCAACGTGCCGGCGATGACCCAGCGGCGCCAGCTTCTCACTTGAGCGGCGGCTTCCCGAGCCGCCCGGCCCTTGATGACGTCGAGCCAATCAGCGGTCGATTGGGCCTCGGTGACCTCCTGCTGCTCCAGAAAACGCGACATGGCCTTGACCAGCGAGCCCGGCAGCGGCTGAGGCGGCGTAGCGGGGACCTTGGCGGCTGGGTCCGACGGCGGTGGTGAGGGCGAGGGAGACGGCGGCGCTGCGGCCGCCGATGCGGGGGGCATCGCCGCTGGCGCGGCGGACGGTGGCGTGGGCGAGGGCGAGGGCCGGGGCGGCTCCCGCCGAAGCTGCTCCGCGAACGCCACCACTTCCCGATCGGGCGGCAGGTCGAGCTCCTGCTGGATCAGCGCCTCGTATACCCGGGCATGCTGAAGAGCGCCGTTTCGGTCGCCGGCCGCCACCAGCCCCTGCATCAGCCCCAGGGCCACCCTCGCGTTGAGCGGATCCTGCGCCGCCAGCTTCCGCCACCACCCCACCGCAGCCTGGCGGTCCTGTCGCTTGGCCGCGTCACGGGCCAGCCGCTCGAGAACATCGGTGTACTGGCGAGCAAAAGCCGTCCGCTGCTCCTCCGACCATCGCTCGAACTCCGGCGAGTTCGGCAAATGAAAGCCGTCCAGGAAGGGACCTCCATACCGGGCGGCGGCCCGTTCCCAGTCGCTTCCCGCGATCGCGGCCTCGAATTCCGCTACGTCGCTGGCGATCAGACCGGGATCCAGCCGGAGGTCCTTGGTCCCGACCAGGGCCTCCTCGCTGCCGAGGTCTTGCCGCAAGGCATAGATCGCCTGGCTCAGGCCCCGCCGAGCCCGCTCCTCGTCGGCATCGGGCCAGAAGAAGGCTATGAGCTTGTCACGGGTGAGGCCTCGATCGCCGGCGCAGGCGAGCATGGCCAGCAGGGCGAGCCGCCGGGGCTGGGAGGCGGCGCCGGCTACCGGACGGCCGTCGGCGGTGACGGACAGCCTCCCGAAAGTGCTGATGTATAGCAATCTGCGCCTGGTGATAGCGGGGTGATCGCGGGGTGAACCCCGCCGGTATTGTAGGCGTCGTCACAAGGCCGGGCAAGACAAACCGCAATCCATGCTCACGGAGGCGCTGCCATGTCCTACTCATCCTGCAGGTCCAGTCTGGGAGCTGCGCTTCTGATGTCCAGCAGCTTGGCTGTCGCGCCGCCCAGTCGGCCCACCCCGGCCTATGAGGCCCATCTGGCCGGAGTCATCACCCGGGAGCTCCGGGGTGCCACCGCAGAGTTCGGGAAAGCGCCGGGATCCCCCGGGCCTTTCGTGATCACCCTGGGGGCCACCAGCGAGACCAGGGCTGTCCTGTTCACCCGCTGGGACGGGAGCCGCCCGAGTGCCGGGACCTATGAAATCACGCCCGAGCCGAGTGCAGGCGGCATCCAGGCGTTGGTGGTGACCGGGTCGCCCACCCGCCCCACGGGAGTCTTCCGCGCTCGGCAGGGGTCACTCACCATCACCAGCTCCGGCGTCCGCGGGATCACGGCCCGCTTTCAGATGGACGCAATCGGATTCCTGGCGTCGGAGCCGGAACGGGAGGACCGGGAGCTTTCGGTGAAGGGATCGTTCACCGCATCCGCTGCACGCTGAGACGCCGCGATGACCCCGGAGCACGAAGCCCTGGTGAGGGCAAGTTGGCGCCGCTTCGAGCCTTTCGCGGACGATTGGGCCACCGTTTTCTACCGGAGACTGTTCGAGCTGCACCCGGCGAGCCGGGGACTGTTCGCCGGGGCTGAGATGGCGGCCCAGCAGCAGAAATTCGTCCAGATGCTCGGGTGGGTAGTGGGGACCCTGGGCAGCCCCGAGCGGCTGGTTTCGGAGGTGGCCCGGCTGGCCCGGCGGCACCATGCCTACGGCGTCCACGACTCCGACTATTCGAGCGCAGGAGCCGCGCTGCTGTGGACGCTGGAGCAGGCGTTCGGGCCCGAGTGGACCCCCGAGCTCCGGGCCGCTTGGGCCGAGGCATTTCTCCTGCTTTCGTGGGTGATGCGGCGGGCGGCGCTCAAGGCAACCGGCGAATTCCCGGCGCTCGCCAGGCTGGCCGCGGAAACCCACGGCATCGGGGGCAACGGTGAGGATGCCGCCATGTAGATTGCCCTGACATGCGAGAAGCAGAGCTGGAGGAACTCGCCACCGCCCTCCGCGAGCGCTACCTCCTCGAGGACGTACTCGGCCAAGGCGCGTCGGGAACGGTCTTTCTCGCCACCGACCGCCGCCATGACCGGCGCGTGGCGCTCAAGGCGTTGCGCCCGGAGCTGAGCGGTGAAGTACAGGCCAGCCGCTTCGATCGCGAGATCCGTACGTCCGCCCGCCTGCAGCATCCCCACATCCTTCCCCTGTTCGACTCTGGCTGCGCGGCCGGCCGCCTGTTCTATACCATGCCGTACCTGCCGGGGGGCACGCTGCGCGACCGCCTCCGCCGCCAGGGCCCGCTGCCGGTCCCCGAGGCGCTCCGGCTCGCGCGCGAGATGGCCGATGCCCTCGGGTACGCCCACGCGGCGGGCGTGATTCACCGCGATCTCAAGCCTGAGAACGTCATGCTGTCCTCCACGGGCCACGCGTTGCTGGCGGATTTCGGAATCGCGCGCGTGACGGCAGGAAGCGGGAATGCCGAAGCCGGCGACGACACGGCCACGACACCCGGCATCACGGTGGGGACACCGGCCTACATGAGCCCCGAACAGGTTGAAGGCGGCGAGATCGACAGGCGAACCGACGTGTACTCGCTGGGTGCAGTCCTGTTCGAGGCCCTCACAGGGGTCGCGCCGTTCCCAGCGGCCGACCCGGTGACGGCGATGCGCCGCCGGTTGGAGCAGCCTCCGCCATCGGCCCGCGCCCTGCGATCGGAGATACCACCGGGCATGGACACCGCCATCCGGCGCGCCATGGCCCGGGATCCGCACCAGCGGTTCGCGACCCCGCCCGCGTTCGCTGACGCCCTGCACGCGGCGGCGGCCCAGCACGCCAGAAGGCGGCGATGGCGGGCCTTGCTGGCACTGGGAGGTTCGACTCTCATCCTGGCCGGAATCGTCGTGACCTGGGTCGCGCCGTGGCATCGTCCCCCTGCGGCCGAGCCGATGGTCGTAGTGCTTCCTTTCAGGAACCTGGGCCCGCCCGCTGATCGATACTTCGCGGATGGGCTGGCTGAGGAGATCACCAGCCGTCTCGCCGGCCTCTCCGGCCTCAGGGTCATCTCCCGGACCAGCGCCGATCAGTACCGAACCACTATGAAATCCCTCCGCCAGATCGGCGACGAGCTCGGCGCGGAGTACGCGCTCGAGGGCAGCGTTCGCTGGGACCGGTCGGGCGATGGTCGAGACCGTATCCGGGTCAACCCGCAGCTGATCCGCGTGGCTGATGACACCCATCTCTGGGCCGAGACTTACGACGCCGAGCTGTCGGAAGTGCTTCGGATCCAGTCGAACATTGCCGAGCAGGTGACGGCCGCGCTCGACGTCGCCCTGCGGCGTCCCGAGCGGGCGGCGCTTGCCGTCGAAGCAACCAAGAGCCCGGAGGCGTACGACGACTATCTGCGCGGGAACGATTATCTCGGCCGGAGCTTCGAACGGGAAGACCTGCAAGCGGCGCTGGAGCTCTACCAGCGGGCCGTGGCGCGCGACTCGGCATTCGCGGCGGCTTGGGCCCGGATGTCGCGGGTGCACTCCGCCATGTACTGGTTCTACTACGATCGTACGGAGGGGCGACTCCGGCTGGCGCGCGACGCGGCCGATGTGGCTCTGCGGATCGCTCCGGAGGCGCCCGACGGGCGCGCCGCCCTCGGGTACTACTACTACTGGGGCCATCTGGACTACGCGCGGGCGTTGCGGGAGTTCGAGGCGGCGCGCCGCCAGCAGCCGAGCAGCTCCGATCTGCTCGCGTCGATCGGTCGGGTCGACCGTCGGCGGGGGCGCTGGGACGAGGCCATCGCCCGCCTGCTGGAGGCGGCCCGCTACGATCCGAGATCGAGACTCCGGATGCTGGAGCTGGGCGACACCTACATGTCCGTGCGGAGGTACGCCGAGGCCGAGCGGTACCTGGAACGTACGATCAGCCTGGCCCCGGATTGGAATAACCCGTACGCATACAAAGCCAATCTGTATATCGTTTGGCGTGGAGACCTCGCCGCCGCCAGGGCAGCGCTTCGCCAGGCAATGTCCCGAATGGAACTGGGGAAGCTCGCTCCGGCCATGCTCTCCAACGATCGGATTTCCGGGGCGCCGCTCACCAGCGATAGCCTGTTCCAGCCCACACTGGACCGGCTTACGCTGGCGACATTCGCTGGCGACAGCGTGCGGTACCATCTTCTCAAGGCGGAGGCAGCCGGGTTCCGTCGGCTTCGGGCGGTCGAGCGCGCGTACGCTGATTCGGCTCGCCGCATCCTCGAGGCCCGGGTTCGTTCGTCCCCCAACGATGCCCGCCTGCTCGCCTGGCTTGGATTGGCCTACGCGTCGCTCGACCGGAAGACGGACGCGATCAGGCTTGGAACCCGCGCGGTCCACGTTCTGCCGATCTCATTGGATGCCAACTCTGGGCCGTTCATCGCCAGCACCCTGGCGCGGATATACCTCCGGACGGGGGAGCCGGATCGTGCGATCGATCTCCTCGAGCCGCTGCTCCAGATTCCCAGCTGGATCTCTCGAGCCGAGCTTCGCGCCGATCCCACGTGGGCGGCGCTACATGGCCATCCCCGCTTCCGCGAGCTCCTGCAGGAATGAGTGATGATGCCGCCGGGTCGGGATGGATCCTCTCTGGGCCCCGCTGCGCAACCACCCTCGCTTTCGCAGACTCCTCCACCCAGCTCCGCCCGCAACCTGAGTCGTAACCAGCTGTCCTACTGTCAGTTAGCGTATCACCTCTGGCCAGACAGCCAGGTGGTAGCCCGGTGAGACGGCGGTGACCCCCCGCCGTATCGTTGCCGCCGTGTTCGAACCCGGCGCCCCCGGAAACGGTGCAACGACTCACAGGAGGCAACAATGTCCGCTCGTCGCTTCTTCAACTCGGTTCTGGCCACGCTCGCCCTCGTAACCGCCGCCTGCGGCGGCGGGGACGACGCTACCGGCCCCTCGAATCCGGTTCCCACCAACCCGAAGCCCTCGCCCAGCATCGCTGGCACCTATGGGCTGAGCCAGGTCCGCGCCACCGGCAAGCTCGGCGGCGGCGGCAGCGGAATTCCGGTCACCTTCGTCGACGGATCGGGCGACAAGCTCACCATTACCGGCGGGACGCTGGTGCTCGGTTCCGACGGCAAGTTCGACCTCAAGGTGCAGACGACCTTCAACGGCAGCGCCTCCACGCTGACCGACCACGGCAGCTATTCGGCCGCCGGCGCCAACATCACGTTCAACTCGGCCAAGGCATCGCCCAGGCTCTCCACCGGCTCGGCGAGCGGCGCCAAGCTGACCGCGAAGAGCAAGTTCTACGGCGCGATCTTCGAGATTGACTTGCAGAAGAAGTAGCTGGTGATTCGGTAGCCCTGCACCACCCGCCCCGCGCGCTCCTTCCTCGACCGCCCGGACCGGCAGCTAGATCGCCGGCCCGGGCGCCTGCCATCAGCGCCTGAGGGGTCGTGCTCGCCCCAATTCTCCGAAGTGACAGTGGAGTGATTCGGGCGTGATGCCCCCGCGTATCGTAGGCCCGTGGCTGATGTGCAAGGCCGGCTCGCGGCACGAGGGAACGGTTTTCCGGCAACCCGCATTGAAGCAGTCAAGGAGGATACGATGCGCGATGACATGGCAGTTCGAGAGGACCCCCGGTTCCCGTCGCCGCTCCGGCTCTGGATCGCGATCTGGCAGCGCCAGATCGTCAACGCCCAGGCCTGATCCCCGGCAAGCGTCGGAAGCGGTTGTGGTTGACCGCCGCAGCCGAACCGGCTACCATTCCCCCCGAATAGAAGGGGAGTAGCTCATCCGCCGGGTGGCGGACGCCGGGATCGTCAAGACTGTCCGCGATGCGGGCACGGTCCGGCGGGAAGCAGGGGCGCAACGGCCCCCGCGCTCAGAGCGAGACCTTCGTCCACGCTGCCTGTTGGTGAGCGGACGAAGGTCTCGCTCGCTTTTTTGGGCAGTCGATCCGGAGGGATCGAACGATGAACAACGTAAAGACATTCGTCCTGATGGCCGGCCTGATGGGGCTGCTTCTGCTGGCCGGTCAGCTGCTGGGTGGGTCGCAGGGCCTGATGGTCGCGCTGGTCTTCGGAAGCATCCTGAACTTTGGGATGTACTTCTTCTCGGACAAGATGGTCCTGCGGATGTATGGCGCACAGATCGTGGGACCGGAGCAGGCGCCGGAGCTCTACGCCATGGTCGATCGGCTGCGCCAGCGTGCCGGACTCCCCATGCCCGTGGTGGCAGTGGCGCCCCACGAGCAGCCCAACGCCTTTGCCACCGGGCGGAATCCCCAGCACGCGGTCGTCGCCGTGACGACCGGCATCCTCAAGTACGTGCCCCAGGAAGAGCTCGAGGGGGTCTTGGCGCACGAGCTGGCGCACGTGAAGAACCGTGACATGCTGACTTCTACCGTCGCGGCGACGATCGCAGGTGCGATCTCGAACCTCCCCTATCTGCTGATGTTCGGCGGCGGGCGTGACGACGAAAACGCTCATCCCGGCGCCCAGCTGGCCCTGGCGCTGCTCGGCCCGATCGGCGCCATGCTGATCCAGTTCGCGATCTCCCGCCAGCGGGAGTTCGAGGCCGATCGGGTCGGCGCCGAAATTCTGGGACGCCCCATGCCACTCGCGAACGCGCTCCGCCGGCTGGACGCCTTGGCGCATCGGATTCCGATGGAGGTCGCTCCCGCCGCCGCGCCCCTGGCCCAGGTGAATCCGCTCGCGGCGCATAGCGGTGGCATGCTCAAATGGTTCAGTACCCACCCACCTACGGAGGAGCGGGTCGCCCGGCTGGAAGCCATGGCAGCGGGGCGCTGATTGGGCAACCACGACCCGGCCCTCTGGCTGGGCTTTTCCGGCCTGGTCGTGGTGCTCCTGGCCATCGACCTGGGCGTGCTCAACCGGCGGGCGCACGTCCTCTCCCTCAAGGAGGCGACGGCCTGGAGCCTGGGCCTCGTTGGGTTCGCGCTGGCATTCGGGTTGTTCGTGCTGGTGCAGGAGGGTGGCCGGGCGGCGCTCGAGTACTACACCGGGTATATCGTCGAGCTCTCGCTCAGCGTCGACAACCTCTTTGTCTTCATCCTGATCTTTGGGTATTTCGGGGTCCCGCCCGAGGCCCGGCCCAAGGTACTCAAGTGGGGCATTCTGGGCGCCATCGGCATGCGCCTGGTGATGATCGCGCTGGGCGGCCTGCTGCTGCAGCGATTCGAGTGGATCACCTGGGTCTTCGGCGGCATTCTGATCGTCACCGGCATTCGGATGTGGGTCCAGAAAGAAGAGCGGATCGCGCTGGAGCGGAATCCCGTCGTCCGCCTGGCCCGCCGCCTTCTGCCCTTCTCATCCAGCTATCACCAGACGGATTTTTTTACCCGCCATCTGAGCGGCCGCCTGCTCGCGACACCACTCTTCCTGGTCCTCCTGGTGGTGGAATGGTCGGACCTCGTGTTCGCCATTGACAGCATCCCCGCTGTCTTTGCCGTCACTCGCGACCCGTTTCTGGTCTTCAGCTCAAATGTCTTCGCCATTCTGGGTCTGCGCGCCCTGTTCTTCGTGCTGGCGGGCATGCTCGACAAGTTCGTCTATCTCCGACCCGGGGTGGCCTTCATCCTGGTGTTCGTTGGTCTCAAGATGGCGCTCAGCGGCTGGATCCACGTGCCTACCGGGCTCTCGCTCGGGGTGATCGTCGGTACCCTGGCCGGGGCGGTGACCTTGTCGCTGCGACGAAGCGCGCGCGCCGCGCGGCTTGCCGCCTGATCGCGATCACGCCGCTGCCTTGGGCGCTACTTCTCCGGCGCCGCGCGCCGTGCGCCGACGTCGATAACGAGCGCGGCGTCGTACGCCAGGAACGGGTCTACGCTCTCCTCGAGGCTGCGAGCGAGCACCTTGCAGTTGGGCGGCAGCTCTCCGGCAAAGACTTCCGTGCCGTCCACCCGCACCCGCACCGGACCGGCCCGAGGCAGCAGGTCGCGCCGGAGGAGAAGTCGGAGCTTGGCCACCCGCTGGGTCTTGAGGGTGACGGTGTTGTCTTCGTCTACCTTGGCTTCGACCGACGCCGGCTCACTCTGCGCGAGAACGGCAGCGAGCGCCCGCGCGGCTTCGGCACCAGTCGGCACGCCCGGCCCGACGCGGTCGAGCAACTCCACCCAGTAGTAGCGCGACCGGAACGCCCGGGTTTCGAACCGGACGCTCCGGGGCGGCGTGCCGCGGCTCCAACGCTGGAGGAAGCGGACCGTGAGTCCGTCCTCGCCTTCACCCAGCGACAGCACGTGCCCGCGGTCGGGAAAGAAATGGGTCTCGAGCGGAGCACTGCGATGCTTCATGAGCTTCACCGTCTTCCGGGTGGCTTCCGGCGAGATCGTGCGGTCCTTCTCGCCGTGAAGGAAGAGCATCGGCAGGTTCGCGGTGTTGTTCGGGAATGGGCGCTGGTCCGGCTCGACTCCGGGGAGGAAGATGCCAGCCCCCATCGCGGAGACGGCCGCGCTCAGGCGGTGGGGCCAGAGGGTCGCGAAGTAGAACGTGCCCGTGCCTCCGTTGCTCAGGCCGCTGAGGTAGATCCGCCGGGTGTCCACGTTGTACTCGCGCTGGACCTCTTCGACCAGCGCCTCGGTCATTCCCGCCGACGCTGAGTCGCGCCACCATGAGTCAGCCGCGGCATTGGGGTAGACGACCAGCCAGTTGGTGACCGCCGCGCCAGCGTACCCGGCCTGCACAGCCTCGATCGCACTGCCAGTGTTGCCCCCCAGGTATATCAGCAGCGGGCGGGGCGTATCGCCCCGGTAGTCGTCCGGCACCCGGATGGCATACGGCCACCCACGAAAGCGTGGCGACGACATCCCGTACATTCGAGTCCCGGGCAACCGAGGCGGCGCGCGGCGGCCGGCGATCCGGGCCTCGGTCCAGGCCGAGTCCACGGCGCAGGCACCGGCGTCTGCGCCTCCCGAGGAATCGGAGGCGGGCGGCGAGCTCACCTGGCGTGCCGGGACGGACGCGGGAGCGCTCTCGACCTCCACCAGCCGGCGCGCGCTCCGCAGGGCCTGCTCCGTCTCTGGCCGCCGCTCCCAGTCGGCCTGATTCTCTCCTCGCCGGCGCTCGATTAACTCGAGGGTGATCCGCTCGCTCACCTTCTCGTAATAGGGGCTCGGATACTCCCCGGTAAACTCGAGCTTGGTCACGATCCCGCTCGCCGGACAGAACCAGTAGTGCAGCCGAAAGACGTCCTGGGCGGCGTCCCAGCGCGGGATGAGAAGATCGGCCGTCGCCGCTGCCCGCACCTCCAGGCAGCGCTCGGCGCCCGAATTACGCCAGTCCGCGGCCCGCCCCGAGAAGCCGAGAGGGCCCTCCAGGGTCCAAGCACCGGAGGACTCCGCCGACGCGGGTGGGAGCGCAACGATGGGGGAGACAGCCCAGAGCACCTTGCTGGGCCACTCGCGGACCAGCGAGGGAGCAGTGCGCTGGACACCGGCCGGGTCGTAGACCGCAGCATCGGCTGTCACGGCCAGGTCGCGGGCCCGCCGCTCAAATGCGGGCCGTTCCTCGGCCAACCGGTCCTTGCCCTCCGCGACGTAGCGCACCAGCTCCGCCGCCGTCCGCTGCCGCTCCATGCCAACCACGACGCTGGCTTCGCCCGCGGAGAGCACGATGACATGCACAGTCCACTCTGCCCGGGAGACCGCTTGCCTCCCGGTCGCAGCGATACCGCGCCCGCGCTCACCGAGACCGTAGGGCGCGCGCCCGTCGATCTCACGCTCGAACGTTTGGCGATAGACCAGGTGATCGCCGGTGCGGAGATCGTAGCGGAGCGGGGCCGGGCCGGGAACGTTCTGGGCCCAAAGTGAAGCCGTGGCAATGAGCAACGGCCAGCCGAACCGAAGATGCATGGCGAAGGTTGCTACTGCTCCTTCCACACGTCGATGCCGCCCGCCATCGGCCCGACATCGACCGTGGCAATGGTTGCGAGCGCACGGAGGTCAATCATCTCCACCGTGCCGGGCTGCGACCCGATGCCCTCGACCGACACGAACGCATAGCGGTCGTCGGGAGACACGGCCACGCCGTGGACGACCTTACGCCTGGTAGGCAGCCGCTTGAGCTCCCGCCCGCTCGCGAGGTCAAAGATGGAGACCGATTGCCCCCGCTTGTTGGTGGCGATGAGCAGCTTGCCATCGTGGGTGACGGCCAGGTTGTATACTCCCTCCCCGGCGGGCCATCGGCGGCTGATGGTCCAGCTCGCCACGTCGATTTCGACGATCTCGCTGGCCTTGTTGCAGGCGACGTAGACCCTGCTCCCATCCGCCGAGGGCTGAGCCCAGGTGGGCGAGCAGGATACGTCGCCGGGCTTGGGCGGTTCCATTCCATGCCTCTCCTGGCCCTTGCGGAGAAGGAAGTGGCGGGAGACTGCGAGCTTGCGGGTATCGATCTCCACCAGCATGTCGTCCATCATGCAGGCCGAGTAGTGCCTGGTGCCCTGCGGATTGAGCCGGGATCCGTGCGGCATAGTGCAAGTGGTGATTCGGGCCACTTCGACCATCTCGTCCGTCGCCACCACCGATACCGAGGACGGAACCATCTCGCCGTGAAGATTGAAGTTCACCACGTAGGCCAGATAGCCGTCGGGCGACACCTGCAGCGTGGCGGGAAAGAGCCCGAGCTCCACCCTGCCCATCGGCTTGTCGTCGGCGCTGGCGTACTTCCACAACGAGCCGAAGGGAGCACCGTGACCGGTCGAGACGAAGAACGACTTGCCGTCCGGCGCGACGGCGAGGCCGTGTGGGCCCGAAGGCTCGGTGGGCACCAGGCCGATCCGGAACGCCCGTTCGATCGCCGCCCCGGCGGGGCCGAAGCGGACCAGCTGAATCCGGTCCACCCCTTCCGATGCGACGAACACGAAATAATCCCGCTCGGGCGGGCCGGACGGTGTGGCCGCGAGCGCGCCCAGCAGCAACAGCGCGCCGGTCATGGGACCAGCGGCTGGCCCTGATCGCGCCGCGGCTCGAGCCGCACCACGAAGAGGCCGTTGTTGAAGTCGTTCACGTAGGCCAGCCCGTTCTTCACCACCACGCCCCAGGTCATGGGGGCGTTCGGGATGAACCCGTCCTTGTCGATGGGGCTCACCTGGGCGATCTCGCGGTTCTGGGCCCGCAGATCTCCCCGCAGCTCCCCCGAGATGTCGAACGCGCGGAAGCCCGCGTTGTAGGCGCCCATGTAGAGCGTGTCGCCGGCCACCCACACGTTGTGGACCCCGCCGTACTCCGGCTCGTACCACGCGACTTCCTTCGGGCGCTCGAGATCGCTCACGTCCACCACATGAAGCCGCCCGTAGGCCCGCGCCGGCCGACCCTCGAACAGCGCTTCGCCGGCGTCGAGTCCGAATACCTCGTCGGCCACGAACACGTAGCGGCCGTGGCGCCAGGCCGTGTGGGTGCCCCGAATGAAGCCGGGGCCGCTGGTCTCGCTCACTTGCCGGTACAGTTTGTCCAGGTCGTACTTGTACTGGGAGACCAGCTGCGGGTGGGAGGGACTGCCTCCCTTGACCCCGTTCCCTACGTCCAGGATCACCAGCCCATCATCCCACCAGCTGGCGTACACCAGGCCATCCTGCACGTCCACGTCGTGGAGCACGCGTCCCGCATCCGCCCGCGGCGTTTTCCAGCGGGCGACTTCCTTCGGATGGGCCGGGTCGTTGATGTCGAGGACGTGCAGGGCGCCGGTCCCGTCGTTGGTGAGATAGACGTGGGTCCCGTACTTCGGCTGGGTGTACACGAAGGACGAATGGACCCCCGCCGTCACCCCATCGGTGAATTCGGCGACGACCTTGGGATGGAGTGGGTCGTCGAGCGTGCAGATGACCAGCCCGTTCTTGCGATCGGCCGCCCCTTCCCGGGTGAAGACCAGGACCTTGCCCTGCTGATCGGTCATGATGTCGTTGATCAGGCGGGTGTTTGCCTGGACCGAATCAACGATCATCGGGTTGGCCGGATCGCTGAGGTCCATTGTGTAGAAGCGATCGCCGCCAAGATGGGTGCCGAGATAGAGCACCTTGCCGTTGGGATGGACCCACACCTCGGAGGTGGGGAAGGCCTTTCGCACCGCCTTGCCTACGATCGTCGCCGGACGCCGGACCTCGCGGGGAGTCACTGTGACCGCCGCAACCGCCGAGCGATTGCCGAGCGTCGCGGTGATGGTGTAGGTGCCCGGGTCGTAGGCGACGAACCCACCATCGGAGTCGATCTGACCCTTGCCCGGGCTGAAGGACCAGCTCGGGGTGAGTCCCGGAATCGTCTTGCCGGCGCCGTCCCGGGCCACCGCTGCGAACTTCACCACGTCTCCCTGGCGTACCTTTGGCATCGCCGGCTCGATCGCGAGCGATGCAGGGACGGCCGACTTCACCTCGACCGGCGCAGTTGCGCGCACGCCGCCCAGCGTCGCGGCGACCGTCGCCCGGCCGGCTCCGCGGGCCTCGAGCATCCCATCGCGGCTCACCCGCACCACCGCGGGGGCGGAGCTGGTCCACCCGACCGGATCGTCCCGCACGTCGCCACCAGCCGTAAGTGCCCGGGCAGTGAGCTGGAATCGTTGACCCGGAACCAGCCGCTCGGGGTGCTCTCCGATTTCGATCCGAGCGGCTGGCCCGGGCAGCATGCGCACGGTCACCTCCTCGATGACCGGCTTCGAGCCCTGCACGATGGCCGACGCGACAACCTGCATGGTGCCTCTCGCGCCAGCCCGGAAGAGACCGTCGGGCTCGACCGTGGCACCCTGCAGCCCCTTCTGCTTGAAGGTGATCTTGGCGTCGGGGACCGGACTCCCGTTCGCGTCCAGCGCCTGCGCGCCTAGGCGAAGCGAGTCGCCGGCCGCCACCTCGGGATGGGCTGGCGAAACGACCAGACGCACCACGGCGGCCTGCTGCGACACGAGCGGGCCGGCGGTGGCCAGTGCCCCCGCCGCAACCAGCGCCAGGATCTTCATATCGATGGTCCCTTGATTGGATAGTTCGACCGGCCGACTCTGCTCCAAGGTGCCGCGCGGCACGGCCGCTGTCAAAGCGGGTGCACCGGCTCCTTACGCGGCCGCGAGCGCGCTGGATTCAGATTGGGACAGACGCCCCTTTCGCCAACACCCGGCCCTCGCCACCCTTCACCACCCATGCCGCCTTCTCTCCTCGATCGCCTCGGTCTCCACCGCCGCGAGCTCCGCGCCTGGGCGATGTACGACTGGGCCATGTCCGCCGTTCAAGTGGGGATCGTGACCGCGATCTTTCCGATCTACTACGTCAAGGTCGCGGGTGCGGCGCTTCCCGGCAGCGCCGCGACCCAGGCGCTGGCCAACGCCAACGTCGTAGCCCTGGCCGTCGTCGCGCTCCTTTCTCCGATGCTCGGCGCGGCAGCCGATTACGCGGCGGCCAAGAAGCGGTTCCTCGCCGGGTTCATGGTGCTCGGCCTGGCTGCGATTGTCGGAATGTTCCTGGTTCACACCGGCGACCTGGGGCTCGCGTCGGTGCTGTTCATCCTCGCCATGGTCGGGGCGACGGGAAGCTTCGTGTTCTACGAGGCGCTCCTGCCCCACATCGCGTCGCCCGAGGAGGTCGACCGCGTTTCCACCGCGGGCTACGCGCTGGGCTACGTCGGGGGCGGGGTGCTGCTCGGGTTCAACCTGGCCTGGATCCAGAAGCCCGCCTGGTTCGGCCTGCCTGCCGGCGCAGGGTTGTCCGAGGCGGCCGCAACGCTGCCGGTGCGGCTCGCCTTCCTCTCGATCGCGGCCTGGTGGGCCCTGTTCTCCATTCCGCTGTTTCGGCGGGTGCCAGAGCCTCCCCGCCGGCTCGAGCCGGACGAGCGGCGGGGGGAGAGCCCGGTGCGGATGGCGTTCGTGCGGCTGGGCGAAACCTTCCGCGAGCTGCGCGGATTCCGGCAGGCGTTCGTGTTCCTGCTCGCGTTCCTGATCTACAACGACGGCA
>JBIOTT010000159.1:0-9610 GCA_044866195.1 Gemmatimonadales bacterium
CCGGCCCTGGGCATCCACCGTCAAGGTACCCGTTATGTCCCCGCTGAGCTGAATCCGGGCCGTCCCATCGGGCCCGGAGTCACGCCGGGCAACCAGGGTCGCCCGGCGGCCGCTCCGCGGGAAGATCGCGGTCAGCCGGGCGCCGCTGGGCGTCGCCGCATCGACCAGCGGCAGATATAGGGAGTAGACGCCCTCGTCCAGAAGGATCAGGTCCCGTCCGCCGGGCAGCTCCCGGCCAGCCTCCGACCCTTTGGTGACCGAGCGGACGATCAGCCGCGCGCCGGATCCCGCCGCCAAGATGACGATGTTGCCCTCGGGCGACTGCACGTCGAGCTCGAACTTGGCTATCCCGGCGGTGGGCGACCGTTCTTCCGTGAGCCCGATCTGAAGCGTAGGCAAGCTCGCCGGATAGCGGACCGCTGCCTTGATGACGGTGGCGCTCGGGCCGCTGCCGCGCTGAATGGAATACTCCTCCCGCCCGGTTTCTTTGCCGCCCTGCTGAATGCTCAGGACATTATCGAACGACTGCTGCGGCAAAGCCGGGGTGCCCCAAAGCAGCAGGCAGCAGGCGAGCAGCGCGCGCATGGGCGGCGACGCTCCGGTTACGGGGTGAGGAGACGTTGGGTCAGGCGCTCCAGGATGAATTTATACAGGCCCTCACCCTTGGTGGCCGACGCGAGAGCGGCGCCGGACAGGAGCTCCACGGCCACCAGCTCCGGGGCCAGGTAGAGCACCAGCGAGGTGTCCAGCTCGCCGCCATGGGCCAACGGCTCCGGAGAGGCCAGCAGCGGACCGAAATCCAGCCCGAAAACATCGAGCAGCACCACTGACGCCGTTCCGGTGCGAATGGTGCTCAGCGCCTCGAGGTGGGCGTCGTTCGCCTGAGCCGTGAGTATGACGAACTCGCGGACGCCTGCCCCCTCCTCCCAGGCTTCGATAAGTTCGTTCATGACCCGATGCAGCGTCTTGCGCCGCAGAGCGGCACCCCCGGGCAGCGGGTGGGCCGGGGGCTGCACCCCATATTCGATCGCAGGCGCCCGGGGGATGCCCGAGGCGGTCGAGATGTCGTCGGCGAGGCGCTCGACGATCAGCGTGTCGCAGCCCAATGGGAGATGCGGCCCGTGCTGCTCCGTCGTGCCGACCGGCACGAGCAGGGTGGACCGGTCTCGCAGCCGCTCGCGGACCGCCAGCGGGGTCATCTCTTTCAGGCGCCAAGGGCGGGGCTCGTGAAGCATCTCGCTCGCTGGTGGGCCCTGCTGGTGCTCCTCATATGCGCCGCGGCGGCGGAGTGGCTGCGGCAGCCCTCGCCGCTCTGGGTGGCGGGCGCCGTTCTCGCCGGAATCGGGGCGGCAGCCGCCTTGAGACCGTGGTCCAACTGGCGGCGGCGCTTGCTGGTCGCGGCTCTGGCCGGTCTGGCGTTGGGTCTCGGCGCCGCACACTGGCAGCTGCGGACGGTCGAGACCGCCTGGGAAACAAAGCGCTCGGCGACCGTCGAGTCGGCGTCGAGAGAGCTCCGCCGCGGCCTGCGCCGAGCTTATCGCGCCGTCCAGCGGCTTGCCGCCGCCGGTGCCGAGGTGGTGGACACCGATCGGGAGGCCGCGTTCCGGCAGCTTGGGCAGGCGGTGCCGATCTGGGGACCCGAAACGGGCGTCGCGCTGCTCGACACTGCGACTGACGTGCCGTGGGCGTGGGCCGGCCACCAGCGACTGCCTCCCACCGCGGCCGGCGACTCGATCGCCGTCCGGACCACCGGATATTACGTCGTGCTCGAGGCCCGGCGCCACTCGCCCAGCGGGCGGGTGGCAGTGGCGTCGTTGCTGGTGTGGGCCCACGCCTCGGTGCCCGAGCGCGATCGGAGCCTGGCCGAGATGCTCCGCCGCAAGACCGACGTCTCCCTGGTGTTCTATCCGCCGGGCGCGGCCCCCAACAAACCCGACATCTTCGACTACGAGGAGCCGACGACTCGAGGATCGCGGCTCCTCTTCAGCGTTCTGCCGGTCCCGCCCGAGCAGGGCGTCGCGAGGGAGCTTGTGTTCGAGCGGGGCAGCCGCGTGGTGGTATGGCTGATGCTCCTGACGCTCGCGCTCGCCTTTTCGCTGGCGCCGAGGCCGCTGGAGCGATATCTGATCCTGGCCTTCGGCGTGTGGCTCTCCGCCCGCGCACCGATCGGCGCCGCTCTGGGAGCCAGGGCGCTCTTCTCGCCCGCTACGTTCTTCCGGCCGCTGCTCGGTCCACTCTCGAGCTCGGCGGGGGTGCTCGCACTCACCGGCTTCCTGTTCACCCTGGCTGGGGTCTGGCTCTGGCGTCGGCGGGCCGAGCGGCGCTGGTACGGAGTCGCCACGGCGGCTGCGCTTCTGGTCGCTTCGCCTTCCCTAGTGATCGCGCTCGCGCGAGGCATCACTCCTCCGGCCCGGGGCGCCCCGCCCGGGCTCTGGCTCAGCTGGGAGGTGACGCTGCTGTTCGCCGCCTCGGCGCCCATCGTGCTGGCGACCGCACTCTTCCGGGGGACGGCGCAGACCGCGGAGCGTTGGCGGGTTCGAGCCGGTGTAGCGCTCGCCCTGGTGGTGTCGATCGTAGGTGTGTTCGGGTGGAGTCCCGATGGCTGGCCGGACTGGTATCCGTTTCTGTGGGTGCCTGCGCTGCTCCTGGTGGCGCTTCCGGCCCCGCGCTCCGCCACGATACTGGGCATCGGGCTGGTGGCGGGGAGTTCGGCCGCCCTCGCGACCTGGGGGGCCGAGCTGGCCGGGCGGATGCAGGTCGCTCAGCGGGACGTCGCCCGCCTGGGCGAAGAGCCCGATCCGCTGGCGGTGCCGCTGCTCGAGGGGTTCGGCGAGGCGATCCGTCGGGGAGCGCCTCCCGGCACCCCATCACAGATGTATGCGCTCTGGCGCGAATCCCAGCTGGGCGATCAGTCGTACCCCGCGCACCTCGCCCTCTGGACCCGTGAGGGCACGCTCAAGGAAGAGCTTCCGCTCGATTCGCTCGACATGCCGCTCCCCCTGCTCTCATCGATGGTCCGTGGGCTTCCCGCGGGCCAGAACCAGCGGGTGACGCCGGTGCGGCGGGTTCCCGGCGTCCACTACGTGCTGCTGGTCCGGACCGGCGCGGCCGCGGTCATGACCGTCGCCGTGGCCCCCCGCTCGCGGCTGGTGCCTCCGGGCCGTCTGGGCCGGCTGCTCGACCCGGAGCGGCGGGAAGCGACGCCCTATCGGTTGGCGCTATCGCCTCCGGGCTCCGTGTCGGCGGACGACGACTCGCTCCACTGGCGGCGCGAGGGTTGGGCGCTCCGGGCCGAACGCCGTCTGGCGCTGCCGGCGGCAGCGCGGGAGATCCGCGCCGAGATCGACCTGCGCGGTCCGCTCCCGGTGTTCGTGCGCGGCGTTCTCGTGGTCCTGTTCGACGCCGGCGTGCTCGCGCTGGCCTGGCTGCTGGCGGAGTACGTGGCCGGGGTTCCGCCGCCTCCACCCCGCTGGCGAAGCCTCTCGCGGTCGTTCCGGTTCCGACTCGCGGTGACCCTGGCGGCGTTTTTCATCCTTCCAGCGGTGGGCTTTTCGATCTGGGGCTTCGTGCGACTCGCGGCTGAGGCAGAGCGGAGCCGCGACCTGTTGATCACCCAGACACTCCGCGACGCGCAGCTGGGCGCACCGGGCCTGGAGCGGGCGCGCGGGGGCCAGGTGGAGGATCAGTTGCGCGAGCTGAGCCGGCGGATCGATGCCGACCTGGCGCTCTATCGCGGCGGTGCGCTGATCGCTACCAGCGCGCCGGTGCTGCAGGATCTCGGCGTCGTGGGCCAGCTCATGGATCCGGTCGCGTTCCGCAGCTTCGCTCTCCGGGGACAGCTGGAAGTGACCCGCGACGGCCCGATGCCCGAGCTGCGCGAGCGGATCGGATTCCGGGTGGTCCAGCCGGGCACGCCCGCCTCGCTCGGCGTGCTCGCCACCCCGCAGGTCGCCGACGATTCGAGCCTGGGTGCCCGCCAGCTCGATCTCGGGCTGGTGCTGCTGCTGGCGACGATCATCGGCGTGGTCGCCGCGCTGGCCGGCGCTCGCCGGGCTGCGCTGGCGCTCTCCCGGCCGGTGTCCGAGCTGCGCCGGTCTGCGATCGCGCTGGGGAAGGGGCAGTCGATGCCGGCGCACTCCGCCAACCCGCCCCTGGAGTTCGAGCCGGTGTTCGGCGCGTTTGAGCGGATGGCGGCGGACATCCGGTCGAGCCAGGACGCGCTGGAAGAGGCGCGCAGGCGCACCGCCACGGTGCTTGCAACGGTGGCCACGGGGGTGGTCGGTCTCGACCAGGACGGCCGGGTCATCATCGCGAACCGGCAGGCGGTCGACCTGCTCGGCGTCCCCCTGGCCGAGGGTGACCTTCTGCTCGAGTGCCTCGGCGCGGAATGGAGCACGCTGGCGGCCGCGGTGCGCCGCTTTCTGGCGGCAGCGGGCGGAGCGGATGCCGGGGCCGAGCTGACCGTTGGCGGCCGGCGGCTGACCCTGCAGCTCGCCTCGCTGGGACCCGACCTTCGGGGCGCGGTGCTGGCCCTCAACGACGTGACCGATCTCTCGCGGGCGGAACGGGTGCTCGCGTGGGGCGAGATGGCGCGGCAGGTGGCGCACGAGATCAAGAACCCGCTCACGCCGATGCGGCTGGGCGTTCAACATCTCCGCCGGGTTTGGCGTGACGGCCGGGATGATTTCGGCGGCGCCCTGGAGGAGACGGCCGCGCGGATCCTGGCTGAGATCGACCGCCTCGACACGATCGCCCGCGCATTCAGCCGGTTTGCTGCACCGGCCCTGGCTCAGGATCCGGTCGAACCGGTCGATCTGGCCGCGGTGGCGGGAGAGGTGGTTCAGCTGTATCAGCTGGCGGGCGAGGCCGCCGTCGCGACGGTTCGATTGGTCGTGAACGGCGCGGCGTCGGGCCAATCACGGCGGGACGAGCTCAAAGAGGTCCTAGTTAACCTGCTGGAGAACGCCCGCAACGCCGGAGCTCGCACGATCGTGGTGGACGTCAGCGCCGGCTGCGTCGAGGTGCGCGACGACGGCTCCGGCATCCCGCCGCATCTGCTGCCCCGGATCTTCGAGCCGCGCTTCTCCACCACCACAAGCGGCTCGGGGCTCGGACTCGCGATCGTGCGGCGGCTGGTCGAGAGCTGGGGTGGATCGGTGGAGGTGGACAGTGTGGTGGGGCGGGGGACTACCGCGACGGTGCGCTTTGCGGGCGCAGAGCTGCCGGCACCCGCCGCGGGCCAGGATTAGTCGGTCGTCGATTCAGCCAGTCGGATCAGGTCGCCCTCGGCAGCACCGTGCTGGATCAGTTCCAGCGCCGCGCGCATCTGGCGATCGTCCAGCAGCCGGCGCCGACTGGCCGCGGCATCGCCGAAGACCTCCCGGGCGATATCGTAGCCCAGCTGGCGGTCCACGTAGCTACCCGCGCTGGCGAACAGCCGGTCGCCGATGTGCAGCCGGCGGGCTTCGAGCTCTACCCGTACCCGCTCGCGCATCGCCGGAGTGACCAGGAAGTCCTCCGACGCGATCTCACCCTGGCCCTTGATCGCCGCGGCGCAGTCGGCCAGTGCCCCGCGGAACGCCGCGTAGCTGCTGCCCAGCGAATCGAGGAACGCCCGCTCGTCGGGAGTGTACCCGTCCCGCCGCACGATGCGGTCGGGCTGGATGCCTTTGCTCTCGGACAGGGGTCGGCCCCCGTCGGTCCGGTACCGCGTCCCGCGAGCCAGGGCGGTCTGGCGGGCGTTGGCCAAGGTGCTGTCCGCGCGGGTCCGGGGCCGATTGATGCTCCGCCCGCTGGGAGTGAACCAGCGTGCAGTGGTGAGCTTGATGGCCATGTCGCCGCCGAGCGGGTAGGTCGTCTGGAGCACGCCCTTCCCGTAGGTGGGCAAGCCGATGATCGCGGCGCGATCGTGGTCCTGCAATGCGCCAGCGACCAGCTCGGCCGAGCTCGCGGTTCCATCGTTCACCAGCACCACCAGGCCAAGGTCCGGCCACTTTTCGCCGGACGATGCCACGTAGGTCCGGGAGTGCTCCTGGGTGCGGCCCCGGGTGATCACGATGGTGTCGCCCTTGGGCAGGAACAGCTCGGCGACCTGGACGCCCTGCTTAATCAGGCCGCCGGGATCGTTCCGGAGGTCCAGCACGAGGGTCCGCATCCCCCGCTTCCGCAGTCCCCACACGGCGCTCTCGAGCTCGTCAGCCGAGCCGTCACTCAGCGAGTGAAGCGCGACGTAGCCGGTCGCCCCGTTCAACATGACGCCGGGGGAGGTCGCGGGGATCCGAATCGGCCGGTTCGGGCCGGCGTGCGTTTCGGGGAAGTCGAGCTCGCCGGTGCCGGACATCTGGCGGCTGAACTGCCGGTAGCCGTCGCCCACCAGGAGCTCGGCGTAGGGATCCTTGAGCTGGCCGACCAGGCTGCGGGCGGTGTTCTGGAACAGCTCGTTCTGGTCGGCGGACTCGAGCGAATGATCGTGGATGACCGAGAGCACGGTTCCCAGCACCCGCGCCTGCTCGTACAACCGTTCCTGCTCGGTGGGCTCGCGGTGCAGGAGCCACCCGCCGGTGAGGAAGGAGAGGACCGCGACCAGACCCAGCGTGGCGAGACGTTTCATGGAAGCCTTGCCGCGAATTGCCAGCGACTCCTGCCGGTTGCAGAGGATGGTCCGCGTTAAGCCGCCGTCGCGGCACCGCTTGCGTCGTTCTGCGGTGGGTGTAGTGCAAAACAGGGGCCGCTTTCAGCCGGCCGCGCGACGCACTCGATCCAGCTCGATATGGAGGCGCGCGAGCAAGCCCGGCACCGCCTCGAGGCCCGCCGACCGGGTGACGGCCTCGAGCTCGGCGGCGGAGCTGGCGACCTCGGCAAATCGGGCTGCCCGGCAAAGCCGGCCGGCGACGAACCGGCCCGAGATGATCGGGATTCGGGCTCCGCCGCGCTCCTGGCCGCGGATGATTGCCGTCGCCTCGTAGTCATCGAGCTCCGGCATCTGGCAGTCCATCAGGATTGCGCGGTAGTCGGTGCGGGGCAGGAGCTCCAGCACCTAGCCGGAAGGTGCTTCCCTGGCCGGGGACGCTCTCGAGCCGAAATCTCTCCATCCATGAGCTCAGCGAGCTTCGCCTCCGGCGTGAGTGAACTTGATCGCGTTGTCGGCGAGGTTGCTGACGACCTGCCACAGGCGGACCGGATCGCCCACGAGCTGGGTGGGCAGATCGGGTCCCAGCGTCAGGCTGAATCCGATCCCCTTCGCTTCTGCCCTGACCGCGAGCAGTCCGCGCACGCCTCGGATCACCCCGGCCGGATCGAAGAGGACCCGCGCGATCTGCAGCCGGCCGAGCGCGACGCAGTGCTTGAACAGCTGGGCAACGACGGGGGTGCTCGGTGTCAGCGTGGCGAAAGAGGGGAGCGCACCTCCAAGGCGGAAGCGGCGAGCCGCGCCGGATCGCCGACGTCGACCGCGAGGTCGGGGCGCTCGTCACTCACGACGTCGGCCTCGGCGATACCCCACATCTGGGGAACATGCCGGAGGTGCTTGTCGGTGAGCGTCACGTCGCTGGCCCGCAGCAGTCAGCCGTCGTCATCGACGATCGCGGCCGCCAGCACCATTCCGGCTTTCAGATCTTCGAAGCCCACCTTCAGGGGCGCAGATCGCGGAGAGGGTCGGGGCTAACCGTCTATCAGGCTGGAGCATCGGCCGCACGGGGCGGGACCTGAGCGGTGCGGAGCCGTGGCAGCCTTTGCCGGAACGGGCCGCAGGCGGGATCGGTCCCACGTGGCAGGTCTCACACGGACCAAGCCGAGCAGGGGCAACCGGTTAAGTTCTTGGCGCCCCGTGGCAGGTGGGCATCGGCTCGCGGCAATCTATCTTGGCAAAAGCTTGTCGCGCATTGGGTTAGGCCGGTGGCGCCAGTATGGAGACCAGAATCTGGTCAGCGTCAACTTTCTAGGGGCTCTCGAGGGCCGTGGGCTGCTGGCGGGAGCACCAGCGTCATTGCGCGCCGGAGCGCGCTGGTCCGATGGCGCGTCGACATCGTTGCGGTGCTAGCCTCGGGTCATCGCCGTCGCTCGGGTCCCGATGCTCGCTCGTATCCGTTCCGCTGCCGTGCTCGGGGTCGACGCCTATCCGGTCGACGTCGAGGTCGATCTGTCGAACGGGTTGCCGTCGCTCGCCACGGTGGGTCTGCCGCAGAGCGCGGTGAAGGAGGGGCGAGAGCGGGTTCATGCGGCGATTCTGAACGCTGGGTTCGAGTTTCCGCTCAAGCGGATCACTGTGAATCTGGCGCCCGCCGACAGGCCTAAAGCGGGGTCCGGATTCGATCTGGCCATCGCCCTAGGCATTCTGGTGGCGAGCGGCCAAGTGCCTGCCGAGCCGCTGGCCGAGCTCATGGTGCTGGGTGAGATCGGGCTCGAGGGGGATCTCCGGCCCATTCGCGGCGCTTTGCCGGTCGCGCTCTGCGCCCGAGCCTGCGGGCTCCGGCAGCTGCTTCTGCCGGCGCCCAATGCCCGGGAGGGGGCGCTGATCGACGGGTTGGAGGTGCGAGGATCGCAGAGTCTGGCCGAGGTCTGCGCCTTTCTCGCTGGCCGGCACGAGCTCCCGGTCGCCCGGGCCGCCGCCGCTCCAAGTCTCCCGAGCGCGGAGGATGCGGCGGATTTCTCGGAGGTGCGCAGCCAGGTCGCGGCCAAGCGGGCGCTCGAGATCGCTGCAGCCGGCGGTCACAACGTGTTGATGATCGGCCCCCCCGGCGCAGGCAAGACGATGCTGGCGCGCCGGCTGCCCACCATCCTCCCCAGCATGAGCCTGGAGGAGGCGCTGGAGGCCACCAAGATCCATAGCGTGGCCGGCACGCTCCCGGCGGGACATTCGTTGATCGGCGCCCGGCCCTTCCGCGCACCCCACCACACCGTCAGCGACGCGGGCATGATCGGCGGCGGCTCCTGGCCCCGGCCCGGCGAGGTCAGCCTGAGCCACTGCGGCGTGCTGTTTCTCGATGAGCTGCCGGAGTTCCGGCGCAACGTGCTCGAGGCGCTGCGGCAGCCGCTGGAGGACGGGGTCGTCACCCTCAGCCGGGCGGCGATGACCCTGTCGTTTCCCGCCCGGTTCATGCTGGTGGCGGCGATGAACCCCTGTTTGTGCGGGCACCTAGGTGACGCACTGCGGGCGTGTCGGTGCGATCCCGCTGCGATCGAGCGATACCGCTCGCGGATCTCGGGCCCGCTGCTGGACCGGATCGACATCCATTTGCACGTCCCCGCCGTGCCGCCCGGCGAGTTGTCGGGAGGCGGGGCGCCTGCGGAGGCGAGCGCCACCATCCGTGCCCGTGTGGAAGCGGCCCGCCGGAACCAGCGGGAGCGCTTCCGCGATCACGCGGCCGTGCACGCGAACGCGCACATGAGCGCGCGTGACGTCCGCCGGTACTGTCGGCTTGTCGAGCCCGCCGAGGCGCTACTCCGGCAGGCGATCGCGAAGCTGGGTCTCTCGGCGCGGGCCTACAGCCGAGTGCTCAAGATCGCGCGAACGATCGCGGACCTGGCGGGGGCACCAGAGATCGACTCGGCGCATGTCAGTGAGGCGATTCAGTACCGGGTGCTCGATCGGGCCCGGCTGCTGCCCGCGGCG
>JBIOTT010000160.1:0-9732 GCA_044866195.1 Gemmatimonadales bacterium
CCCCCGCCCCGCCTTCTCCATTCCCCCTTTCCCCTCCCGGCTTTTTTCACCGCTCTTTCGCCAACCTCGCCAGCGTCTCCAGCGCCCCCCCCAGCTCGCCCCGAAGGGGGAACCCGCAGTTGAGCCGGAAGCAGTGCCCGAAGGTGTCCCCCGTCGAGAAGACCCGCCCGGGAACGATGCCGATGCGGCGGGCCAGCGCCCGCCGTGCGAGCGCCATTGTGTCGGTGCCGGGCGCCAGCTCGATCCAAAGAAGGTGCCCGCCCTGCGGGCGGGAGGCCCGGGTGCCGGGAGGGAAGAGTCGCGCCACAGCATGGGCGTAATCCGAGACCTGGGCCCGAAACACTTGCCGGAGACGCCGCAGATGGTGCTCCGCCCCTCCCCCGCTCAGATACTCGGCCACGGCCAGCTGGGCCAGCGTATTGGTATGGATCGAGCTGGCGAGCTTGAGCTGCCGGATCCGCTCAGTGTGGCGGCCCGCGGCCACCCACCCGATCCGGTAGCCCGGCGCCAGGGTCTTTGAGAAGGAGGAGCAGAGGATCACGTTGCCCGCGGTATCGAACGCCTTGAGGGGCGCGGGCCGGGTCTCGCCGAAATACAGGTCTCCATAGATATCGTCTTCCACGACCGCCACGCCGTACCGGGCGAGCAGTGCGACCTGCTCGCGCTTCTGCGCGTCCGGGACCGCAAAACCCAACGGGTTCTGGAAGTTGGGGTTGGTCAGGAAGGCCCGCGGCCGGGTCCGGCGAATGGCGGACTCGAGATGTTCCAGCGAGGCGCCGGTCTCTGGATCGGTCGGAACCTCGACCACCCTGAGCCCCAGCGACTCCGCCGTCTGGGGAAAGCCGTAATAGGAAGGCGACTCGACCAGGAGCACGTCGCCGGGTCGGGTGAGTGCTCGGAGCGCCAGCTGGATCGCCTCGGTGCACCCGTTGGTCACCACCAGCTCGTCCGGCCGGAGCGCGAGACCAACCGCCAGGGCCCGCCGAGCGAGCTGATGGAGCAGAGCCTCGTGCCCCACCGGCGAGCCGTAGACCAGACCGGCTGCACCCGATTCGCGGATGACCCGGGTGAGGATCCGGCTCAGCCGCCGGGTGGGATAGTGCTCCGGGGCCGCAGTCGCGATGCCGAACGGCGCCATCCCCTTGTCGTTCACTCGGGCCAGCAGCTCCCACGCCAGGTCGGCGATCCGCACCTCTTCCTTGGCGAACGAGGGCCGGGGCACCGAGGGCGATGGCGCGAGGCCCGCCGGGGTGGCGCTCACATAGTGGCCCGACTGGGGCCGGACCTCGAGGTAGCCCCGGTCTTCCAGCAACTGGTACGCCCGCAGCACGGTGGCCAGGCTCACCCGTTTCTGGCGGCTGTAGGCCCGGACCGAGGGCAGGCGATCGCCGCTGCGGAGCGCGCGGGTCTGGATCAGGCTGACCAGCTCGTCGGCCAGCCACTGGTAGAGAACCCGTTCGCGGCGCCGGCGCCGGCGGGAAACTGTGCTGATTGCAGTTGCCATATCCTGAAACTGTTATGGTTACAAGATCCAGGATACGTTGCAGCAGTCCCGCCGGCAAGCCGCCGGCGGCCACCGGAGCCTGCGATGCTCGACCCCACCGTCCTCACTGCCGCCCTGCGCATCGTCCCCTACGCACCCGAGCACCGGAACGCGTTCCGCGACCTCAACCTGGAGTGGATCGCGAGCTACTTCGAGGTGGAGCCGGAGGACCGCAAGGTCCTGGGCGATCCCGAGACCCACGTGCTCGCCCCGGGCGGTGCGATCCTGATGGCATTGGACGGAACCGAACCGATCGGCACCGGCGCCCTCATTCCGATCGGCCCTCACGACTTCGAGCTGGCGAAGATGGCGGTCACCCCGCGAGCTCGCGGCCGTGGGGTGGGGCGGCGCCTGTGCCTGGCCCTGATCGAGCTGGCCCGGAGCCGAGGGGCGCACCGGCTGGAGCTCCTGTCCCAGACCACGCTCGCTCCGGCAATTGCGCTCTATCGCTCGCTCGGCTTCCGCGAGATCCCGTTGGGCGACGTGCTCTACCGGCGAGCCAACATCCGGATGGAGCTCCCGCTCCGGTAGGGCCCCAGAGTGGGGCCGGATGCCTTTCGCGCCGTTCCGCACGATGGTAGACATTCGCGGTGACCGAGCGACTGTACTATCTGGACTCCTATCTCGCCGCGTTCGATGCCGCGGTGGTCGAGCGGAGCGACGGCGGCCGCCGGATCTATCTCGACCGCACCGCGTTCTATCCCACATCCGGCGGGCAGCCGCACGACGTCGGCCAACTGGGCGATGCCGAGGTGGTGGATGTAGTCGACGAGGGCCAACGGATCGCCCACGTGGTGAACCAGCCGGTGCCCGCCGAGCGAGTCTCAGCCAGAATCGATTGGGCGCGGCGCTTCGATCATATGCAGCAGCACACCGGCCAGCACCTGCTCTCTGCGGTGCTGGCCGAGCTCTACCGCTTCACCACGGTCAGCGTGCATTTCGGCCGGGAGGTTTCGACGCTCGATCTCAATGCCCCGGCCATTGCGCCGGAGCAGGTCGCCGCTGCCGAAACGCGAGCCAATGCGGTGGTAACGGAGAATCGGCAGGTCACAGTGGGATTCGAGGACGCGGCGGCGGCCACCGGCCTTCGGAAGCACTCGGATCGCGAAGGGCCGCTCCGCATCGTGACCATCCGCGATCTCGACCGCAGCGCCTGCGGCGGCACCCACGTGCGCGCCACCGGCGAGATCGGCCCGATTCTGATCGGGAAGACGGAGCGGGTGCGCAAGGCGCTGCGGCTCGAGTTCGTCTGTGGCGATCGCGCGATCCGGCGGGCTCGTTCGGACCACAATCTGCTGGCCCGGATCGCCGCGCTCTTCTCGGCAGCGCCGGCGGAGCTGCCGGCCCTGATCGAGGCACACCGGACCGAGCTCAGGGAAGCCATCGCCGCACGCCGGGAACTGGAGACTCGGCTGGACGGCGTGCGGGCACACGAACTGTACGCCGCCGCAACGCCGGACCCAAAGGGGGTGCGCTGGGTGGTGCTGCGGGACGAGGCGACGCTCGAGCGGCAACGTGCGTTGGGCCAAGCGGTCGCTGCGCTACCGGGCACCGTCTTCGTTGGCGTTGCAGCGAGCCCGCCGGGCCTGGTGGTCGCCGCCTCGGAGGATTCGGGACGGGACGCGGCAGCGCTACTGCGGGCCGCCCTCGCGACAGTCGGCGGCCGAGGCGGGGGCACGGCCCGGCTGGCTCAGGGAACAGTGCCGGCCGAGGCGCTCGACCGCGCCATCATGAGCGTGCTGGCCGGCTGATCTCGCCGTCTAGTGGGCCCCGACCGCGGCCTCCCTCATCACTCTGATCTCGCCTTCCGCGACGTCCGGGTTGGCCAGGTCGACCGACACCTTGGTCGTCTTCAGGTAGTCGGCTGCGATGCGGGTGGACTCGTTCACACCCTCCATGGTCTCGAACAGACTAATCGTCACCAGGCGATCCGGGCCGGCGTCGACGGCGTAATACCCGTGGAAGCCACGCAGGTGCTCGATCTTGGGCACGAAATCGCGCTCGATCTCGCGCGCGAGCTGTTCACGGAGCTCCTGTGAAGCGGACTCCTTCGCCTGGTAACTGCGAATGGCGGCGAACATACGACCCTCCGGTTCTCGGGCCGTCGAGGGGGAAAATCGCGTGAGCGGCGCTTGGGTGGGGCGGGCGCCAGGGACCGCGCGAAAAGCGTCCGCCGGCGGGCGGCCCGAGCGAGTGCAAGCAAAACCGGCGGAACGGAAACTGCAGTGAGCCCAACTTTGAGCGCCGGCCCGCGCCCGTCAAGAGGTCTGGTTCGGCCGATCAGCGCGGCAGCGGATCGGGCAAATCGGCGACCACGTAAGCCATGACCGCCATCGCCGCCACGCAGCGGGCCAGCTCGACGGGATCGATCTTGTCGAACGTGTCGCCGGCCGAGTGGTGATACCAGAAATAGCGCCGAGTATCCACCCGAAGCCCCATTGCCGGTACTCCCTGCTCTACCAGCGGCTCGACGTCAGCGTCGGGGCCTTCGGTGTCGCGCTCGATGGTGGCCGCGCCCACCCGTTTGAGGAGGCCGGCGACCTCTCGCCCGATTGCCGCAGCGGAGTCGGACCCGCGCATCCCGAAGCCGGTCGGCGCGAAGACTCCGTTATCGGACTCGATACCCAATACATGCCGGCCGAGCTCGGCCTTGTGCTGGTCGCGGTAGGCTGCGCCGCCGCGGGCGCCGGTCTCCTCGCTGGTCCAGAGCACCACCCGCACCGTGCGCCGGGGCCGGAGCCCGAGCCGCTGCATGAGACGCACGGCCTCCCAGGCCGCCACCGCTCCCCCGCCGTCATCGACCGCCCCCTGCCCTACGTCCCAGGAGTCGATGTGGCCCCCCAACACGACGACCTCGTCGGGGTGCTCGGTGCCGGGCAGTTCCGCAACCACGTTGCGGGAGGGAGCATCGGGAAATGACCGCGCGCCCATGGTGAGCCGCACCACGACCGTGTCACCACGCTTCTGCATCCGGTGCAGCAACGCTGCGTCTTCCACGCTCAGAGCGGCCGCCGGTATCCGCGCCACCGTCGAGTCATACCGCATGATGCCGGTGTGCGGGCTCTGGATCGAGGCGGAGGCCACCGAGCGGATCAGCACCGCCCGCGCACCCACCCGAGCGCCGGCGATCGCGCCGTTGACCCGGTACTGCACGGCCTCGCCATAGGCCTCGAAGGCCGGCCGGTCGGCCGCCAGCGGCACATCGAATAGCACGATCTTGCCCTTCGCCTCAGCGGCGCGACGGGTCAGCTCGTCGAAGGTCTCGACCACCAGCACCGGAGCGGTGATCCCCTCCGCCGAGGTCCCGATACTCCCGCCGAGCCCAAGAAGGTGCAGCGCCAGGGGGCGGGGTTTGAGCAGCTCCGCCGATTCCCTGCCCCGTTCCCAGTGAGGCACCAGCACCCGCTCTCCCCGAACCTGCGCGAGGCCGTCGGCGCGCATCGTCTGGAGCACCCAGTCGATGGCGCGCTCGAGTCGGTCCGACCCGCTCGGCCGGTTGCCGAACCGGTCGACGAGATATCCAAGCCGCTGATACGCCGTGCTGTCCGCCAGGGCAGCGTCGATGAGGCGGTCTGCCACCGCCCGATAACGCTCGGCGATCGGGCCGGCGGAACTGGCGTTCTGGGCCAGCGCAGGCGGCGGAACCCACCACGCGAAAGCGACGACCAGGCTGGAAACGAGAGCCCGCGATCCAGCAACCGGCCGGCTCAACGGGAGACCCTCGGCGCTACTGCGATCAGGCCGGCATCACGGAGGAAGAGGTCGCCCCCGGTGGACCGGCCTCCCCGGCGCTCCGTGCGGGTGAGCACCAGCCGGTCCTTGGCCCGCGTCATCCCGACATAGAGCAGCCGCCGTGCCTCCTGGATCTCCTGCTCCCGGTCCTCCTCCAGGGCGTGCCAGCCCGGCAACTGGTGGTCTTCGACCCCCACGACGTACACCCGGGAGAACTCGAGCCCCTTGGTCGAGTGCAGTGTGAGCAGGCTGAGCCGCGCCGGATCGGTTTCCACCCCCTCGCTGCTCGACAGCGCCACCCGATCCAGCAGGCGATCGATCCGCTCGGGGAGTGTCGAGCCCTGGCTCGCTTCCACCAGCGCGGTGAGCCGGGCGACCGCCTCCGGGTAGCGCTCGGCCGCAGTCCGCTCCGCTCGCAGCCGCTCCATCATCCGCCGGCCGCCCAGCCGCTCGATCAGCTCCTCCGTCGGCGGCGCTCCCGGTGCGCCGGTCTCTAGCTCGGCGGCGTAGAGCTCGAGACAATCGCCATAGCGGCCCAGGGCATGGGGCAAGGCGAGCTCGCGCAGCAGCCGCTCTTCCGCGGTGGGCTCCGCCGCCTGATCGAGCGCCAGCGCGAGACCGAGAAACCCGAGTATCTGCACCAGCCCAGCCTTGCGTCCCCGCATCAGCTTGAGCTCTTCAAGGCGGGCGAGCACGCCCGCGAGCGCGAGCGCGTCGTCCAGGGCGTGGTGGGCCCGCCCCAGCGGCACGTCGAAGCGCCCGGCCAGGTCTTCCAACCGCGCGCTCTCGTCGAGCAGGGAGCGGGCGAGCGGCAGCGTGTCGAAGAACCCGAGGTCGTCGGCCCCGCCGAATTGGGCGGCCAGGCGGCGCAGCACCGGCACGTCGAAACGCTGGCCGTTGTGGGCCACCAGCAGATCGCCCCCCACGAAGTCACGAAAGCGGGGCCAGACCTCGGCAAAGGATGGCGCGTGACGCAGGTCGTCGTCGCCGTAGCCGTGAATGGCGCGGGCCTTGGCGCTCACGGGCCGGGTGCCATGCACCAGCTCCCGGAACTGCGCCACCACCCGCCCGCCTCTGACCCTGGCCGCTGCCAGCTCCACGATCTCGCAGGCGGAGACGTCGAGGTCGGTGGTCTCCAGGTCAAAGGCGACGTAGTCGGTCAGCTGGCTGCCGACGCTCCGCGCGTGCATGAGCTGCAGCGCCTTGAACAGAAGCATCGGCCACCGTCCGCCGGCCACATCGGAGGCCCGCAGCACCAGGTCGCCCGGCGGGGGGACCTCGCCCGGCCGCAGCCGAGTCGAGTTGGGCACGCCCGCCTTCCGCAACATGGCCTGGAGCGCGATCTCGACTCCACGATCGGGCGCGAGCCATACCCGGGTGCCCGAATGCACCGCCGCGCCCAGCCGCTCCGCCAGAGCCTCCGCTCCCGGATAGATCGCCGGATCGGTGAGCTCCTGGTGCCGCTCTTCCAGCGGATTGCGGTAGGGGCCGACCCGCAAGGTGAGCAGCTCGTCCACCAGGGTCTCGAGCGAGTCGTGAGCGCGGCCCAGCGCCCGCAGATTCTCGACCGAATAGACGAACTGCCAGGCTCGGCGCGCATCAGGCTCGCCCCTGGGCTGGCGGCGGGCAAAGCTTCGGAGACTTGCGATGAGATCGCCGTCCGGCTCCGAGAGCCGGAGCCGCTCCAGAAAGGGCCCTGGGAGCACCCGCCCGGCCAGCGCCTCGATCGCAACCGGATCGTCGGGCGAGCGTACCACCCGGAGCGACGCGACCACGTGGGCGATCACCTTGTCGTCGAGCAGAGCCTGGCCCCGAGCCAGCCGGCAGGGGACCCCGGCCTCGAGCAAGCGCACTTCGAGGAACCGGCCCACGCTGTGCTTGCGATAGAGCACGGCGTATTCGCCCCAGGGCAGGGCGGTCAGGGCCTGGTCCTCCAGCAGGTCCGCCACCAGCCATTCGGCTTCCGCGGCTTCATCCTCGAATACGTGCGCCGCTACCTCGTAGCTCGATTCGCGGTCGGCGGCGATCTCCTTCTCGAACAGGCGCGGATTCCACGCCACCAGCCGCCGGGCCACCTCGAAGATCTGGATCGAGCAGCGGCGGTTCCGGTCGAGCACGATCGGTCGAGTCCCCTCGAAGTCTTCGATGAAGCGGCGGAGAATGGCCGGGTCGGCGCCGGTCCAGGAGAAGATGGACTGCTCGTCGTCGCCCACCACGAAGAGGTTGCCGTGCCCGGCGGAGAGCAGCTTGACGACGCCGTATTGCGCCAGGTTCAGGTCCTGGAACTCGTCCACCAGGAGGTAGTCGAAGCGGGCCCGCTGGGCTGCCGCAATCGCGGCGTTCTCCCGCAGCAGGCGCTGGGTCAGCGCGACGAGATCGTCGAAGTCCACCAGGTTGCGGGCTCGGAGCGTGGCCTGGTACGCGTCGAACAGCTCACGATCGCCGGCGGTGAGGGTGCGCTGTTCCAGCCGGTGGCGCCCGAAAAGGACCAGCAGCTGACCCTGGCGTTCCTCGCGAACCCGGAGCCTCCGCAGCACGGTGCGCTGGTAGTCCTCGTCGGCCACCCCGAACCCGCGGCGAAGCCCGGCCGCTTCGGTGTACTCCCGCAGAATGCCCAGGCAGAGCGAGTGGAGGGTGCCCCGGACGACCTCCTCACCGTCGACTGGGAGCGTCCGGTGCAACCGGGTGGCAATCTCCTCGGCCGCCTTGTTGGTGAAGGTGACCGCGCAGATCCGGGCGGGGGCGACGCCGTGCTGGGTGATCAGGTGGTGGATCCGGGCGATGAGGCAGTAGGTCTTGCCTGCGCCGGGGCCCGCCACCACCAGCACGGGCCCCAGCGGCGAGTCGATGGCCCGCCGCTGCTCCGGCGTGGGATCGAAGCCGAGCTCGATGACCTCGGTCATGAGACCGCCTCCTGCGCCGCCCAGGAAACCATGGTGTCGCCCAGCTCTGCGAGCACCTCGGCCTCGGTGCGACCGGAGCGCTTGAGCACCCCGAACGAATGATCTCCGCCTTCGATCACGTGGAGCGTCGCTCGGCGGCCCAACCGGGTGCATACGGTTCGCATGAGCTCGAGATCGGCCAGGGCGTCACGGGTACCCTGCAGAAACAACATCGGCAGCTGAATCCCATCGAGGTGCTCGGCCCGATCGATGCCCAGCCGGTTGGGTGCGTGTAGCGGAAAGCCGAGAAACACGAGCCCGCGGATACCGGGCAGCGGCGTTCGGGCGGCAGCGGAGGAAGTCATCCGGCCGCCCAGCGACTTCCCGCCTGCCAGGAGCGGCAGCTCCGGTGCGGCTGCCGCCGCGGCAGCTACTGCAGCCCGGACCGTCGCCTGGAGCACGCCTGGAGGATCAGGGCGGCGTCCACCGGATTCGGTATAGGGGAATTGATAACGCAGGGTAGCGACACCGCGCTCGGCCAGCGCGCCGGCGACGGCTTCCATGAACCGATGGCGCATGCCGGCACCGGCGCCGTGGGCCAGCACATAGAGCAAGCGAGCCTCGGGTGGCCGCACCAGCAGGGCCGAGACCCGCCCCACCCGCTCGCCGATCTCGATGGACAGATCCGACGCGATCACGCCAGCCATGCGACTTCCTCGGTCACCCGCGCGCCGCGAGCCGCTCGAGAGCCCGGCCTAGATCAGGTGCGAGATCGACCACCTCGCGCATGGGATCAGTCTTTCGCTTGCTCATCCGTTCCGGCACGGTCCGGATAGTGAAGGCGCGGATGTCGAGCTTGCTGGTGACCTCCCGCCACTCGAGCGGAGTGGAGACCGGCGCGCCGGGAAGCGGCCGCACGCTAAATGGCGCCGCAATGAGCTGGCCGGAGATGTTCTGCAGATAGTCTACGTACACCTTCCCGCCCCGACGCGACACGTGCCGGGTCACCGTTGCGATCTCGGGCAGCTCGGTTACCACGACTCGAGCCAGCAGCTCGCCCAGCGAGCGCGACTGCTCGTAGGTAAGCTGCCGGCCGAGGGGAAGCATGATGTGAAGCCCGGAGGAGCCGCTGGTCTTCACGAAGTTGGGCAGCTCGATCTTCTCGCAGAGAACGCGGAGCGCCTTGGCAACCTCGATCACGTGTTCGAACGGAGCGCCCTTGGGATCCAGGTCGAGCACGCACCAGTCCGGCCGGTCCAGGGTCGGGGCGCGGCTGGCCCACACATGCAGCGGGATCGAGCCCAAGTTCGCGAGATAGAGCAGCGACTCGACGTCGTCGCAGATGAAATAGTCGATCTCCCGTTGAGTCTGCTCGCTCCAGATGCGCTCGGTGCGGAGCCATTGGGGGACAAAGACCGGCGCATCCTTCTGGTAGAAGGACTTGCCCTCAATGCCGTCGGGATAGCGCGTCAGCACCACCGGCCGGTCCTTGAGGTAGGGCAGGAGCCAGGGGGAGATGGCCCTGTAGTATTCGATCAGGTCGCCCTTGGTGTAGCGCTCCGCTGGCCAGAAGAC
>JBIOTT010000161.1:0-3176 GCA_044866195.1 Gemmatimonadales bacterium
CACCTGGGTGATGTCGTCGCCGCCGCTCAGCTCTCCACGGAGTGTCGTGGTGGTACCGATAAAGGCACCGGCAGTGGCTCGGCCGTCGAAGGTCAACTTGCCCTCGCGGACCACGGCGTTTGCCACCGGCCGCGCGACGTGCGCTGTCCACTCGGGGTTGGGGGGCGTGCTGTCTGGCAACTCCCCGCTGAGGAGCCACATCGCTGTGATGAGCATCCATCGGTTCACGTCGAGATCCTCCATCGCTCAGGGAACGAGGGCCCGGCGCACGACGACCCTCGCCGTCACCGCGGCCAGGGCGAGCGCCGCGAGACTGACGATGGTCCGGCAACGCTGCGTGAGCATGTCATGATCCTCGGGTCGAATGTCTGACCAAAGGTACCAGGCGCCACCGCCTGCAGTTATCGGCGGGCCCCGATGGCCCCGGTCGGATCTTCGCGGCACTGCGTGTAGGCCGCCGACTGGCGACGACCCGTGGCTAGCGCGCACGGGAGCACCAGTCTGTGAAGGCGAAGCAATTCCGCCAATGACTGGCCGTCCCGACTTCCTGCTCGGGCCTAGCGCCGCGGGTTTTCTGTCCGAGTCCAGCGGACATGCCCGATCGTCTTGATCGGACCGAGTGATAGGGACTACGTTCGACCGCGACTCGTGACCAGGGGGAACGATGCGAACCTACGTGCAAATATCGAGTCTGTTGTTTGCCCTCACCACGCTGGGCCACATACTGCGCGTGGTCGCCCGGTGGCCGATGATGATCGCGGGACGACCGCTGCCAGCCCTGGCATCGGTGATCGTGGTCCTGGTGGCCGGATCCATGACGCTGTGGGGCTGGCGGCTTCTCGGCGCTCAGCGCCCGGCCGCCTAGCGAGCGTCCCCGGGCCCCGCCTCAGGCCGTGTCGATCTCGGCCCCCCTCGTTCGACGTATTGGTAGAGCTCGAACCAGGGAGAACCGATGACCACAGTGATCTCGGGTGACGGGACCAGGATCGGGTATGAGATCCGGGGCGGCGGCCCACCCCTGATCCTCGTCGATGGCGCGCTCTGCTACCGCCAGATGGGGCCGATGCCGGGTCTTGCCAAGCACTTGACCAAGCACTTTACCCTGGTCCTCTACGACCGGCGGGGCCGCGGAGAGAGCGGGAACGCCGTCCCCTGGTCCATCGATCGCGAGGTCGAGGACATCGCGGCTCTGATTACCGCCGTAGGCGGCTCGGCGTCCCTCTTCGGGGTCTCCTCCGGCGCCGTCCTCGCCCTCGATGCAGCAGCCCGCGGTCTCTCGATTCCGAAGCTGGCGGTGTACGAGCCCCCGTTCATCGTCGATCAGAGCCGTGACCCGGTCACCGACGACTTTATCCCCGGACTGCACCGGCTCCTGGCCGAGGGCAATCGGGGTGAGGTGGTCAGGCGCTTCATGAAGATGGTTGGTGTCCCGGGCATCTTCATCGCGCTCATGCGCCTCTTCCCGAGCTGGCCGAAGCTCGCCGCCGTGGCCCACACCGTCCCCTACGACCTCACTGTCATGCAGGGGACTCAGGCCGGACGGCCGCTCCCCCGGGACCGCTGGGCCTCGGTTCGCTCACCCTGCCTCGTGATCGACGGCGGGAAGAGCCCCCAGTGGATGCGAAACGGGGCCAAGGCACTCCACGACCTCCTCCCGCAGTCGGCCTACCAGACCCTTCCCGGCCAGACCCACATGGTCAAGTCGGAGGTGCTGGCTCCCGCCCTGATCGAGTTCTTTACGCAGGGATGACTTCCCCGAGCGCGACGATGCGATTCATGCTGATGCACAAGACCAATGCAAGCAACGAGGCCGGCGTTCGGCCGCCACCGGAGCTGATCGCCGGGGTGGGACGGATCATCGGGGAGATGCGGCAGGCCGGCGTCTTTCTCGCCGGTGCCGGTCTCCGGGCGAGCTCGCTCGGCGTACGCCTCGAGTTCCGCGACGGTGCCCGGACGGTGACGCCGGGACCGTTCGTGGGAAAGCACGAGCGTCCCGCCGCGCTCTGCATTCTGCGGGTCCGGTCGCGGGAGGAAGCTGTGGAATGGGCCTCCCGCTTTGCCGCCATCGTGGGAGACGCCGAGGTGGACATCCGGCCGGTCACCGAAGCGTGGGACCTGGGGCTCGCCGAGAAGCCGAAGGACGATCCGACCGCGCGGTACATGGCGGTCTACAAGGCCGACCCGCGGTACGAGGCCGGGGCGCTCCCCTCCCCCGAGGCCCGCGCCGCGACGGCACGCCTGATCGACGAGATGAAGGCAGCGGGCGTGTACCTGGCAGCCGATGGGCTGCAGCCGAGTGCCCGGTCCAAGCGGATTCGCACCGTGGGGCAAAAGCAGACAATCATCGATGGCCCGTTCACGGAGTCGAAGGAGCTGATCGCCGGATTCGTCAGCATCGACGTCCCCTCGATGAGCGAGGCGCTCGGTTGGGCGCAGCGCTACGCCCCGATCCTGGGAGACGTCGAGCTGGACATCCGCCCGCTCTTCCAACCCGAGGAGCTGCGCTGAGGCTCACTTCGCACTCGCTCCCTGCCCCCGTTTCGACCGCGCGTACTCCGCCGCACTGATCGGCTGGTGACCGACTGACTGGGCGATCTCCACCGTCCCGGTCGGGATCCGGTCGCCCATAGGCCAGAGGTGGAAGATGATCCCGTCGGTGGTCGCGACGAGATCCGCTACCTTCTTCGCCTCCTCCGCCGGCAGGTCGAGCACCTTGACCCGCCCGGTTCCGATCTCGAGCGCGTGGTCGTGGAAGTTCGCGTTCCAGGTCCCCAGCGTGACCAGTGGCCGGGTGATGCCCTTTGCGATGATGTACTCCACCCCAGTGAGCGGCGCGTTCGAGTCCGCGCTGTCGTAGAGCAGGCACTGGATGACCGGCTCCGACGAGATCGGCTTGCAGTAGTGGTGGACCGGGCCCATCTCGTGCCCCTGGATCATGTGGGGCGCGGTGACGTGAATGGTGAACCCGTCCGCGGGGGTCTTCGGCCCCGGCTGCGGCTTCTGCGCGACCAGGGGCAGGTGCAGCAGTGCGACCAGTGTCGCGGCCGCCGCCAGCGTGAGTGTCCGGCGCATATGCAGATCTCCTCCAATGGAAGTGGACCCGGCTCGCCAGCCCGCTTCATCGAGCCGCGGGCCCATCCTACCCGCTGCCCGTTCTCCCATCGTTCCGCCGCCGG
>JBIOTT010000162.1:0-11849 GCA_044866195.1 Gemmatimonadales bacterium
GAACGGCAGCGCCCGGCGCAGCGCCGGCGCGCGGGGGCCGTCGCCGGCAATGCAGAAGAGCGCGTCGTCCCCCACAGCCGTATGGGCTCGCTGAAAAGCGTCCACCAGCACGTCCGGGTCCTTTTCCACCGCGAGCCGCCCCACATGGAGCACCAGCACCCGTCCGGTTGCCCCCAACGCAGCCCGCCGCTCATCGCTTCGGCGGGCGGGGGTGAACCGGGCCGATTCGACCCCGCGGCCCCACACCACCGCACGGGACAGCCCCAGCTCGATCAGATCGGCCCGGCTCGCCGCGCTCGGCGTCTGGGTCAGCACCGCCGGCGCGTGAAACCGCCGCAGATAGCACCGCGCCACCCGCTCGGCCCAGAGCCCCAGGTATCGGGCGGCGTAGCGGGGGAAGTCGGTGTGGAAGGACGTGACCAGCGGTCGGGCCCGGCGGAGCGCGTAGCGGCGGCCGATCGCGCCCAGCGGTCCTTCGGTCACCACGTGCACCAGCTCCGGATTGAACCGGTCCAGGGCTCGAAACACGTCCGGACCGAACGGCGACGAAAGGCGTACCGCCGGATATCGCGGGCACGGTATCGAGGCTCGGCGGATCACCCGGTCGTCCCGGCCAGCGGAGTCGGGATAGTCCGGAGCCACGAAGAGCAGGTCGTGGCCTCGCTCGGCGAGCGACTGCCGGATCATCCGGAGCACAGTCGTTACGCCGTTGACCTCGGGGAGATAGGTGTCCGTCACGAAGGCGACGCGCACGCCCGAAGTCTTTCCGGGCCGTCACACGCCAAGGAAACGACAACGTCACGGACCGGCAACAGGCGAGAGGTGAGGTGAGAACGCGGAACGGCCGCCTAGTCGTGGCTAGGCGGCCGTCCCACACATCGACCGTCCGGGGTCGGGGCCTCGCGGCCGCCGTTCTTCTTCCGCCTGCCTCCGAGCGTCGCCGCTCGGGCTGGCAAGGCAGAGCCTCGGTTTCCATCCCCAGGCCGGATGGCCATCCCACCTGGTTCGTCCATGTGAGCGCTGCGAGTCGGATCGGGTCGCGGACCGACCCTTCGCACTGCTCCCCGAGGCGCCAGATCGGGGAGGGTGAAACGCGCGACTGGTTTCACCCGGACGAGTCGGGGTGACCACCGGGATCATCGATCACCTTGGGCCGCCGGCCCGTTGGCAACCTCCCCCGATAACCCGCCTGTCCAGCTTCCCAGTCCTCATCCGGACGTGGAGTTCCGAGCGCGATCCGAGAAGCGCACCGAAGATCGTCTCTCGGTTACGGTCTCGCAAGTGCCCGTGTTTCTTCGGGTTACGCGGCTGGCCGCTGCTGCCGGTGTGGACAATTAAGCGCTGAAGCCACCGTCACCTACCAGCCCCCGTCCACAGGTTGTGGAGATGTGTATTTCCAGTTCTCGACATTGAGCAGCAGGCCGGCGCTCAGGACTCGAGGCCCGCCTCGATGTACCGGTAGGTCGGCTCGCTTTCGGTCGGGCCGAAGAGGCACCCCGCAGCGGTGGCGGCAAACCATCCGGCCACCAGCGGGCGGGGAAGGTCCAGCTCCTTGATGACCGGTCCGAGCCAGCGGCGTAGATGGCGGACCTCCGGCGCCCGGCGACCGAGCAGAGCTAGCAACGCCCCCGCGCCCGAGGTGGCGCGCAGAAAATGCGCGAGGCCGTGCGCCCGCTGGCTGAACTCCACCGCTTTCACGCCTGGCTCGTCGAACAGGACGGCGCCCTCGAAGACGTCCATAGGGGGAGCATCCAGGCGCGGACCGAGATAGACGAACCGGCGGCCGCCCTGGGTCTTTCGCTCGATCACCGCAGCGGCGGTTTCGCTGGTAAGCCGGGCGGCGTGGAGCAGATCGTCATCCATCAGGATGCCCACCGCCCCGGTCCACTCGAGTGCCGCCAGCGCGGTCTCGACTGGACAGCCCAGGGCATCGTCGAACGCCAGCAGGCGGGGAGCCTCGCCGGCACGAAGCACGAAATGCGACAAGCCTTCGGCGCGGTCGGAGAAGGTGCGAACGACGAGCGTCTGCGGAGCGGACATGCGTGGAAGGTAAGCTGGCGCTAGGTTTCTCAGTATCCCCGGAAGCCGCGGAGCTCGCGTGCGCGTGGAGTGGACGACCTACGCGTCACCCATCGGCGCCCTCACCGTGATCGAGTGCGCCGAGGGCCCGCTCGCGGTGGAATTCCCCCATCGGGCTAACCGAATTCGCTGGACCGTCCGACTGCGGGCCACGGTGCCAGAGCTGCACATCGTCCAGGGCCCGTGCAGTCGCACCACCGGCTGGCTGGACGCGTATTTTGCCGGTTCTCCGCCGCCCTTCGCCTTTCCGACCCACCTGCGCCACTGGTTCGACCTCTCTCCGGCCCAGATTGCGGTCTATAAGAGCTTGCGGAAGGTCCGGTTCGGCGAGACCCGCTCATATGACGATATTGCCCGCGCAACGGGGCTCCACCCGCGGCAAATTGGATGGCTGATCGCCGGGAACCACCTGGCTATTCTGATCCCCTGCCACCGGGTGATCGGCAAGGATGGCGGGCTGGTCGGGTACAGCGGCGGGTTGGGTGCCAAGCGCTGGCTGCTCAGCCACGAGTTGCGGAAGGCGGGGGTGGTCTTGCGGTAGCCGGCCCCCGGCTTGACAACCTCCCAACGGAACGGGACCTTATCCCTATGCTTCACCAGGTTGAGCCCGCCTAGAAACTCGGCTTCATGGTGCCGTCCGCTGCGAAATGCCGGCCGGCTCTTTTTCTTCCCGCACCGGCCACGAGGGCCGGGGGTTTCCCGGAGCCGTCGGGCTCCATCTTCACGAGGTCGTGGCAATGCCGAAGGGCACGGTCAAGTGGTTCAACGACGCGAAGGGATTTGGCTTCATCGCGCAGGACGGCGGCAAGGACGTGTTCGTTCACCACACGGCGATCATCGCGGAGGGCTTCCGCTCGCTCGCGGAAGGCGACAGCGTCGAGTTCGAGGTAGTCGAGGGCCCCAAGGGGCTTCAAGCCGCGAACGTGCGGAAGGTCTAACGGCGCCGGCGCCGATTCTCCGCGCCTGACCAACCGGGCCGCAGGAGCGCGGCCCTCTCCTCAACGATGGGGAAGGGGCTTGGTTCTTGCGGTCCTTCGCGCGACCATCTTAACAACGCCCGCTCCCGCAACGGCCGTCGGCCAAGGTCGGTTCATGTTGCGCTTGACTCGAATTGCGCTGGGCCTCGCAGTCTGCCTCGCTGGAGCGAGCGCGGCCGCGTTCGCGCAGTCCCCGGAGCGCGAGACCACCTCGCTCGAGTTCCGCGGCTTCCGCCCGGGTGACCGCCTGGCGGCGATCGCAGACCGGATCGAACAGCTCGATGGCACCCGCCTTCGCTGCGATCGCGCCAAAGTCGACCGCCGGATCACCGAATGCCGAGCCACCCTCACCGATCCCGATTTCGGCGGGCCGGTGGAGATCTGGCTCTCCGCCATCGACAGCGTGGCGGGAGTGGTAACCCTGTCTGGGGAGGTCGCGCCCGACCAGCTCGATCAGTGGCGGAGCGGGCTGGAGGCGCGCTACGGCCGGGTCGGCGCCAAGGTGCAAGGCCCCCAGTGGATGATGCAGTGGGTTCGGCGCGACCGCATGATCCGCCTCACCTGGCGAGTGGATCGCACCAACAAGATCGCATCGGTCGCGTTGGTAGACGGCGGCGTCCTGGACGCGTGGGGGCGGGAGCGCGCGCGACGCAGCGCCGGGTCACGGTCGTAGGCGAACCAGGAAGCTGCCTTCGCCCTCTTCCAAGGCATAGTCCCGCACCAGCGTGCCCTGCTCCTTCAGCCGCTTGAGCAGGCTGCGGGTCCGGCTTCGAATGGGGGCGTTGCCTCCCGCTTTGCCTCGGCCGGTGACCAGACGAACGACCGCGCCGGGCCGGGCTCCCGCCTGGCTTCGCAGGAACCCCTCGGCGTTCTTCACTGCCTCCAAGACCCGCTGTCCGTGCAGGTCGTAGCTCGCCGCGGGGGGCCGCTCGGTCCAGTCCATCACCTTGCCTTCTCCCCAGTGGACCCCTAACCTTCGCCGACTCTTGCGCCTCCATCATCCGGCTTTGCTTCAGCGCCTCCCCCGACGCGCGCGCCGAGTGCAACGCGCCTGCGCGGTCGCACTGCCGCTCCTGGTTGCGACCGCCTGCCGCCCAGCCGAAGGTCCAGTCCTCATCGGCCTGGCCGGCCCCTTCACCGATCCCGTCGGCGCGCCCATGAAGCGGGCGGCAGAGCTGGCGGTTGAGCAGCTCAACGCGCAAGGCGGCATCCGGGGTAGGCCCATCCAGCTGGTGGAGCGCAACGACTTCGCCAACCCCGACTCGGCCGTCTTCGTCGCCACCGACCTCTATAACGCCGGCGTGGTGGCCGTGGTCGGACACCTCTGGTCGGGTCAGACCCTCGCGGCCGCCCCGGTCTACAACGGTGGGCCGGCGCCCGTCGTCGCCCTGTCGCCTTCCTCGTCCGCACCGGACGTCAGCGACCAGGGCCGCTATACCTTCCGCCTCTGCCCCAGCGATCTCGCCCACGGAGCGGCCCTGGCGCGCTGGATCCGGAACCGTCTCGGCCTGGAGCGGGGGGCTGTGCTGTATCTCAACGACGAATACGGCCGGGGCGTGCGGAAAACCTTCGCCCAAGAGTTTGGCCGGCTTCGGGGCGAGCTGCTATCAGTCGATCCCTATCTCGGCGACACACCCGACGTCACCCCTTACCTCGAGCGGCTGGCCAAGAACGCCCGGGCGCAGTTTATCGTAGTTGCCGGGAACCGCAACGAGGCCGAAGAGGTGCTTCGAGAAGCCCGCAAGCGCAACGTGAACGTCCCGTTGCTCGGCGCCGACGGGCTGGAAGGGATCGAGCAAGCCGGGCCGCTCGCCGAAGGCTCCTACGTCTCCCAGGCATATCTGCCTTCCATCGACCGACCGGCAAACCGGAAGTTCGTGGAGGCGTACCGGCGCAAGTACCCTGATGCCGGACTTCCCAATCAACCGGCGGCAGCGACCTACGATGCGATCTACCTGCTGCGCGAGGTCATCGGCCGGGCGGGAATCGACCGCGAGGCGGTCCGGAGCGCCCTGGCAGGGGTGGGAACCACCACACCGGCGTTCGAGGGAGTGACCGGCCGGCTCGCCTTCGACTCGCTGGGCGACGTACCAGCCAGCGAGGTCCACATCGGGGTGGTCCGGGCTGGGTCTCTTCGTCTGGCCGAGGGCGGTTAGTCGTGCTGGACAGTCTGCGGAGCCGGCTGTGGGCCGGGATGGCGGTTCTGATCGCCCTGGTCATCCTCCTCTTCTCGCTCGCCGTCCAGACCATCCGGTCGCTGGACCGCTCAGTCGACGAAGAAGTCGGCCTCCTGCTCCAGACCACCAGCATCGGCAACAACCTGGTCAGCGCGGTGACCACCGAGATCCGCGCCGCCGAGCAGTATCTCGATCAAGCGGCCCCCAGCATCAAAGCCGACTTCCTCCGAAGCGGCGACTCGGCATATGCGCTGCAGCGGCGCTACCGGGAGCTGGGGTCGCTCACCACCTCGGACCGGTACATCATCAATCGGATCGGCGCGACCCAGGCGCGGCTCGAGGTCGCCTACGCCCACGCCCACGCGCTCACCGACCTCGGCCGGCGCGACGACGCCCGCAGGCTCGCCGCCGAGACCCGTCCCGCCGCGGACACGCTCATCGCCGACGTGCAGGCCCTCACGCTGGCTCAGAGCAACCGATCGCTGGTGCGCGCCCGCGAGCTCAAGACCGAGGCCGAGCAGCGACGCTCGTTGCTTTGGCTGATCTTCTTTCTCTCCCTGGCCGCCGCGGTGGTGATCGCCCTGGTGACCGATCGGTGGATCAGCCTGCCGCTGCGCCGCCTGGTCGGCGCCGCCGACCGCTTCGGCTCCGGCGACCTCCGGCCGGTCAAGCTCGGCTCCATGCCTACCGAGCTCGAGCGGCTGGGGCGGGCCATGGGGAACATGGGAGCTCGGCTGCGGGAGGTGGTCGAGGCCGTGGTTCGGGAAGCCAATCAGATCAGCGGGAGCGCGAGCGATTTCTCTGCCATGAGCGAGCAGCTGGCGTCATCCAGCGGAGAGATCTCCACCGCGATGGTGCGGATGGCGACGAGCGCGGAACAGCAGGTGAACGGCATGCGGGAGGCCGATGCGTTTCTGGTCACGCTCCGCCGCGCCGCCGAGAGCAACGCCGAGGCCGCAGCCCGCGTGGTGGCCCTGGGAGACCGGATCCGGGACCTCGCCGCCCATCACCAGGCCGACGTACGGAATGCGGGCGAAACGCTGCTGGGAATCCGCGAGGTGGTCCAGACCTCGGCAACTCAGGTCAAGCAGCTCGCTCGGCTGTCCGAATCGATTACTGACTTCATCGATCTGATCAAGCAGATCTCGTCTCAGACCAACCTGCTCGCGCTGAACGCGGCGATCGAAGCCGCCCGGGCGGGCGAACACGGCCGGGGCTTCGCGGTCGTCGCGGAGGAAGTGCGTCGCCTGGCCGACTCCAGCGCGGCGGCGGCCGAGGACGTCACCAAGACGGTCGAGTACATCCGCAGCCAGGTGCGGGATGTCTCCGCCACGATGGAGGTGGGATCGGCCAAGGTGAGCGGAGTGGAAGGCGTGGCTGCTGCCGCAGCCGGCGGCCTGGAGCAGATCGCCTCAGCGGTGGCCGAGGTGACCGCAGCGGCGGCTGAAGTAGCGCGGGAGGCCGCCGAGAATCGCCGAATCGTCGACGACGTCGGGCAGAAAACCTCGGGAGCCAGTCAAACGGCGACCGAACATGCCTCGATGAGCGAGGAGGTCACCGCGGCGGCGGAAGAGCAGACCGCGTCCACCGAACAGATGGCGTCATCAGCCGGCGATCTGCTGCAGGGCGCCCATCGGCTCACCACCCTGATGAGCGACTTCAAGACCTGAGGGGCTTAGCGCCGCTTGCCGGTCTTGGCCGCCCGCTTGACGGTCTTGACCGATTTGACCGACTTCGCTTTGGCTTTGGCTTTGTGGGTTCGGGCGCGGTCGGCGGCCCGGTCGGCGCGCCGGCGATAGGCCTCCTGCACGTCGGCCAGGAGGCGATCGCCTTCCTCCGAGCCGAGCAGCCCGCGGCGGGTGGCATAGCGGACGAGCTCCTCGGCATCGGCCAGCTGGAATTCCGCGAGCCGGGCAGCAGCCCGAATGGTATTGACCAGCGCGTCGGCGACCGGGCTTCGCAGCACGTTCGCGATGCCGGGCAAGGCCTCGAGCAGGGTGGAGATTTGAGAGCCGCCGAGCTCTGACACGACGCATCCTCCGTAAGCGAGGAACGGGCGTCTTTGCCGGTGATGGCTGCCCCGGTCCTCGTTGGCGGCAACGTATCATGGGGTCGAGGTCGCGTCAAGCGAGCTACGCTGCGGATTTGACAGGCCTGCGGTGATCCGTACTGTCAGCTACTACCAAATATATCCCGAATATCATTTCTCCACAATGAGTTCGCCCCGCATGTCGTAGGCCCGGTGGGGGGTGCAGAAGAACCCATAGTGGCCCACCGGCAACGCCGGCACCACGATGCGGTACTCGGCCCCGGTGCGCTCCAGGACGGGGCCACTCAGGTCTCCGGTGCGATTGGACATAGCCTCGTTGAGGGCGGCCCGGGCCGGCGGGGTCAGCCGATCGCCGTCGAAGGCGATATTGTGGGGAGCGCCGCTCGAGACCTTGAATCGGAGCACGTCACCCGCGCGAACGGTGACCCGGGCCGGCACGAACCGATAGATCTCCTGCTCCGGCTCGACTTCCAGTCGCACGATGTGCACCGATTGGGCGCTTGCCGCTCCGGTCGCTATAAGAGCCGGGAGCAGGCCGACGAGAAGCGGCCACTTTGCGCGCCTTACCTTCGGTTCGTAAATTGTGGATGGGTGGGGTGTTTGCATGTGAGTCATCGCTCCCACCGGAAGGACCGACCGTGGGTCGTCGGGGCGTGAAGGAGTACCGCGCACCTGAGGCGTTGATCTTGATCGCGGCAGATCGGGACCACAAAGCGCTGGTGTGCCCCTCATGTGGTTCTACCGCTGTCGACCGCAACCCCCCTCGCTCCTCCAAATCCGACCAGCACCCGAGCGGCCGGATTACCCTCCACTGCACCACCTGCGGCCGGAGCGCCGTTTATATCGATCGCGGAGCGGGGGCATCTCAGGTTTCCGAGGCACCCTGGACGCGTTGACGGTGTCAGTGGGCGCCGACCGCAGGGGTCGCTTCCGGCCCGACGGAGGCGCCCTGTGGAGCGTCGAGAGCCCGCCGAACCGCGCTCAACAGCTCTCCTGCCCTGAACGGCTTGTTGAGCAGCGCCGCGGTCGCGGTCGCCTGGCTCAACGCCACATCGCCCTGGCTGTAACCCGAGACGAATAGCACGCGAACCCCCTCCCGAAGCAGGGGCAACCGCTCCGCCAACTCGATGCCGCTCACCTCCGGCATGATGATGTCGGTGACCAGCAAATCGAGCGGGCCGTCATAGCGCTCGAGCAGTGCGATGGCCTCGCCGCCGCTGGCGGCTTCCAGCACCGTGTAGCCGCGGTGCCGTAGAATTCGCGCGGCCATTACCCGCACCGAGTCTTCGTCCTCAACCAGAAGCAGGGTTTCATTCACGGAGGCATGGAGCGCCGGCCCGGCCGGGGCCTGCTCCGGCAGCGCGGTCACCTTGGCGACGGGCAGGTAGACGCTCACCGTGGTCCCCCGCCCCGCCTCGCTGTCGATCCAGATGAACCCCCCGCTCTGCTTCACGATTCCGTAGGCGGTGGCGAGCCCCAGTCCGACGCCTTCGCCCGCACGCTTGGTGGTGAAGAACGGCTCGAACGCCCGGGCCCGGGTCGCGGCGTCCATTCCCCGTCCGGCGTCGTGCACCCGGAGGACGGCATACGCACCCGGCGGGATCTCGACCCCGGCGAGCGTGCGGTTCGCAACCTCGAGCTGGAGCGCCGCGGTTTCGAGTCGTACCTCTCCTCGATCCATGCCAGCCAGCGCGTCCCGGGCGTTGAGGACGAGATTGAGCAGCACCTGCTCCAACTGACTGCGATCGGCCACGACCGCACCCAGCGCTCCATCCAACGCGAGCACGACATCCACCCGGTCGCCCAGCAGCCCGCGGAAGGTACGCTCCATGGCCGCGACCACGTCGTTGAGGCGAAGCTCGGTCGACTGGAGCACCTGCTGCCGGCTAAACGCGAGGAGCTGCCGGGTAAGCTCCGCCGAGCGGAGCGCGGCTTTGCGGATCTCCTCAATCTCCTGGCGGCGCGGGTCGCCCATCGGCAGGTCGGTCATGAGGAGATCGGAGTAACCCAGGATCGTGCTCAGCATGTTGTTGAAGTTGTGGGCGATGCCTCCGGCCAGCTTGCCGATCGCCTCCAGTCGCTCGACCATGTGCAGCCGGCGCTCGAGCCGGCGGCGCTCCGACACGTCCACCAGATAGCCCTGAACCTCGACCAGACGTCCCTCTTCGAGCCGCGGCACGGCGTGCTGCAGCACGTGAATGTGGGTGCCGTCAGTGCGGGTGAGCTCCATCTCGTAACCGTCGAGCGGAGTACCGCCGGCCAGCAGAGCGCCGAAGTCGGCTGCGGCGACCGGATCGGCGATGACGTCGGCCCACGTGTGCCGGCAGGCTTCTTCGACCGACGTGAAGCCCAGATATACCGCCAGCGCCGGATTGCACAGCAGAATCCGCCCATCCGGCGCCGCGACCCACTTGCCGGCCGGGTCGGTCTCGAAAAATTGACGAAACCGTTCCTCCGCGTGGTCCCGCAGGCGGACCGAGGCCTCGCGCACCCGGAGCAGCACATCCACCCGAGCGAGGAGCTCGGGCGTCTGCACCGGCGCTTGAATGAGCTCGTCCACGGCGGTCCAGAGGAATCGGGCGAAGAGCCCGACATCTTGCGGGGTGGTAACCAGCAGGAAGGGCAGAAGCGCAGGCACTTCGGCGCGCTTTCGCTCGGCGATCCGCCGCCAGAGACGCTGCAGCATGGGGCCGTCTACCACGCCAAGGTCGTAGCGACCCGCGACGGCGGCTTCGGACTCCCCGATGGTGACGCGGCGGCTCCGGGCCAGCATCTCCGCCAGAAGGCCGGCACTCTCCGAGTCGGACAGGAGCAGCAGCACTTCTCCAGTCGTGCCCTCGGTGGCGTGCACCATCAGGCGTCTACTCCGGCGTGGTGAAGATCCGGCTCCACCGGATCGCCGTGACAAACGGCAGGGAGCGCCAGCTGCTGGAATCGTAGCTGTAGTAGACCAGGAGGGGGCGGCCCCGGACATTCTGGCGAGGCAGGAAGCCCCAGTAGCGCCCGTCGTACGAGCTGTCGCGGTTGTCTCCCATCATGAAGAAGGAGTCGGGGGGCACGACGATGGGACCCCAGTCTTGGAGATCAGGCTTGTAGTTGGCGGGATCGCGCTTGACCAGGTGGGGCAGCTGCCATTCCCGCATCTTGACCCGCTGGACCGGGTCTTCCGATCGGGTGGGATCGGTATGGATCACGTAGGGCTCGTCGAGCTTCTCCCCGTTGCGCCAGAGCTCACCGTTTTCCATCCACAGCGTGTCGCCGGGCATTCCGACCAGCCGCTTGACCACCTTAAGCCCTTCTTCCTCCACCGAATCGAACACCAGGATGTCATTCCGCTGGGGCTCGCGGAACGCCGGAAAATGTGCGTGGACCAGCGGCACCTCCGCACCGTACAGTGCTTTGTTCACGAACAGGAAATCGCCGATCAGCAGCGTGTTTTCCATGCTGCCGGAGGGAATGCGGAATGCCTCGACCAGGAACGTGCGGAGGACGAACCACACCAGCAGCGCAACGACGATGGACTTGGTCCACTCCCAGAGCCATATCGCGAACGACCGGCTGGGTGGCGAGGAGGCGCTGGGCCGCGAGGCGGCGCGAGCTTCAGTCTTGGGTGATGCGGTCATGTCGGGCTACCCCGTCGGCACGGAAGAGGAGGCGATTTGGGGTGAAGATAATCGAGTGGCTGGCCGGGGTCGGCCCGCCCCAAACATACGTCACTCACCCAGCGCCGCCAGCACCTCGGCCGCGTGCCCCGCCGGGCGGACCTTCTCGAACACCTTGGCGATCCGGCCGTCCGGGTCGATCAGGAAGGTGGTGCGAAGGATGCCCTGGTACTTCCTTCCGTACATCGACTTCTGGCCCCAGGCCCCGTAGGCGCTCGCCACCTTGTGGTCGGTGTCCGCCAGGAGGGGGAAGGGGAGCTGGTACTTGCGCTTGAACTTCTGGTGGGATGACACCGGATCGGGCGAGACGCCGAGCACCACGGCCCCGCTCTGCCGAACCTGCTGCCAGCTGTCCCGAAACTCGCAGGCCTCTTTGGTGCAGCCGGTGGTGTCATCCTTGGGATAGAAGTAGAGCACCACTGTTCTACCGCGAAGGTCCTCGAGGCTCACCGTAGTCCCGTCGTCGGCGGGGAGGGAAAACCCGGGAGCCCGGTCGCCTGGCTCGAGCATGGCGGTCGGTTCAGCCTTCCCGCCGGGTGGCCGGCGCGCGGGTGACCGGCTTGGGGGCCACTGGTGCACCCTCCGAGAGGCGCTCCTGCCCACCCACGACGACGAGGTCGCCGCGCTCGATGCCTTTCTTCGCCTCCACCCAGCCGGGGGTTCGCACGCCGAGCTCGACCTCCCGGCGGGTCGCCTTGCCGTTCTTGGCCACCCAGATGAAGCTCGCGCCTTGGAGCGGGAGTACCGCATCCTCCGGCACGACGACCGCCGCCGGCCGCACATCGGTCGCGAGGCGAGCATCGATGAACATGCCGGCCTGCAGCTCCCGTCTGGGGTTGGAGACTTTCGCCTTCACCGCAATGGCCCGGCCGGGAAGCTGCACCACGGGATCCACGAAGTCCAC